>JAEUPH010000256.1 GCA_016790395.1 Rubrivivax sp. | reverse complement strand
CTGATGCTCATGATGTATCCGCCCTTCGCCAAGGTGCGCTACGAAGAGCTGGCCGACGTGTTCCGCGACCGCAAGGTGCTGGGGCTGTCGCTGCTGCAGAACTGGGTTGTCGGGCCCGTGCTGATGTTCGTGCTGGCCATCGTCTTCCTGCCCGACAAGCCCGAGTACATGGTGGGCCTGATCATGATCGGGCTGGCGCGCTGCATCGCCATGGTCATCGTCTGGAATGAGCTGGCCCGCGGCTCGACCGAATACGCGGCCGGCCTGGTGGCCTTCAACTCGATCTTCCAGGTGCTGTTCTTCAGCATCTACGCCTGGCTGTTCATCACCGTGCTGCCGCCGCTGTTCGGCCTCTCGGGCGCGGTGGTGGACATCTCCATCGGACAGATCGCCGAGAGCGTGTTCATCTACCTGGGCATCCCGTGCCTCGCCGGCGTGCTGACGCGGGCGGTGATGCTGAAGTTCGTCAGCAAGGACTGGTACCACGCCAACTTCGTGCCGAAGATCGGCCCCATCACGCTGGTGGCCCTGCTCTTCACCATCGTCGTCATGTTCAGCCTGAAGGGCCAGCTCATCGTCAGCATCCCCTTCGACGTGGTGCGCATCGCGATCCCGCTGCTGATCTACTACCTGGTGATGTTCCTGTTCTCCTTCTTCATGAGCAAGCGCCTGGGCGCCAGCTACGAGAAGAGCGTGACGCTGTCGTTCACTGCCGCCAGCAACAATTTCGAGCTGGCCATCGCGGTGGCCATCGCGGTGTACGGCATTCACTCGGGCGCGGCCTTCGCGGCGGTCATCGGGCCGCTGGTGGAAGTGCCGGTGATGATCCTGCTCGTCAACGTCGCGCTGCGCTTCCAGAGGCGATACTTCGCCTCGGCGCCCTCCACCACGGCGCGCGCCTGAAAGGCCTGGATGGACGAGAGTTCTGCCGTCGCTGCGCTGGCCGCCCTGTCCCAGGGCATGCGGCTGCGCGCCTTCCGGGCGTTGGTCGGTGCCGGCCCCGACGGCCTGACCCCCAGCGCCCTGTGCACGCTGCTGGACGTGCCGGCCTCGACCCTGTCCTTCCACCTCAAGGAACTGATGAGCGCCGGACTCGTGAGCCAGGAGCGCAACGGCCGCAACCTCATCTACCGCCCCGCCATCGGACAGATGAACGCGCTGCTGGACTACCTCTCGGCGCACTGCTGCCAGGGCGCGAGCTGCCAGAGCACGGTCAGCCTCCCCACCCCCAGGCGCGGGCGCGTCGCCTGCTGAGCGGTGGCCCAGCGCGACGGCGTCGGCGCACCCGTGGTCGCGGCGCTGGGCACGGCGCAAACCCTGGCCTGGGCCTCTTCGTACTACCTCCCAGCGATGCTGGCCGTGCCGATGGCCGCCGATCTGGGCGTCTCGACGCCGACGGTGTTTGCCGCCTTCTCCGCGGCCCTGGTCGTTTCCGCCCTGTTCGGCCCCCACGCCGGCCGTGCCATCGACCGCTGGGGTGGCCGCCCGGTGCTGGCAGGCACCAGCCTCGTCTTCGCGCTCGGGCTGGCGTCGCTGTCCTGGGCCCAAGGCGCAGACGGCCTGTTCGGCGCCTGGGTGCTGCTGGGCATCGCGATGGGCGGCGGCCTCTACGAGGCCGCCTTTGCCAGCTTGGTGAGGCTCCAAGGGCACGGCTCGCGCAATGCCATCACCGGCATCACGCTCTTCGCGGGCTTCGCCAGCACGGTGGGCTGGCCGCTGTCGAGCTGGCTGGAACACGAGTTCGGCTGGCGCGTGGCCTGCCAGGTCTGGGCGGCGCTGCACCTGCTGCTGGGCCTGCCGCTGAACCTGGCGCTGCCGCGCGCTGCGGCCGAAGGCGCTTCGCCGAAGCCGGCGATCGGCGAAGCGCCGGCCGCACCCGCACCCCTGGCAGGCGCCCTGGCCCGCCGAGCCGGCGCGTTGCTGGCGCTGGTGTTCGCCGTCACCTGGTTCATCAGCACGGCGATGGCCGCGCACCTGCCCCGCCTGCTGCAGATGAACGGCGCCACGGCAGCGACGTCCGTCGCCATTGGCGCACTGGTCGGCCCCGCCCAGGTGGCCGGGCGACTGCTCGAGTTCGGCGTGCTGCGGCACGTCCATCCCTTGCTGTCGGCCCGCCTGGCCGCGGTGATGCATCCGCTCGGCGCGGCCGCGCTGGCCTTGCTGGGCGGCAGCTGGGCGACGCTGTTCGCGGTGCTGCACGGTGCCGGCAACGGCATCCTCACCATCGCCAAGGGCACGCTGCCGCTGGTGCTGTTCGGCCCGCTGGGCTACGGCCTGCGCCAGGGCCTGCTGATGGTGCCGGCGCGCATGGCTCAAGCCTCGGCGCCGTGGCTCTTCGGGCTGGCGCTGGACGCCTGGGGCGCAGCGGCGCTTTGGCTGTCGGCCGGCCTGGCGCTGGCCGCCGCGGGAGCGCTGATGGCGCTGCCCCGCCCCCCAGCTTGACGGCTACCCGGAACATACCCTGCAAGGTATGCTACCGGGGTGAACGACGATCTTCCGCTCCCATCGCACGCTGCTGCCGCTTCGCGCCAGCCCCAGGCATGAGGCCGAGGCGGCCCGCGCCGCTGCCCGCGCTGCTGCCCGAGGCCCTGCGTGCCAGCGCGATGCGCGTCACACTCGCCGGCGGCCAGGCCCTGTTCAAGCAAGGCGACCCCGTCGGCGACATCTTCTACGTCCTGCGCGGCGAGATGCTGGCGCTGCGCCACCTGCCCGACGGCACCGAGGCCGTGATGCAGAGGGCGCGCTCGGGCGAGTTCTTCGCGCAGGCTGCCATGCAACTGAGCCACCACGCCTGCAACGCGCGAGCGGCCACGGCGTCCGAGCTGGTTCGGCTGCCCGTGCGGCAGCTGGCGCAGGCACTGGCGACGGACGCCCGCTTCGCATGGACTTTCCCCGCCCGGCTGGCCTGCGACCTGCGCCGCCAGTGCACCCGCGTGGAGCGGCTGCTCATGAAGCTCGGCCGCGATCGGGTGCTGCACTACCTGGTCTGCGAAGGCAGCCCGGCAGACCAAGGCCTGAGCATCGCCGACCTCGCTGAGGAGGTGGGTCTCGACCCCTGCACCGTGTCACGCCTCATCGCCGAGTTGCGCGCTTCGGGCGAGCTGGTCGGCCGGGGCCGGCACATCCAGCTGGCTCCGGCGTACGCACTCAGTGCCGCGGCGCCGCGTCGGGCAACTGGCCTTCCATCCTGACGAACAGCTCGGTGAACTCCGCCAGTTCGCGATAGAACTCGCACTGCGCGTGCTCGTGCACGGCCAGGATGAAAGGCCCCATCCAGCGGCCCAGATGGCCGGCCAGGAAGGCGGTGCGCAGCACTTCCACGGCTTGCACGGCCTCGGCGTCATTCCTGGCGACAGCCTGGTTGTGCTGGTGGGTCAGCAGGTACAGGAACTCCAGTTCCACGGCCACGTGATCGGGCAGGTCGTTGAAGCCCGGGTCGATGTCGAAGCCGCCCTGTTCGTAGAGCCTGAGCAGATCGACCACGCTCTCCTGCATCAACTCGGGCTGGCCGCTCAGCCACACCGAGGCATAGGGCTTGGCCAGCGCCTGCGGGGCGCCGAGAAACAGGCGCGTGTAGTCCACCAGCAGGTCCTGCAGCGGCACGGCCGAGAAGGCCGCGCCCAGCCGCTGCGCGTGTCCGGCCAGTTCAGGGCTGATGCGCTGCGCTGCGGCCAGGATGGAGTCGAAGAGCCGCTCCTCGACGAACTCCGGTCCCGGCTCGTAGTAGCAACCGGCCAGGAAGCGGCACAGCTCCTGCCGCGCCAGTGCCCGCTCGGGCACGCGCGGCATCACGACGGCGGCGTCCATGTCAGCCACGGACGCTGTACTTGCCGATGTAGTGGACATTGGGCTTGGTGCCCTTCTCTTCCTTCAGCCGGAAGCTCTTCTCCTTGGCCAGGATCTGCGCGATCTGCGATTTCGGGTCTTCCTGGTCACCGAAGATGCGCGCCTGCGAGGGGCACACTTCCACGCAGGCCGGCTGCAGGCCGTTGAGGGTGCGGTGGTGGCAGAAGGTGCACTTCTCGATGGTGTCGCCCTTGCGCAGGGGCGTGGCATCGCCCGCCTTGTACTGGTTCATCGCCGGGAGCGGCGCGCCGGCCTTGGCGGCCGTCTCGGCGCCGCTGGCCGTGCAGCCGGCGACAGCCGCGGTCTTGTCCTCCCAGAAGGGCTGCGTGCTCTTGTCGGCCGGGTTGTAGCTGATGACGCTGTAGGTCTCGCCGTTGAGGCTCTTGCCGTCCAGGTCGTCGTGGCTGTAGGGGCAGGCCTCCTGGCACTGGCGGCAACCGATGCACAGGCTGTTGTCCGTGAGGGTGATGCCTTCCGGCGTCTTGAAGATCGCCTTGTTGGGCTTCACCGGGCAGGCCTTGATGCAGGGCGCGTCGGTGCAGTGGTTGCACAGGACCGGCATCACGAAGTGCGTGACGTTCGGGAAGGTGCCTTCCGTCCGCATGATGAAGTCGGCCCAGTTGTGGCTCTGGCCGTCCTCGCGGCCGCGGGTGTTGTTCTCGGTCTTGCACGCGAAGGCGCAGGCGCCGCAGCCCACGCACTTCGCCAGGTCGATGACCATTCCAAGTCTTGTCATGATGGTTTCCTCTGGTGC
>JAEUPH010000182.1 GCA_016790395.1 Rubrivivax sp. | reverse complement strand
CCCTGGGCCAGCATGCGCGCGGCCATCTTGCGCGCGTGGCCGGGGTGCACGCGGTCGTCGCGCGTGGAGGTGACGAGGAAGATCCGTGGGTACTTCGCTTCCTTCTTCACGTTCTGGTAGGGCGAGTACTTCGCGATGAAGGCGCGGTCGCCCGGCACGTCGGGGTTGCCGTACTCGGCCATCCACGAGGCGCCCGCCAGCAGCTGGTGGTAGCGCAGCATGTCCACCAGCGGCACCTGCGAGACCACGGCGCCGAAGAGCTCGGGCCGCTGCACCATCGCGGCCGTCACCAGCAAGCCGCCCTGGCTGCCGCCCATGATGCCCAGGCGCCTGGGCGAGGTGATGCCGCGGCGGATGAGGTCCTCGGCCACGGCGGCCAGGTCGTCCCAGGTGCGCTGCTTGTTCTCGCGCTGCGCGCTGCGGTGCCACTCGGGCCCGAACTCGCCGCCGCCGCGCAGGTTGGCCAGCACCAGCACGCCGCCGGGTTCCAGCCAGCCCTTGCCGAAGGTGCCCGAGTACCAGGGCAGCGACGAACTGGCGAAGCCGCCGTAGCCGTAGAGCAGCGTGGGCCGGCCGCCTTCCACCTTGGGGCCTTCGCGCAGGGCCACGAAGTAGGGAATGCGCGTGCCGTCGCGGCTGGTGGCCTCGTGCTGCACGGTGGTGATGCCGGTGGCGTCGTAGAAGCGCGGCAGCGACTTCACCGCCCGGCCCTCGGCCACGCCGATGCGGCGCTCGATCAGCGTCGTGGGCGTGGTGAAGTCCTGGTGCGTGAGGTAGTAGCTGTCGCTGTCCCAGGCGGTGACCAGGCCGCCCAGCGTGCCCTGCTCGGGCAGCGCCACGCGGCGGCGCTGCCAGGCCTGGCCGTCGTGCGTGAGTTCCCAGACGCGCGGCCTCACGTTGTCCAGTTCGGTCAGCACCAGCGCGCCGCGGGCTTCGCGCACGTTGCTGAGCGCGCTGCGCGGCGTGGGTTCGTAGAGCACTTCGAAGCGGCGTTCGCCCTTCAGGAAGGCCTCCATGGGCGTGGCCAGCAGCGCGCCGCCCGGCCAGGTGCGGCCGCCGCTGGCCCAGGGCGTGCGCGTGCGCACGAGCAGCCAGTCGCCGAAGACGCTGGTGGTGGCGTCGTTCGGCACCTGCACGCGCAGCAGCTGTTCGCCGCGCAGCAGGTAGCGCTCGACGTTCCAGAAGCCCAGCGTGCGCAGCACCCAGTCGTGCCGGCGGGCGCCGCTGCGCTCGGTGGTGGCGGACGCCCACACGTCCGTCGGCTGGGCTTCGAACAGCACCGGCGCGCTGGCCAGCGGCGTGCCCCGTTTCCACAAGCGCACCGTGCGCGGGTAGCCCGAGGTGGTGAGCGAGCCGGCGCCGGTGTCGGTGCCGACCCACAGCGAATCGATGTCCCGCCACTCGACGTTGTGCTTGGCCTCGTTCGGCAAGGCGAAGCCGCCCGGCACGAAGCGCTTCGCTTCGAGGTCGAACTCGCGCACCACCGTGGCGTCGGCGCCGCCGCGCGACAGCGAGACCAGGCAGCGGCTGCGCGCCGCACCAGGCGTTTCGGGGGCCAGGCAGCGCGCGCCCTTCCAGACCCAGTTCTCCTTCTCGGCGGCGGCGATGGCGTCCAAGTCCAGCAGCGTCTCCCAGGCCGGCTGGTCCTTGCGGAACTCGGCCGGCGTGGTGCGGCGCCACAGGCCGCGCGGGTGCGAGGCGTCGCGCCAGAAGTTGAGCAGATGCGGGCCCTGCTGCTCGACGGCGGGAATGCGCTCGCGGCTTTCCAGCGTCTGCTGCAGGCTGCGGCGCAGCGGCTCGAAG
>JAEUPH010000178.1 GCA_016790395.1 Rubrivivax sp. | reverse complement strand
GTCGGGCGGTAGCGCATCTGGAAGTTCATCACCACGCGCTCGGTCTGCTTGTCGGCCTGGCCCGTCTGCTCGATGGCGTAGCCGTGCTGGGCCAGCGCCTTCTGCACCCAGGCGATGTCGGCCGGCGTGGCCTCGAACTCGGCGCGCTTGGCGGCCACGCGCGCCGGGTCGGGCAGGGGCGGCGTGATGCCCAGCTCCGACAGCAGCTTCCACGGGAAGGTCGGCCCCGGATCTTCCTTGTACGAAGGCGACACCTCGCCGTGGCCCAGGATGCGCTCGGGCTTGATCTCGTGGCGGCGCACGATGTCCTTCACCAGCGGGATCAGCACGTCGATCTGGCTCTGCGGGAAGGGCGCGAAGATCTTGCGGCCGTCGGGCAGCTGCACATAGCCGGGGTGCACGATCTCGATGCCGATGCTGCTGCTGTTCAGGCGCTTGTTGTCCTTCCAGGCACTGGCGCCGCTGTGCCAGGCGCGGCGGTTCTCGTCCACCAGGCGGTAGACGACGGGCTGCGCATCGTCGGTCAGCAGGTAGTGCGAAGAGACCTGCTGCTCGGTGAGCACGCGGATGGAGTTCTTCTTGTCCAGCACCGTGTAGTGCAGCACCAGGAACAGCACGCGGCTGTCCTGGCCCTTGGCGGTGTAGGTGGTGTCCACGGGCACGCCGTCGGGGCCGCTCAGCGTGGAGCAGCCGGCCAGCAGCAGCGCGGCAAGCAGGGTGGCAAGGCGTCTCATGCGGCGCATTGTGCCGGGCCACAATCGGGCCGATGCTGCGCCGCTGTCTTCTTTCTTCGCTCTTCGTCCTGGCCGCCGCCCCGGCCCCGGCCCAGGACAGGCTGCCGCCCCCGGTGCTGGCGGCGATGGAGGCCGCGGGCGTGCCCGCCGACGCTCTGGGCGCGGTGGCGTTGCCCCTGGGCTTCAGGGCGCTGCCCTGGCGGCACCGTGCCACCGAGCCCATGCAGCCGGGTTCGTCGATGAAGCTCGTCACCGCCGCGGTGGTGCTGGACACGCTGGGCGCGCATGCCACCACGGGCACCCGGCTGCTCAGCGCTGCGCCGCTGGAAGACGGCGTGCTGCGCGGCGCCCTGGTGCTGCAAGGCGGCAGCGACCCCGACTTCGGCGCCGAGCGCCTGTGGACGATGCTGCGCGAACTGCGCGACACCGGCGTGCGCCGCATCGAAGGCGACCTGCTGCTGGACCGCAGCCGCTTCCGCCCCGAGCGCCTGGACGTGGGCGCGCCGCCCTTCGACGAGCGCCCCGAGAGCTGGTGGAACGTGATCCCCGACGCGCTGCTCTTCGACGGCGGCCTGCAGCGCATCGCCATCGTCGCCACGGCCGAGGCCGTGACGGCACGGCTGCTGCCCTCGGTGGCCGGCGTGCGCGTGGACACCTCGGCGCTGCGCCTGAACGACCGCCCCTGCACCGAGTGGGACGCCGAATGGCAGCAGCCGCGCGCCGTGGACGATGCGGCCGCGCCCGGCGCGGTGGTGGTGCAGCTGCAGGGCGCCTTCCCGCGGAACTGCACCCGCAACGATGCGATGCAGCTGGTGGACCGCTCGCGCTGGATCGGTCTCGTCTTCGCGCAGCTCTGGCAGCAGCTGGGCGGCGAGTGGGCTGGCCGCGTGGGCGAAGCCGCCACGCCGGCCGCGGCGCGCGTGCTGGTGGAACGACGCGGCCGCCCCTGGGGCGAGGTGATGCGGCCGGTGATCAAGACCTCGGACAACACGCTGTCGCGGCTGCAGTTCCTGGAGCTGGGCCTGCCGGACGCGGCCAGCGCTCCGGCCGACGTGGCCACGCTGACGCTGGCGCGCGAGAGGGTGCCGCGCTGGTTCGCCGAGAAGCGCATCGCCGCGCCGGGGCTGGTGATGGACAACGGCTCGGGCCTGTCGCGCAGCGAACGCATCACGCCGCTGACCATGGCACGGCTGCTGGAGTGGGTGCGCAGCAGCGTGCACGCCGCCGACCTGGGCGCCACGCTGCCCACGGCCGGCGTGGACGGCACGCTGCGCAACCGCCTCAAGACCGGCCCGGCCACCGGGGTGGCACGGCTGAAGACCGGCACGCTGAAGAACGTGGTGGCGCTGGC
This sequence comes from Rubrivivax sp., assembly GCA_016790395.1. GTDB lineage: Bacteria > Pseudomonadota > Gammaproteobacteria > Burkholderiales > Burkholderiaceae_C > Rubrivivax. The sequence continues at coordinate 7,803 of JAEUPH010000178.1, read as the reverse complement.
GGGCTACATCGTCGACAGCAGCGGCCGCAGCTGGGCCGTGGCCTTCATGGTCAACCACGACAACGCGCCACGCGCGCGGCCGGTGCTGGACGCGCTGGTGGACAGCTTCATGCGCAGCACGCCGCAGAGCTTCATGCGGCAGCCCAAGGCCGTGCGGCCGCAGGGCAAGGGCCGTTGAGCGGCTACACCGCCAGGCGCTCGGGTGCGAGGTAGTCGCGCCGGAAGGTCTCGAAATCGCCTTCGTCGGCCGCCTCGATGGCGGCCTGGCGCTCCACCGAGACGCGCGCCATCGCGCTGAACGCGGCCTGGTGCTCAGGCGCCCACGGCAGGCCCAGGAAGTGGTTGCGCACCTGCTCGCCCTGGGCGCGGACGAACTGCACGTGCGAGCCGCCGAAGTCGCGCTGCATGGTGGCCAGCGCGCGCGCCGAAGGCAGGCCGTCGGGGCGTGCCAGCAGCGCGTTCGCTTCGGCCAGCGCTTCGGCATGGGCGCTGCCGCCCAGCGCGGCGTCCAGCGCGGCGGCGATGGGCGCGCACTCGGCCAGGATCTCTTCGGCCCAGTCCACCAGCGCCACCTCGCGGCCGTCGCGCTCGAGCTTCAGCCCCGGCTCGCGGCCGAAGCCGGCCGTGCGGTGCTGGTTGCGGCCCAGCGCGGCGATCTCTTCCGGCGTGTCGGGCGGGCTGGCGCGCAGCAGGCAGTGCAGCAGGAAGATGTCGAGGAAGCGCATGGTCGGCGCACCGATACCGGTGGGCACGAAGGGGTCGAGGTCCATGCAGCGCACCTCGATGTACTCCACGCCGCGCTCGAGCAGCGCGTGGAGCGGACGCTCGCCGCTGCGGATGACGCGCTTGGGCCGGATGGTGCCGTAGAACTCGTTCTCGATCTGCAGCAGCGTCGTCGAGAGCTGGTTGTATTCGCCGCCCAGGTTGCGGATGCCGATGGCTTCATAGGCCGGATAGGGCTTCGTCATCGCGTCGTGCAGCGAGCCGGCGTAGCTCTCCAGGCTGTTGTAGCTGACGGCCAGCTGCGACTGTGCTTCGCTCTGGTAGCCCAGCCGTCCCATGCGCAGGCTGGTGGCGTGCGGCAGGTACAGGCTGCCCTGTGCCAGCGGCTGCAGGCCGTGCTCGCGCCCGGCCACGAAGCTGCCGCACACCGCCGGGCTGGCGCCGAACAGCCACAGCAGCAGGAAGGACTGGCGGCGGAAGTTGCGGATGAGCGCGAAGTGCTCGTCGTTGGAGAGCCCGGGCAGCGACCAGTTGTAGTGGATGCCGCAGATCGTCTGCATGCGGCGGCCGTAGCGGTGCGCCAGGCCCATGCGGTAGACGCTCTTGGCGCGGCCGATGTGGCTGCTGCCGTAGCGGCCCAGCGGGATGTTCTCGTCGGGCGGCAGGCCACAGGGCATGCTGCCCACCCACAGACGCTCCTCCCCCAGCTCGGCCAGGGTGCGGTAGACGAAGGCGTGGATGCGCGAGAGCTCGCCCAGGGTCTGCTCCACGCTGCCATGCGCGCCGGTGATGAGCTCCAGCTGGCTTTCGCTGTAGTCGGTGGTGATGTGCGGGTGCGTCAGCGGTGCGCCCAGCGCCAGCGGATGCGGCGTGAGCGACAGCGCGCCGCTGGGGCCGGAGCGCAGGCTTTCCTTTTCGATGCCGCGACGGATGCCACGCAGGCGCTCGGCGCTCAGGCGCTGCAGGGCGTCGGAAAGGCGGGTGGCAAGGGTCATGGGGACAGTCGGGCGGCGGAACCGGCGGGGAGCGAAGGGTAAGCGTTCAGCGGATTTCCTGCTTGCGGCTGGGCAAAGTATGGACGCACCGCTCGCCCGCTATGCTGCGCCCCACTCATGACAAGCCAGCAACTTGAAGTGGGCGTGAGCGGCGCCGTGCTGCACGCCGAGCAGGCCCCTGGCGCCGACCCGGCGGCGCCGGCCCTCGTCTTCCTGCACGCCGGCGTCAGCGACGGGCGCCTGTGGCAGCCGCAGTGGGACGCTTTCGGCCGCCACCCGCGCCTGCGCTACGACCGCCGCGGCTTCGGCCGCACCCGCACCGAAGCGCCCACGCCCTACTCGCGCACCGTCGACCTGTGGGCGGTGATGGACACCGCCGGCGTCGGGCGCGCGGTGCTCGTGGGCTGCTCCCAGGGCGGCCGCGTGGCGGTGGACGCCGCGCTGGCCCGGCCCGAGCGCGTGGCCGCGCTGGTGCTGGTGGCGCCGGCCATCCACGGCGCGCCGCAGCCGGCGCTGGAAGGCGCGGTGAAGGCGCTGGACGAAGCCATCGACGCCGCCATCGACGCCGGCCGCCTGCACGACGCCAACGAACTGGAAGCCCACCTGTGGCTGGACGGCCCGCTGGCGCCGCGCGGCCGCGTGGGCGGCGCCGAGCGCGCGCTGTTCCTGGCCATGAACGCCATCGCGCTGGCCGCGCCCGACCCCGGGCCGGCCGCCGAAGAACCCCTTGCGTGGCCGCGCCTGGAAGCCCTGCGTCTTCCCACGCTGGTGCTGTGGGGCGACCTGGACCTGCCGCACCTGCAGCAGCGCTGCGAAAGGCTGGCGCAACGCATCCCCGGCGCACGCACGGCGCGGCTGGCGGGCACGGCGCACCTGCCGAATCTGGAAGCACCGGCGCGCTTCAACGCCGCACTGGCGGCGTTCCTGGCGGGGCTCTGAGCGGGGCGTGCGCCGCACGCCGCCCATGCCACTCAGCCCGGCGCCATCTCCGCATCCGCCAGCGCCTCCATCGCCTGGGCCAGCAGGAAGCCGTCCTCGATGCTGGTGGCCAGGCCGGCATTGCGCAGCTTGGCCAGCATGCGCCGCGTCAGCGAATGCGTGCGGCCGCCGTGGCGGCTGCTGAACAGGAACAGCGTGCGCGTCTCGCTCACCCAGCCCAGCTGCGCCGTGAGCCAGCGGCCCATCAGGAACAGGCGGCAGTAGGCGCCGGGTTCCAGCGTGTCCAGCCAGTCGCGCTGGTGCGCCGCGTCCAGCGTGGAGTCGCCGCCCATCTGGATGGGCACCGTCGGCAAGCCGGCCTGCAGGTCCAGCACCACGGGGGCGGGCACGGGGTCGATGACCTCCTCCCAGCTCTCTTCCTGCAGCGGCGGCGGGTCGCGCAGCACGGTGAGCAGTTCGTCCATCTCGGTCTTCACGCGCGAAGGGCCTTCGCCGGCGCGCGCCAGCGCATCGGCCACCTGGCGCAGCAGCACGCGCTGCTGCGCCACGCTCACCGGGCGGCCCGGGCGGGCGGTGGCGCGGATGAGGTCGTCGACGACGAAGGCCAGCTGCGTCATGGCCTCGCTCTGCGCGCCTTCACGCAGCGCCGCAAAGGTCATCACCCGCGTCCAGGGGCCGACCAGGAAGCGGCGCAGCGCCGGGCACACCGGCGTGCTGCGCAGTTGCTGCACCACCTGGTTGCGCAGCTCCAGCTCCACCTCCTCGCGGTCCACGGCGTCCTGCACGGGCGCCGCGGCGTCGCCCAGCTGGCTGTGGCAGGTTTCGTGCTGGCGCGTCGCCACCTCGTCCAGCGCGTCGGCGGCGGCGGTACAGGTGTCCAGGTCCAGCGAAGGCGCCTGGCGGACGCGCTCCACCACCTGCGCCAGCGAGGCCGTGACGGGCCCGTCGTCGTCGTGCACCGTGCCCACGGTGATGAGGCGGTCCAGCATGCGCCACCAGGGGTGGTCGGGGCGCTGCCACAGCGCGGTGTCGGTGGCGGCCAGTTCGCGAGCCGGCTGCTGCAGGTCGGCCAGCAGGCGGCGGGTGCCGGGCGAGGCGCCGAGGTGGCGCTCGATCTGCACGAACAACCGCTCCATCAGCGCCACGGCGCTGGCGGCGTCCAGCGCCCTTGCGGCACGGCCCGCAGGCAGCGGTTCGTCGAACAGGCGCAGGGCCGGCGCCGCTTCGTCCTCGGCCGGCAGGGCCGCGGCGGGCGCCGCCAAGGCCAGGGCGGCGTGCGCGCGCTCGACCATGCGCCACAGCGCCGCCGAGGTGGGCGGGCCGCCGTCCGGCGCCTGCGCCGCCAGCGAGGCGCGGGCGGGCGACGCACCGGGCACCCCGGGCACGCCCGCCGGTCCGGCCGCGCCGGCCGCACCTGCCTTGAGGCGGTAGGGCGCCGGCTGCACGCCCCAGCCCAGCATCAGTTCGCCCAGCCGCGCGTAGGCCGGCTTGATGGCGCGGCCCATGGCGGGGCCCAGCACGCGCATCAGGAACAGGCGTGTGGCGGGCTCCAGGTCCAGCGCCGCCAGGCCGGCGCGCAGGCCGTTGGCGCAGACCAGCGGGGACAGCGGCGCCACGCCGTCGTCGATGGCCGGCAGCCCGGCCAGGCCGCTGGCCAGCGCGCGCAGCTGGCGCAGCTCCCAGTCGGCCTCGCTCTCCACGGCCTGCACGATGCGCGCGGTCTCGATCTCCTCGTCGATCTGCGATTCGTCGATCAGCGTCAGCGTCAGCCGCCCGTTCCTGGGCGCGACTGCCGGGGCCGCGGGCGTGGCGAAGAGCTGCTGCTGCAGCGCCTGCACCAGCTGCGCCACCAGCGCCGTGCGCCGGCCCTGCAGCAGCTCCAGCGCCGGCGCGGTCTGGTGGCGGTCACCCGCCACCACGTGGCGCTGCGTGGACGAGGCCAGCTCCACGGCGGTCTCCTCCACCATCACGCGCACCCAGTCCACGACGCCGGCCCGGGCGGCTTCGACCAGCGCGTCCACGCTGCGGCCTCCCTGACGCTCGGCGCCACGCAGGGCCTGTTGTTCGGACGACGGTGGTAACTTCATGCGACTCTCTCCCGATCTCGACCGGCTTCGGCCGAAACAGCGCCGACTTGAGCCCCGCGCCGCACACCCCCGCCGCCAGCGTGCCGCCCGTCACCGACGATGCGCGCTGGCTGCACGACGGCGGCCGCGCAGGCGCCTGGGGCAGCCTGGGCCTGTGGGCCGCCGACACGCCCGACTACTTCGGCGCCTGCGCCGCCCTGGCCGGCGCGGTGGCCGGCGCGGCCGGGTTGCGGCGCGGTGAGCGCGTGCTGAGCGTGGCCTGCGGCGCCGGCGAGGAACTGCGCTGCTGGGCCGAGGACTTCGGCGCCGCCGAGGTGGTGGGCGTGGAACTCGATGCCGCCCTCGTCGCCGCCGCGCGACACCGCGTGCCGCAAGCCCGCGTGATCGAAGCTTCGGGCACGGCGCTCGAAGCGACGGGCCTGCCGGCCGCCTCCTTCGACCGCGTGCTGTGCGTCGATGCCGCCTACCACCTGCACCCGCGCGAAGCCTTCCTGCGCGGCGCGCTGCAGCGGCTGCGGCCTGGCGGGCGGCTGGCCTTCACCGACCTGGTGGCGCCACAGCGGCGCGGTGCCCTGGCGCTGGCCGCACGGCTGTGCGGCGTGCCGCCCGATGGCCTGCTCAGCGCCGAGGCGCAGCAGGCGCGCCTGCACGCGCTGGGCTTCGCCGACGTGCGCTGCGAGCGGCTCGACGACGCCGTGCTGGGCGGCTTTGCGCGCTTCGTGCACGCGCGCCGCGTGGCGCCCTGGCGCTGGCCGCGCGTGGCCGCCACGGCGGCGCTGATCGGCCCCTGCCGCGCCGCCGGGTTGGGCTACGCGATGCTCTCGGCCTCGCGCCCGGCGCGCACCTGAGGCGCGGCGGCCTCGATGCGCGCGGCCACCGCCAGCGCCGAGCGCACGGCGCTCTCCAGCAGCGGCACGCCGGCCTCGGCGTAGGAGCCGCACCACCAGGTGCGGCGGCCCGGCTCGGCGTGCAAGGCATCGAGCGCAGCGCGCGCGGCGGCCGTGCCGCCATCGACCAGCGGGCGCTCGAAGCGGGCGTGGCCCAGCACGAGTTCGTCGCGCGGTGCGGCCTGCGGCATGACGGTCTGGTAGACCGGCGGCTGCAGGCGCATGGCGGGCTGCACGCGGTTGATCCAGATGGTGCTCTGCGGTCGCTCCCAGGCGGCGTCGACGCAGGCGTTGACGGGCGACCAGTCGGCGCGGTGCTTCGGCATCAGGCGCTCGTCGCGGTGCATCACCACCTCCAGCGCGCGGTAGCGGAAGGCTGCCAGGGCGGCGGCCTCGGGCGGCGTGGCATCGGCCAGCAGCGCCGCGGCCTGGTTGGCCTGGGTGGCGAAGACGAGGTGGTCGAAGCGCTCGTCGCGCCGGCCCTCGCGCTGCACGCGCACGCCGCGCGCCGTGCGGGCCACGCGCTGCACGCCGGCTTCGCACACCACGTGGGCGATGCGCGCGCCGAGCTTCGCCGCCACGGCGTCGGCGCCCTCGCGCGCCCGGTGCACGCTCTGGCGCGCCAGGCCGGCGCCGGCGTAGGCGGCCACCACGTCGGCCGGGTAGGCCAGCGCGTCGGCGTGGGTGCAGGTGGCGATGGTGGCCACGGCCGGCAGCAGCAGGCCTTCGACGAACTCCGGCGCGATGCGCTCTTCGGCGACGAACTCGCGCAGCGTGGCGCCGGCCAGCCCGCCGGCGGCCAGCGCCGCGCTGGCGCGCGCCTGGAAGCGCAGCGCGCCGGCCACGATGCGGCGGCTGCGCTGTCCCCACACGTCGTGCGGCAGCACGTAGGGCCAGGACCAGCCGCCCCAGCGCAGGTTGCGCCAGCGGAAGTAGGCGCGGCCGTCGGCGCCGGTGAAGGTGGTGGCGTAGTTCACCGGCTGGATGGCCACGCCCAGCTCGCGGTAGAGCGCCGTGAGCGTGGGGTAGTAGCCGGGGTAGAAGACACGCAGCGGCACGTCCACGCGCACGCCGCCCACGGCCACCGAGCTGGCCACGAAGCCAGGCTGCGCATGGCGCTCGAACAGCGTCACCGCGTGCTGCGCCGAGAGCTTCCACGCCGCCACCAGGCCCGCGATGCCCCCGCCGATGACGGCGATCTTCATGGCGCCGAGGTTACCAGCGGCTTCCCTCGCCGGCCCCGCAGGCCCGACAATCGCCGCCTTCGCCCGCTCCTGCCCGTTCCCGGCTCGCCATGCCCGACACCCCAGAACAAGATCCGATCCCCGCTCAGGCACCGGCCGCCGACGCGCCAGCCCCCGAGGCGCCCCCCGTCGAGGCGCCCTCCGCCGAGGCCCTTCCTGCCGAAGCGCCTGTCGCCGAAGCGGCCGAGCCTGCTGCGGCGGAAGGGCCCGTTGCCGCAGCCGCTGATGCCGTTGATGCCGCCGGGGCCGCTGGTGCCACCACACCCCCCGCCGCGCCGGCCGTTCCGGAGCTGAGCCCGGCCGCCACCGGCGCGCTGCTGGCCCAGCATTTCCCGGCGCTGTTCGGCCCGGGCGTGTGGAAGCCGATCAAGCTGCGCATCCAGGCCGACATCCAGCTGCGCACGCCGGGCGTGTTCACGAAGAAGTCGCTGTCGATGTTCCTGCACAGGTACACCACCAGCACGCCCTACCTGAAGGCGCTGGTGGCCGCGCCGCAGCGCTACGACCTGGACGGCGCCGAAGCCGGCGAGGTGGCCACCGAGCACCGCGAAGCCGCGGCCGTGGAGGTGGAACGCCGGCGCGCCATCGTCATGGCCAAGCGCCAGGCCGAGCGTGCCGCGCACCGGCCGCCGCCGCGCGAACCGAGGCCGCCTGCGGCCGCCGGCGAAGGCGGCCCGGCGCCGGCTGCGGGTGAGCGTCCGCCACGGCCGCCGCGGCCGGACCGCCCGCCGCGCGGCGACCGTCCTCCGCGGCCGGATGGGGCACCGCAAGGCGAACGCCGCGGCCCGCCGCCGCGCCGCGATGGCCGTCCGCCGCAAGGGCGCCCTGACCGGCCTGCAGGCCCGCACGGCCAGCCCGGACATCGGGGCGACCGCCCGCCGCGCCCGGACCACCGCCCCGACCGGCCGGCACGCCCGGAGCGTCCCCA
>JAEUPH010000130.1 GCA_016790395.1 Rubrivivax sp. | reverse complement strand
CACCTCTGGTGCATCGGTTGTCACGCCAGTGGCATAGCCGAGTAGCTAAGTGCGGAAGAGATAACCGCTGAAAGCATCTAAGCGGGAAACTCGTCTCAAGATGAGTCTTGCCGGGGCCTTGAGCCCCCTGAAGAGTCGTTCGAGACCAGGACGTTGATAGGCTGGGTGTGGAAGCGCAGTAATGCGTTAAGCTGACCAGTACTAATTGCTCGTGAGGCTTGACCCTATAACTTTGACATTGAGTCAGTTGGGTTATGCCAAGTTAGACGCAATCTACTGATTGAGACTCTATGAATTGGCTGTGTTGTCCTGAGGACAGCGCGGCGACAAGTCAAGCCTGATGACCATAGCAAGGTGGTCCCACTCCTTCCCATCCCGAACAGGACAGTGAAACGCCTTTGCGCCGATGATAGTGCGGATTCCCGTGTGAAAGTAGGACATTGTCAGGCTAATTACAGCGCAGGGGGCCCGATCGTTCGATCGGGCCCTTTTGCCATTTGAGCTCCAATTTTCCAATGTTCATTGCCATGGCTCCCGTCTGCAACGGGGCTCACCCAACTCCGATCGCCGCAAGCGCTGAAACTCCATCGCCGGGATAACCAGAGGTCCCGCGCGGGCAGTCCGCGGGGGACTCTGGGCACACTTGGACTTGGTCTCCGGGAGTTGAACCGTGCTGCAGCTCCCATGGCAACTTCGGCTGCTGCTTCTGCTGGGTGTCCTCAGTGGCACACCGGCCCAGACACTTGCGGAGGACACCTCCCACGTGCCTGCCCGGAAGCGGCTCAGTCCCCTGCCAACGCATTGGCAGCACGGCGCCTTCATGGAAGTCTTCGTCCGCGCCCACCAGGACAGACCAGCGTCCACCGGTCGGGTGCGCCCGAGTATGGTTCGATGGCCGATCTGGATGAACTCCTATCTCAAGCCCATCGCCGCGGCATCGGCGTGATCATGGACTACTTCGTCAACCACGGAGCAGCGGAAAGCTCGTTGTTCCGTGAGGCGGCAAGCCAACCCTCCAGCCGTTATCGCCACAGGTACGTGTGGAGTAAACATGCCCATCCCGGATGGGAGATCTGGGGCAAATACCCCTGGCATCAGCCGAGACCGCTGGCGCGCGCGGCACGGTTGCACGCGAGGTCGGCGCTCCACCGTACTAGTTCGGGACCTTCGGGCCGGAAATGCCTGACTTCAATTTCCGAAACCCGGAAGTCCTCCACGATCACCTCTCCAGCATGCGCTTCTGGCTCGAGCGCGGGTTGGACGGTTTTCGGCTTGATGCGGTTCCTCACCTCATCGAGAACAGCGCCGAACGCTGGAACGACCAGTTCCAAAGCCGTCGGCTCACGAAGCAGTTCCAGACCCTCGTCAAGGGCTACCCGAACCGATACGTCGTCTGCGAGGCAACAGCAAACCCACAGGTGTGGGCGCAACCGCAATTGTGTGGCCAGGCATTCGCATTCGGCCTCGTGAATCACTGTGTCGCCGCAGCGAAGGGAAATGTCAAATCGGCCCGCAAAGCCGCCAGCAACTTCGCTGTCCACCCGCACACACCGGCCACGTTTGTCTCGAACCACGCCATCATGGCCGGGCAGCGCCTGTGGGACCGGGTGGATGGCGACGCCGCGCGCAGCAAGTTGACCGCAGCCGCCTACCTCCTCCAGCCGGGAACACCGTTCATCCACTATGGTGAACAGGTCGATCAATCCGGACTGGCGGGCCTCGCGGGCCACCTTCCAGTGCGAGGACCGATGAGCTGGGCGGCCGAGTGGTGAGGCCGTGGTTTCAGCACGGGTCGTCCCTTTCGCTCCACGGCGCCCAACCTGGCGCTACGGAATGTTGAGAGGCAGCCGGCATCGATCCTGTCCATCCACAAGGACATGCTGCGGCTCCGCCATGGACACCCTTCGATCGCCCGCGGCAGTTTCGAACACAGCCAAGCGGACGGCTTGGTGGCAGGTTGGCAGCGCAGGCTCGACCGCGACCATACCGCCGTGCTCATCGACTACGGCGTCCCGTCCGCCGAAACCCAGGTTCGTCATCTACCGCGCGGGGCTGTGCTGCAGGCCCTGTGGCCAGCCGCAGCCGGCACCACCGCTGCCGCCGACAAGGAGGGCAGCATCACCGTCACGCTGCCCGGGCAAACACTCCGGGTGTAGCGCGTCGTGCGCCCGACCCAGCGCCGAGCGATGGCAGCGGAGCCCGCCACATTCGAAGGGTCACTCGATGAGTCAGCGTGCGCTCGCCGCTTCTGTCGCGGGTGAAGTCGGGCGCAGCGCCAGCGCGACGAGCAGCATGCCGCCCAGCAGTGCAGCCACGACCTCGTAGGCAAAGCTGAGCCCCCGCGTGCCGCCGCCTCCGAAATCGGCGAGGGCGCCGATGACCGTCGCCGAAAGCAGGGTGCCCACGCTGGTGAAGATGTTGACGAGGCCCTGCGCCGCGCCGCGCTGCGCCAGCGGGGCCTCATCCAGGGCGACCGTACGCAGCGCACCGCCCACCGCGACGCCGACCCCAAGGCCGACCGGAACGGTTGCCACCAGGAAGCCCACCAGGCCAAGACTCAGCCAGGCCGTTCCCGCGTAGCCCAGCATCATCAAGGCAAAGCCCCAGGCCACGATGACCCGGGTGCCGAGTCGTTCCAGCAGGCGTCCGGACCCCATTGAGCCCACCATCGACGCCAGCACCATCGGGAGCAGCACGAAGCCGCCATGCGCGCGATCGACCCCATGCGCCTGTGTTGCTACCGCGGTGAGGAAGACGATAGAGCCCATGCCGAATCCGGCCCCGGTGGTCAGGAAGTAGGCGAGCGAAAGCCGTCTTCGCGCGAACAGCGACAGTGGCACCATCGGTTGGTCGCCCCGGCGCTCGACCCAGCGTTCGCGCTGCAACAGCGCGGGAAGCAGCAAGACCGCGGCCACCAGCATCCAGGGCCACAGACCCGGGGCGCCGAAAGCGTCCGTCACACGGGTGATGCCCAGGACCAGCGTCGTCAGGAGCCCGAAGACCAGCAGAACCCCGAGCACGTCCAGCGGCGGCAGCGTGCCTTCGCGCCGCTGTCGGGGCAAGGCCTTCGCGCCGAGAAAGACCACCGCGGCCGCGATGGGCAGATTGGCCAGGAAGATCCACTGCCAGCTGTACGCCAGCATCAGCACCGCCGCCAGCGGCGGCCCGAGAACGAAGGCCATGCCATAGGTGGCACCCATCAGCCCTAGCGCGCGAGCCCGCTGCTGCGGAGGCAAGGCGTCGCCGATCACGGCGCTCGCCGTGGGAATGATCCCGCCACCGCCGATGCCCTGGATCGCCCGGCCGATCAGCAGCCAGGTGAAGCTCGGCGCGAGTGCAATCACCAGGGAGCCGATCGCAAACAGCGTGACGCAGCCCAGGTACACGGGTCGTCGCCCGTGGCGGTCGCCCAGACTGGCCATCAGCGCCGTGCTGCACAGAGAGAACAGGATGAAGACCGTCATGACCAGGCCGGAGGCGCGGTGGTCGAGTTCGAAGGTCTCGCGCAACACCGGCAGTGCCGGCGCGATCACTGCCGTGTCCAGGGCCGCCATGAACACGCCCGTGAAGAGCACGGGCATCAGCCGTCGCGGCGGCGCAGCATGCAGCTGGTTTTCGATCATGGGCGAGGGCTGGGACACGGCGCGCGATTCTAGGTAGCCACAGGGCGCTTCCCAATGCGCCAGCTCAACCGCTCGGGCGCGGCACCGTGCGGCTGCCTACATCCGATGAAGCGTCGCAAGAATGTAGTTTCACTACAAACAACGAGGCGGATCAGAGCCTAAGTGACTGATTTTCCAGGGTAAACGACAAAGAAATTGGGAGTCTCTTGGGTTGTGCGCGGGTTGACTGATTTGTATATTCGCTACAAACGCGCGGGCGTTCAATCGTGATGCGGAGCACATCGTGGCCGAAGTGAAGCTGTCCGGGGTCAGTAAAGCCTACGGCGACGTCAAGATCCTCAAGGGCATCGACCTCCTCATCCGCGACGGTGAGTTCATGGTCTTCGTCGGCCCCAGTGGTTGCGGCAAGAGTACGCTGCTGCGCACGATAGCCGGTCTGGAGGAAATCACCGAGGGCACGCTCAGCATCGGCGGGCGCGTGGTCAACGAGGTGCCGCCCGCCGAACGCGGCATCAGCATGGTCTTCCAGAGCTACGCGCTGTATCCGCACATGAATCTCTTCGACAACATGGCCTTCGGGCTCAAGTTGGCGAAGGTGCCCAAGGCCGAGATCGAAAGCGCGGTGACGCAGGCCGCCAAGATCCTGCACATCGACCATCTTCTCCAGCGCAAGCCGAAAGACCTGTCAGGCGGACAGCGCCAGCGCGTGGCGATCGGCCGCGCCATCGTGCGCAAGCCCGAGGTCTTTCTCTTCGATGAGCCGCTCTCGAACCTGGACACCGCGCTGCGCGTGAAGATGCGCTACGAGTTCGCCAAGCTCCACGAACAGTTCAAGACCACGATGGTCTACGTGACGCACGACCAGGTCGAGGCGATGACGCTGGCCGATCGCATCGTCGTGCTGCAGGCCGGACATATCGAGCAGGTGGGTGCACCGCTGGAGCTGTACGAACAGCCCTGCAACCTCTTCGTCGCGGGCTTCATCGGCAGCCCAGGCATGAACTTCATCGACGGCACGGTGGTCGAGGCCAGCGCCGCCGGCGCCGTCGTCAAGCTGCGGGGGGGCGAGACCATCCGTTGCGCCGTCAATGCCGCCAACGCCGAACCCGGCGACGACGTGAAGCTCGGCGTGCGCCCCGAACACCTGCGCGCCGGCGTGGCCGACAACGCGCTGGCCACCACGGTGACCTTTGTCGAGAGCCTGGGCAGCATGACCTACGCCTACTGCAGCAATCCGGGCCTGGACGACGTCATCACTTGCGCCGTCGAAGGCGATCGTCCGCTGTCCGCCGGTCAGGCGCTGCCGCTGGCCGTGCCGGTGGAGAAGGCCTACCTGTTCGACTCCCAGGGCCGCGCCTTCCAGCGTCTCGTGCCGGCAGCGCAGCGGCATGCGGCCTGAGCGCATCGTCGTTGCGGCCAGTCTCGCTGCGTGCTGCGCCCTCGCCCACGCCCAGGCTGGCGGCACGCGCTTGCTGGTGTGGATCAACGGCGACAAGGGCTACAACGGACTGCAGAAGGTCGGTGATGCCTTTGCCCGCGAAGCCGGCCTGCCCGTGGTGGTTCAGCATCCCGAGGGCGCGCCTGACAAGTTCACCGCCGCCGCCGCCGCCGGCAAGGGCCCGGACATCTTCTGCTGGCCGCACGACCGCGTGGGTGAATGGGCCAAGAGCGGTCTGATCGTGCCGGTGCGGCCACCGCGGCGCGTCCGCGACGAGATCGAGTCCTCGGCCTGGCAGGCCTTCACCTACAAGGGCCAGGTGTGGGGGTACCCGTTGTCGATCGAGGCCGTGGGCCTGGTCTACAACAAGGCGCTCGTTGCCACGCCGCCCGCGACCTTCGACGAGGTGATCGCGCTCGACAAGCGCCTGAAACCCCAGGGCAAGGGCGCGATCCTGTGGGACTACAACAAGTCCTTCTTCAGCTGGCCGATGCTGGCCGGCCCGGGCGGCTACATCTTCGCGCGCAACGCGGCCGGTGACCTGGAACCGGGCCAGGTGGGCGTGAACCACCCCGGCGCCGTAGCGGGGGCGCGCATGCTGGAACGCCTCGTTCAGGACGGCGTGATGCCCCGGGGCGCGCGCTACTCCGAGATGGAGGCCGCGTTCGCCCGCGGCCAGGTGGCGATGATGATCACCGGCCCCTGGGCCTGGGACAACGCCAGGAAGGCCGGCATCAGCTTCGGCGTCGCGCCCGTGCCCGCCGTGGTGCCGGGCAAGCCCAGCAAGACCTTCGTCGGCGTGCTCGGCTGCATGGTGTCCTCAGCCAGCCGGCTGAAGGACGTGGCGCGCGAATTCATCGAGAACCACCTGCTGAAGGTGGACAGCCTGAAGACCATCTCGGCCGACGTGCCGCTGGGCACGCCAGCCAACAAGGCCTACTTCCGCGAGCTGGCGAACGACCCGAACATCGTTGCGACCATGGCCAACGCGCAGACGGGCGAGCCGATCCCGAACATCCCCGAGATGCAACGCTTCTTTCCGGCCATGGACGCCGCACTGGAGGCCATCACCAACGGCCGACAGGCGCCGAAGGATGCTCTCGACGGCGCCGCGGCCCGCATGGTGACCCGCTGATGATTGCCCTGGGTTCGAAACTTCAGGCTGGCATCGCCGCGGCACTGGGTGCGCTGCTGCTGTGGTTCGTGTTCAGCCTCTGGACTGCCGGGCAGCCGCTGGTGGCGGTGGGTGTGTTGGCGCTGGGCGGCAGTGCGCTGGTGGTCTATGGCACGGCCGTCAGCATCGCGTGGAAGTACCTCTTTCCGGGCATCGCGGGGATGCTGGTGTTCCTGGCCTTTCCGCTGCTGTACACGGTGCAGATCGGCTTCACCAACTACTCGTCCAGCAACCTGCTGGAGCAGGAGCGCGCGCGCGCCTATCTGCTGGACCAGACCGTCAGCGACGAAGCCCGTGCGCGGCCGTTCACGCTGCATGCCGAAGGCGATGCGCTGCGCCTGAAGCTGGCGCCGCCCGAAGGCGGTGAGGGCGAAATCCTGGTGTCTCCGCCCCTGAAGCTGGGCGCCGCGGCGACGGTGCCGTTGGTGCCCCTGGGCGCCACCGTGCTCGCCCCGGCCCTGGGCCTGCGCGAACTGGTGAGACTGCGCGAAGGCCTGGCTGCGCTGCAGCTGCAACTGCCCGACGGCAGCCCGCCCCTGCGCTACGCCGGCCTGCGCGAGTTCGGCGTGGTGGAACCGCTGTGGCGCGCCAACGCCGACGGCAGCCTCACGCAACTGGCCACGGGCGCCGTCTACCGGCCCAACCGCGAGTCGGGCTTCTACGAGAACGCCGCCGGCGAGCACATGCAGCCCGGCTTCAAGGTCAGCGTCGGCTTCGCGAACTACTCCCGCATGCTGTTCGATGCCGACTTCCGCGGCCCCTTCGTCAGCATCTTCATCTGGACGGTGCTGTTCGCGGGGCTGACGGTGGTTTTCAGCACCGCGCTGGGCATGGCGCTGGCCGTGTTGCTGGAGTGGCCGGCGCTGAAGCACCGCACGCTGTACCGCACCCTGCTCTTCCTGCCCTACGCGGTGCCGGGCTTCATCAGCATCCTGGTGTTCAAGGGCCTGTTCAACCAGAACTTCGGCGAGATCAACGGCATCCTGGATGCCCTGTTCGGCATCCGCCCGGCCTGGTTCGCCGACCCGCTGCTGGCCAAGGTGATGATCCTCATCGTCAACACCTGGCTGGGCTATCCGTACATCATGATCTTGTGCTCGGGGCTGATCAAGGCCATCCCCAGCGACCTGTACGAAGCCTCCGCCATCGCCGGCGCCAAGCCGCTGACCAACTTCTTCAAGATCACGGCGCCGCTGATCGCGCGCCCGCTGACGCCGCTGCTCATCAGCGCCTTCGCGTTCAACTTCAACAACTTCGTGCTCATCGCGCTGCTCACCGATGGGCGGCCCGATTACCTGAACACCAAGCTGCCGGCGGGCACGACCGACATCCTCGTCAGCTACACCTACCGCATCGCCTTCACCGATGCGGGCCAGAACTTCGGCTTGGCCGCTGCCGTGAGCACGCTGATCTTCGTGATGGTGGCGGTGCTGGGGCTGGTGCAACTGAAGATCACGCAGCAGAAAGACTCGAAGAGGTAGATCCGATGGCCATCGTCACCGGCAAGAGCCAGCGCTGGCGCGTCGTCGCCGCGCACGCCGCCCTGTGGGTGCTGCTCGCCTTCACGCTGTTCCCGCTGCTGGCGGTGGTGAGCATCTCGCTGCGGCCGGGCAACTTCGCCATCGGCTCGCTGATCCCGCAGACCATCAGCTTCGAGCACTGGCAGCTGGCGTTGGGCATCCCCGTGACACAACCCGACGGCACGGTGGTGCCGCCGCCTTTCCCGGTGCTGCTGTGGCTGTGGAACAGCGTGAAGGTGGCCACGATCTCGGCGCTGCTCATCGTGGCCATCAGCACCACGGCGGCCTATGCCTTTGCGCGCCTGGGATTCGCGCGCAAGCAGCTCATCCTCAACAGCATGCTGCTGCTGCAGATGTTCCCGGTGGCCGTGGCGCTGGTGGCGGTCTATGCCATCTTCGAAGGCCTGGGCACGCGGGTGCCCTGGCTGGGCGTGGAGACGCACGCCGGGCTCATCGTGGCCTATCTCGGCGGCGTGGCCATGCACGTGTGGACGATCAAGGGCTACTTCGAGACCATCCCTGCCGAGATCGAGGAGAACGCCAAGGTCGACGGCGCCACGCACTGGCAGGCCTTCCGCCATGTGCTGCTGCCGATGGCCGTGCCCATCCTCATGGTGGTCTTCGTGCTGGCCTTCATCGGCACCATCATCGAGTACCCCATCGCCAGCGTGCTGCTGCGCGAAGAACCCAACCTCACGCTGGCCGTGGGGAGCAAGTTCTACCTCTACGACCAGAAGTACCTGTGGGGCGACTTCGCGGCCGCCGCGGTGCTGAGCGGCCTGCCCATCACGGCGGTGTTCCTGTTTGCGCAACGGTGGATCGTCTCCGGTCTCACCGCCGGTGGGGTGAAGGGATGAAGCGTGTTCTCGTCGCCGCGGCGGCGCTGTCCACGGCCTTGGCCGGCGAGGCCGGCCCCTTCGAGGACCGCGAGCGCGACTGGCGCAACGGCGCCATCGTCTACCAGGTCATCGTCGACCGCTTCGCGCCGGCGCAGGACCTGGACGCCAAGCGCGCGCTCTACCCCGCACCGAAGCTGCTGCGCGGCTGGGACGAGGTGCCCAAGGCCGGCACCTACCTTCCGGAGCTGAAGCTCTCGTCGGCGGAGCTCGAGTTCTGGGGCGGTGACCTCGCCAGCACGATGGGCCGGCTGGGCCACGTGCAGGCGCTGGGCGCCGACGTGCTGTACCTCAACCCCATCCACCTCGCCTACACCAACCACAAGTACGACGCGCTCGACTTCCAGGCCATCAGTCCCGAGTACGGCACACGCGCCGACTTCAAGCGACTGGCGGCCGACGCGCACCAGCGCGGCATGAAGGTGGTGCTGGACGGCGTCTTCAATCACATGGGCCGCAACTCGCCGGCCTTCAAGGAGGCCTTCGCCGATCCCAGGAGCCCATGGCGAGACTGGTTCGCCATCGGCCCGCAGTACGAAGGCGGCGCACGTTCCTGGGCGGGCTACCAGAACCTGCCCGAGCTCAACCTGGAGAACCCGGCGGTGCGGCGCTACCTGTGGCAGGCGCCCGACTCCGTGCTGCGCAGTTACCTGCGCGATGGCGCCGACGGCTGGCGCCTGGACACCGCCTACGAACTGGGCCACACCTACCTGCGCGAGCTCACGGCCGCAGCGCACCGCGAGAAGCCCGGCTCGCTGGTGGTGGGGGAGATCGTCAACTACCCGTCGGACTGGTTAAAGTCCATCGACGCGGTGATGAACTTCACCCTGCGCGAGATCCTGCTGGGCGTGGCACAGGGCGAGCTCGAACCCGCCACGGCGATGCGCATGACCTCGCGGCTGGTGAACGAGGCCGGCATCGAGCCGATGCTGAAGTCCTGGGTCTTGATCGACAACCACGACATCCCGCGCATGGCCACGCAGCTGCCGCAGGTCGCGCAGCGCCGCATCGCGCAGGCGCTGCAGTTCACGCTGCCCGGCGCCCCCAACCTCTATTACGGCGCCGAGGTCGGCATGACCGGCGGCCCCGACCCCCAGAACCGCGGCCCCATGCGCTGGGATCTGGTGCGCGACGACAACCCGGAACTTGTCTGGGTGAAGAAGCTGATCGCGCTGCGCAAGGCGCACCGCGCGCTGCGCGTGGGTGACTTCCGCGCCGTGGAATCGCGCCAGCTGTTCGCGTTCGAGCGCCACACCGACCGCGCGCTGGAAACGGTGCTGGTGGTCGTCAACCCCGGCACGCAGACCGTGCGCGAAAAGCTGATGGTGGCCAATGCGCACCTGATGCCCGAGACGCCGATGGTCGATGTGCTGGGCCTCGTGCCCGACGCGGCGCCGGCCGGCTTCGGGCCGGGCGTGGTCACCGTGGAAGTGCCGCCGCAGGGTGTGCTGGTGCTCAGGCCCCAGCCCAAGGCGCTGGGCGGCTACAACCGCTACAAGCGGGTCCGCTGAAACCGGGGCAGGCCGAGATGGACTACGCCAACCGCTTCGACCGCGCCGTGGCCGGCGTCTATGAGGCGCGAGAACGCGACTGGCGCCAGGGTGCCGTGATCTACCAGGTGCTGGTGGACCGCTTCGCCCCCAGCGCCGACCTGGAAGCCAAACGCCACCTGTACCCCGCCCCCAAGCGCCTGCGCACCTGGGACGAGCTGCCGCGCGCCGGGCGCTACCTGGAAGACCAGCACCTCTGGAGCCAGGAGATCGAGTTCTGGGGCGGCGACCTGCCCAGCATGCGCGCGCGGCTGGGCCATGTGCAGCAGCTCGGCGCCGACGTGCTGTACCTCAACCCGATCTGCAGCGCCTACACCAACCACAAGTACGACGCGCTGGACTACCACGCCGTGTCGCCCGAGTACGGCACGCGCGACGACGTGAAGGCGCTGGCGGAGGACCTGCACGCCCACGGCATGAAGCTGGTGCTGGACGGCGTGTTCAACCACATGGGCCGCAACTCGCCGCTGTACCGCGAAGCCGCCGCCGACCCTGCGAGCCCGAAGCGCAGCTGGTTCTTCTTCGGCGACGAGTACCCCGGCGGTTCGCGCTCGTGGTTCCGCGCGCAGAACCTGCCCGAACTGAACCTGGAGAACCCGGCGGTGCGCGAGCACCTCTTCGGCGGGCGCGATTCCGTGGTGCGGCGCTGGCTGCGCGACGGCGTCGACGGCTGGCGCCTGGACGTGGCCTTCGACATCGGCTTCACGGTGCTGGAGCAGCTCACGCGCGCCGCGCACGAGGAGAAGGTGGGTTCGCTGGTCGTCGGCGAGATCGCCAACTACCCGCGCGAATGGTTCCCCAGCGTGGACGCGGTGATGCACTTCGCGCTGCGCGGCCTGATGCTGCGCCTGGCCGATGGCCGGCTGGATGCGCCCACCTTCGGCCGCATGTTCACGCGCCTGGTGGAAGAGACCGGCACCGAGAACATGCTGCGAAGCTGGATCTATCTGGACAACCACGACACTGCGCGCCTGGCCACGCTGGTGCCCGATGTGCGCGCGCGGCGCCTGCTGCAGGTGCTCCAGTTCACCCTGCCGGGCGCACCCAACCTCTACTACGGCAGCGAGCTCGACATGGAGGGCGGCGCCGATCCCGAGATGCGCGCGCCCATGCGCTGGGACCTCGTCACGCCCGACAACCAAGCGCTGGCCTGGACGAAGCAGCTCATCGCCATGCGCCGAAGCCACCGAGCGCTGCGCGTGGGTGACTACCGGCCGGTCTCGGCGAACCGTCTGCTGGCCTTCGAGCGACACACCGACCGCGCAGCCGACACGGTGATCGTCGTCGCCAACCCCTCCGACCAGACCCTCACCGAGACGCTGATGGTGGGCAACAGCAAGATGATGGACAACACGCGCCTGGTGGACCTGCTCGCCCCCGACAGTCGCGAAGACCTGCGCCTGTGGGCCGCGCTGCTGGACATCACCGTGCCGCCGAAGACCGTGCGCGTGCTGTCGCCGGTGACGGCGCCGCTGGGCGGTTACACCAACTACAAGCGGGTGCAGTGATGCGCGCGGGCTGGCTCGTGGCCGGGCTGCTGGCGGCCACGCTCCCCGATGCGCAAGCCGCCGAAGCCTGCGTGCCCGATCCGCTGGCCGGCCGCGCCCTCTACCTGCGCGGCAGCTTCAACGCCTGGACAGCACCCGACGCGCAGCGCTTCACCTACGACTGCCGGCGCTGGACCCTGGTGACGCGCCTGCAGGGCGAACACAGCTTCAAGATCGGCGACGAAGGCTGGAGCCCCGATGCCGACTACGGCTCGCCCGACGGCACACGGCTCGTGGCGCGCGGGCCCGACCTCAAGCGCCGCTTCAACGGCGCCACGCGCATCGCCGTCACGCTGTCCGAAGGGGGGCCGCTGCTGACGGTGCAGGACTGTCCCGTGCAAACACCGCCCCTGGGCGACACCACGCTCTTCCTGCGCGGCACCCCCAACAACTGGGCGGCGGTGGACGATGCGGCCTTCCAGTTCAGCTGCGACGCCTACTACCTGAACGTCAAACTGAGTGGCCGGCACGAGTTCAAGATCGCCGATGCCAGCTGGAAGCCGGCCAGCACCATCGGTGCGGGCGGCCTCGGGGGCGGCAATCTGGTCGAGACCTTCAGCGGCGAGCACACGCTGCGCCTGGCCTGGGTCGACGGCCAGCCGCAGCTCAGCGTGGGCCCGCGCAGCTTCGCAGACCCGCGCGCCGCCGCCGTCACCGACCCCGTGGCGCTGAGCCTGCGCTTCGACTCGCGCGACGCGGCGTTCAAGCGCCCCTTCGGCGCCGTGCCCGCCGGCACCACGGTGCAGTACGCCGTGGAGGCGGCACCCGGCGTGGACCGCCTCACGCTGGTGGTGGAGCGGCGCCGTCTGGAGGGCAACCAGGAGGTGCTGGCCTACGACGAACTGGCCCGGCTGCCGATGCAGCGCGAAGGCACGCGCTGGCGCGCCGCCTACCGCTTCGCGGACATGGCGGTCTACGGCGTGTGGTTCGAGGCCGAGATCGCCGGCCGCCGGTTCGCGCTGCAGAACAACGCCGAGCCGCTGTTCTGGACGCGCGAGAAGGGCACCGGAGGCCGCGCCACGGTGGCCGCCATGCCCGCTTCGGCGCGCGAGATCCGCCGCTTCCGCCAGACCGTCCACGACCCCGCCTTCACGGTGCCGGCCTGGGTGGCCGACGCCGTCTACTACCAGATCTTCCCCGAGCGCTTCCGCAACGGCGACCGCGCCAACGACCCGAAGCCCGGCGTCGCCCGCTACCACGACAAGACGGTGGAACTGCACCCGCGCTGGAACGAGCGCCCCTACCGGCCCGGCGACGGCAGCGACCCCCACTTCAACAACGACTTCTTCGGTGGTGACCTGCCTGGCATCACGCAGAAGCTGGCCACGCTGCGCGAGCTGGGCGCCAACACGCTCTACCTGACGCCCATCTTCCTGGCCGCCAGCAACCACAAGTACGACACCGCCGACTACCGACAGGTGGACCCGGCCTTCGGTGGCAACGCGGCCTTCACGCGCCTGGTGCGCGAAGCGAAGCGGCACGGCATCCGCGTGCTGCCCGACGCCAGCTTCAACCACACGGGCCAGGACTCGGTCTACTTCAACCGCTTCGGCAATTTCGGCGCCGACGGCGCTTTCCAGAACGGCCGCATCAACCCCGCGTCGCCTTACGCCAGCTGGTACCGCTTCGACCCGTCGCAGAGCCAGCCCGACAAGCAGTACCAGGGCTGGGTGGGCGTGGCCGACCTGCCGGAGCTGGACAAGACGAGCCGCGGCGTGCGCGACTTCTTCTATGGCGAAGACGGCATCACGCAGCGCTGGCTGGCCACCGGCACCGCGGGTTGGCGCATGGACGTGGCGCCCTGGGTGCCCGACGACTTCTGGCGCGAATGGCGCACGGCCGTGAAGCGCGCGAACCCCCAGGCGGTGACCGTGGCCGAGACCTGGTTCGACGCGAGCAAGCACCTGCTGGGCGACATGTTCGACAGCACCATGAACTACATCTTCCGCAACACGGTGCTGGACATCGCGGCGGGTGGCGACGTGGCCTCGCTCTACCGCCACCTGGAGCATGTGCGCGAGGCCTACCCGCCGCCCGCGCTGCACGCGGCGATGAACCTGATCTCCTCGCACGACCAGCCGCGCGCGCTGCACGTGCTGGGCGGGCACGAGGGCGAGGTCGACCCGGCCGTGATGGCGCGCGCCAAGGCGCGGTTGCGGCTGGCCACCTTCTTCCAGATGACCTACCCGGGCGCGCCCAGCGTCTACTACGGCGACGAAGTCGGCGTGACGGGCGGCGACGACCCGTTCAACCGCGCCCCTTACCCCTGGGCCGACCTGGGTGGGCAGCCGGACACCGCGCTGCGCGCCGACTTCAGGCGCCTGATCCAGCTGCGCCGCCAGCACGCCGTGCTGCGCCGCGGCGAGCTGCTGGCGCCGCTGCATGCCGATGCCCGCGTGCTGGTGCTGGCGCGCCGCCTGGGACGCGACTGGGCGCTGGTCGCCATCAACAACGGCGAGGCGCCACAGCGCGTGACCGTCACCTTGCCCGTCGGTGCGCCCACCGGCCCGTGGCGTGATGCGCTGCAGCCCGGTGCGCCGCTGCAGACCAGCGGCCGCAGCGTGACGCTGGAGCTGCCGCCCGTGGCCGGCCGCGCGTGGTTCCCTAGACGCTGAACGGCGTCTGCTTCAGGAAGCCCGCGGCCGGCCCCAGCACGAAGAGGTTGGGGCTCTGGGTCGGGGGCAGGCCGGCGCGGATCTTGGCGTGGAAGCTGGCGTAGCTGCCCTTGAACTTGCCGTTGTTCCAGGCCTGCAGCAACTGCTCGGTGAAGGCGCCGTTGTGGTCGCCGTCCATGGAGGTCTGGTTGTCCTGGCAGCCCGAAATCAGGATCACCGCCGGCTTGAACTCGCCCACCAGGTTCACCGCCTGTGCCGCGGCGCCCGTGACCGTCACGTTGGCCAGGGCGGCGTCCGGGTCCACCACGGCCTTCAGACCGGCGGCCTTGGCCACGTCGGCCTGCAGCTTGTCGTAGAAGGCCTGGTGCGCGCCGTAGACGCGCAGGCCCACGGCCGGCGGCAGCAGCTTGGAGCGCTGGCCCGGCGGCGGTGGCGGTGGGTTGCGGTCGCGCGTGACGCTGCCGCTGTGGCAGCTGTCCGACAGCACCAGGATGCGCACGCCGGCGGCGAAGCGGCTCAGCTCGTAGTACAGCTCGTCGTCGATGAGCTGGCCGTCCCACAGGCACCAGGTCTCGTCCTTGCGGTCGGGCTCGTCACGGTTGGTGTCGGGCACCTGGCCGCCGTGGCCGCTGAAGCTGAGGAAGAACAGGTCGCCGCGCTTCAGCGCCTTGGCGCCGGCACGCAGGCCGGCCAGCAGCGCGGCGCGCGTGGCCTTCTTCGTCAGCAGCACGGTGGGCTTCATGCCCTTGCTGCGCGCGATGGCGGCCATGTCCTTGGCATCGAACTCGCAGGCCGCCAGCGGGCCGTCCCAGCCTTCGTAGGCCTGGGGGTCGACGCTGTTCAGCCCCAGGTGCAGCGACATCGCCTTGGGGGTGGCGGGCTTGGTGGCCATGGGTGTCTCCTCGTGGTGGGGCCCGCATCATGGGCGCGTGCAGGGCCGGGACAGAAGCCCTAGATCAAGGCTTGGGCGCGCGGCCTTGCCATCGGGCGATGAGGGCGAAGGCCGCCAGCATCTCGGTGTCGCGGCCGGCCGCGGCGTCGGCGAAGCTGGGTGCCACACGCACGTCGGGCTCCACGCCGGCGTCGGGCACGTCGCCGGGGTGGATCGATGCCAGCAGCGGGATGTCCACCGCCACGCCCGAGGCCGGCAAGGTGATCCACGCCAGCTGCCCGCCGTTCAGGCCGCGCAGATTGCCGCCCGTGGTCTGCCCCACCAGCGTGGCTGCCGCGGTGCGCTTGAAGTCGCGCGCCAGCAGGAAGCCGGCCGAGCTGTTCTGCGGGCCCACCAGCGCGATCACGCGGCCGGGGTAGCGCGGCTCGCGCGGCTCCACGCGCGTGGGCGTGGCGTCGGGCAAGCGCCAGTTGCGGCCCGGGCCCTTCGTCACCTGGCCGGTGCGGTCGAAGAAGCCGAAGTCCCAGGTGTCCAGGTAGCGCGCCAGCACGTAGGGCACGCGCTCGTAGGCGCTCTCCACCGCGTAGCCCGGGAACTCCAGCGGCGTGGGCAGCAGGTGGGCCAGCACCATGCGGCCGATGGCGTCGGAGCCGCCTTCGTTGCGACGCAGGTCGATGATCAGGAAGGGCACGCGCCGGATGGCGTTGAGGGTGCGCGCGAGGAAGGCGTCGGCCTTGAAGTCCTGGCCCCAGAAGGCGAAGGTGGGCAGGGTCAGCACGGCCACGTCGCCATCGACGCGGAAGGACCACTGCGCGGCTTCCAGCGGCACGGCCTTCTCGCGCGCGGCCTGCGTCGTCGTGGCCACGTCCACGTCTTCCGGCTGCGTGGCGCCCGGCGCCAGCAGGCGCAGACGGTAGCGCCCGCCCTGCGGCGGGAAGCGCAGCGGGAACAGGCGGTCCATGGCGCCGCCGTTGGCGCCGCTGTCCAGCTGCGACAGGCGCTTGGCCTGCGCGCCGGCGTGGCGACCGTCTGCGCGCAGCATCGGCAGCAGGGCGTCGCGGATCTCGGCCACCGGGCGGCCGTCGATGGCCAGCAGCTCGCTGCCCGCCTTCACCGCCGCGTCGGCGCTGCCGGTGACGAGGGCGCGGCCCTCCACCCAACGCAGCGCCACGGGCAGCTTGTCGTCGCGGCCGTACAGCCCCTTTTCGACCGCCGGGCTCTGGTTGTAGCGGCTCACCCAGGTGTGGCCGCACTGCACGGCGGCCGCCAGGCGCGACACCGTCAGCAACATCTCGGCGCGCGAACTGCCGTTCTTCACCGCAGCGTCGGCAGCGGCGAACTCGGCGTCGATCTCCGCCGGCGTGGCGTAGCGGTACAGGCCCGGGTGCAGATCGGTGAAGGCGCGCTTGAGGATGCGCAGGTCGCGCTGCGCCTGTTCGCCCGGGATCTCGGGTGCCGCGGGCGTCTGGGCGCCAGCGGCGAAGGCCAGGGCCAGCAGCAGGCCGGCCAGGAGGCGCAGCGGCGCCATCAGAACCTGAAGGCCAGGCCGAGGCGCACGCCGGAGACGTTGCGCTTCTCGTTCGTGTTGCCCGACTCGTAGTGCGACTTGCCGGTCCAGTAGTCCACCGTGAAGCCCAGCTCGTTGCTGGCCGCCAGGTAGGCGCCGGCGTAGACGCCCGCCAGGTCGGCGGTCTGGAAGACGTTGGTCGTGCCGCCGTACTCCAGGCCCACCTGCGGGCGCAGCCACGGCATGCCGGCCAGGCCACCTTCGGCGCGCCAGCGCACGCGCAGCAGCAGCAGCAGGCCGTCGTTGCTCTTCTCCCGGTGCACGTTGCCGTAGCCGACCGAGCCGCCCAGCGCCCAGCCGTTGCCGAACTCGCGGTTGTAGGACAGGTCGCGCGAACGGCGGCCATCGTTGGCCAGGCCACCGGGCATCCATTGCAGGGCCACTTCGTTGCGCAGTTGGGCAGCGGCGGGTGTGGCGTGCAGCGCGGCGGCCGCGGCCACGGCCGCCAGGGCCAGGGACAGGGGTCGGGTCATGGGTTTCAAGGGGGGAACAAGATGTGCCGCGGATGGTAGCCGCCCGGCCTGAAGGCCTTACCCTCACGGGAGATGACGACGAGCGCTCCCCCCAGACCCCGCCTGTTCGCGCTGGCCTGGCCGATGTTCCTGGAACTGCTGCTGGGCATTGCCGTCGGCGTGGCCGGCACGGCGCTGGCCGCGCGGCTGTCCGACCTGTCCGGCGCCGCCTTCGCGATGGCCAACCATGTGGCCGCGATGCTGTTCATCCTGTTCCGCATCGTCGGCGCCGGCGTGGGCGTGGTGGTGTCGCAGAACCTGGGCGGCGGCCGGCGCGATGCCGCCGACGCGGTGTCGCGCGCCGTGCTCGGCGCCAGCACCTGGATCGGCGCCGGCACGGCCGTGGTGGCGCTGGCCGGTGCCGTGCCGCTGATGAAGCTGCTGAATGCGCCGCCCGAGGTGCTGCCGCTGGCCGTGCCGCTGCTGCAGGTGCTGGCCCCGGCCATGCTGCTGGACGCCTGGAACGCCAGCATGGCCTCGGTGGTGCGCGCTCACCTGCATGCGCGCGACACGCTGGTGGTGATGGTCATCATGCACCTGGTGCACCTGGGCCTGGCCGGCCCGCTGATGCTGGGGGCCTTCGGCTGGGGGGGCTTCGGCCTCGCCGGTTTCGCGGTGGCCGTGGTGGTGGCGCGCAGCGTGGCGCTGGTGCTGCACCTGGCGTTGTGGAAGCGGCGCCTGGGCCTGGTGCCGCACCGCGAGGACTGGTGGCGGCTGCGCCGCGCCGAACTCGCGGCCGTGGCCCACATCGGCCTGCCGGGCGCGGCCGAGAACATCGCCTGGCGGCTGTCCTTCATGGCCAGCATCGCCGTCGTGGGCAGCTTGGGCGCCACGGCGCTGGCCACACACGCCTACACCATGCAGGTCATCCACCTGGTGCTGCTGTTCGGGCTGGCCACGGGCCTGTCGGCCGAAACCGTGGTCGGCCACCTCATCGGTGCCGGCCAACTGCACGAGGCGCACCGCCTGGTGCGGCGCGCGATGGCGCGCGGCCTGGCGGTGAGCGTGGGCGTGGCGGTGCTGGCTGCGCTGTCGGCGCCCTGGACGCTGCGCCTGTTCACGCAGGACACGGCCATCATTGCCGCCGGCACCGTGCTGCTGTGGTGGACGGTGCTGCTGGAGCCGGGGCGCACCTTCAACCTGGTCGTCATCAACGCGTTGCGCGCTGCCGGCGATGCGCGCTTCCCCGTGGTGGCCGGTGCCGCCAGCCTGCTGGTGGTGCTGGCTGGCGGCAGCTGGCTGCTGGGTAGCGAGGCCGGCCTGGGCCTGGGCCTGCCCGGCGTGTGGATCGCCTACATCGCCGACGAATGGCTGCGCGGCCTGATCATGTGGCGGCGCTGGGCCACGCTGGCCTGGGTGCCGCATGCGCGGGCGGCGCGGCGGCGGCTGGCGGCCGTCTGAAGCGTGTCAGCCGAAGCGTGCGGCCCCCAGAGGCCACACGTTCAGGCCTTCAAACCGCGCGCTGCCCCCAGCGGCGAACAGCTGCAAGCCACGCGCCGCTTCGGGCGGAAACACCTGCTCGGTGAGCACGAGTTCGCCGTCGCCGACGAAGACTTCCACCGAGCAACGGTCCAGCAGCACGCGCAGGTGCAAAGCGCCGCGCTCAGACGGCACGCCGGCGTGGCGGCGCGCGTAGAGCGGGTCGTCCGGCGGCAGGAAGCCCGAGGCGCTGCGGTCGATGAACACCTCGCCACGGCCGGCGTGCCAGCCGATGCGCGTGCCGGTGCCGCCAGCGTCCGCGTGCACGACGAGGCCGCACTCCTGCGCCGTGCCGGGCTGCAGCGTCAGCGTGATGTCCAGCGTGCGGCCGTCCACCCCGGCGGGCAGGGCCACGGCCCGTGTCGTCCCGGTCAGCTGGAGATCGCCGGCTGCCACGGCCTCGCCGCGCAGCTGCGCCAGCACCGCCACCGGCCGCTGCTGCAGTTGCCAACGGCCGGCCACGTCGCGCGCCAGCGCCAGTTCCCGCGGCACGCTCATCGCACCGCGCCACGGGCTCGTGGGCAGGTGCTTGGCATAGCGGTGGCAGCTCATCCAGGCCAGCCACAGCGCCCGCGCCGGCGCGCCGGGCAGGTGGGCCCAGGAGAGCGCGGCATAGAAGTCGGCGCCGAAGTCGGCCCAGCGCGGCGCGTCCTCGGGCTCCGGGGTGAAGCGAGTGCCGTCGAAGGCTCCGACGAAGAGCCGCGCCCCGGTGCCGCCCGAGGGATGGCCGCCGAACACGTCCACCTTGAACAGCCAGGCGGTGCCCCCGACGGGGTCGGGCAACTCGATGAGGTCGGGGCACTCCCAGATGCCATCGCCCTCGAA
>JAEUPH010000120.1 GCA_016790395.1 Rubrivivax sp. | reverse complement strand
GTCGAGTTCAACCTGGTGTGGGACCGCGGCACGCACTTCGGCCTGCACGGCGGCGGCCGCACCGAGAGCATCCTGATGAGCATGCCGCCCATCGTGAAGTGGCGATACAGCTGGCAGCCGGAAGCGGGCTCGCCCGAGGCGCGCCTGTACAGCGACTTCCTGCGCCCGCGGGACTGGCTCGCCGAGTGAAGCGGGCCGGCCTCTTTGGAGGCACCTTCGACCCCGTGCACAACGCGCACGTGGCGCTGGCCCATGCGGCGCTGGAGGCGCTGGCGCTGAGCGAAGTGCGCTGGGTGCCGGCCGGCCAGCCCTGGCAGAAAGCCGGCGTCAGCGCGGCCTTGCACCGCGAGGCGATGGTGAAGATCGCCATCGAAGGCGAGCCGCGCTTCGTGCTGGACCGCATCGAGCTCCAGCGCGCCGGCCCCAGCTTCACGCTGGACACCGTGCGCGCGCTGGCCGCGGCCCATCCGGCCACCGAATGGGTGCTGCTCATCGGCGCCGACCAGTACGCCGGCCTGCACACCTGGAACGGCTGGCGCGACCTGCTGGCCCTGGTGACGCTGGCCGTGGCCAACCGCCCCGGCCCGGCGAAGGCACCGCATGCCGACGTGCTGCGACACCCTCACCGCGTGGTGCCGCTGCCGATGCTGGACATCTCGTCCACCGCCATCCGCGAACTGGCCCATCGGGGGCAGGACATTTCGCCACTGGTGCCGCCCGGAGTGGCGCGCTATATTGATTCGAACCGCCTGTACGCAGGCGACCTTGGGAGCTGAATGGACATCCGCAAGCTGCAACGGGCCATCGTCGATGGCCTGGAAGACGTGAAGGCCCAGCACATCGCCGTCTTCAACACCGAGCATCTGAGCTCCATGTTCGAGCGGGTGATCATCGCGTCGGGCACCAGCAACCGCCAGACCAAGGCCCTGGCCGCCAGCGTGCGCGACGCGGTCAAGAGCCGCGGCATGCAGGTGATGAGCACCGAGGGCGAGGACAACGGCGAGTGGATCATCGTCGACTGCGGTGCCGCCGTCGCTCACATCATGCAGCCGGCCATCCGCGAGTACTACCACCTGGAGGAAATCTGGGGTGGCAAGGCCGTGAAGATGAAGATCGCCGACGCGAAGACCAAGCTCGTGAAGGCCAGCGAGCCCGATCCGGCGCCCGAGCCGGCGGCCAAGAAGGCCGCGGCGAAGAAGGCCGCGGTGCGCGCGCCCGTGAAGAAGGCCGCGCCCGCCAAGGCGCCGGCCCGCAAGGCGGTGCCCGCGAAGAAGTCGGCGGCCCGCAAGACCCCCGCGAAGCGCAGCGCCTGACGATGAAACTGCTGGTGCTGGCCGTGGGCCAACGCCAGCCGGCCTGGGCCGACGAGGCCTGGGCCGACTTCGCCAAGCGTTTCCCGCCCGAGATGCGCCTGGAGCTGAAGGCGCTGAAGGCGGAACCGCGCAGCGGCGGCAAGACGGCCGCGCAATGCATGGCTGCCGAGGCCGCGCGCTTCGAGGCCACCTGCCCGAAAGGCGTGCGCCGCGTGCTGCTGGACGAACACGGCGCGCGCCTCACCACCGCCCAGCTGTCGCAGCGCGTGCAGGCCTGGCGCGGCGAAGGGCGCGACGTGGCGCTCTTCATCGGCGGTCCCGACGGCATCGACCCCGCCGTGAAGGCGAGCGCCGACGAGACCCTGCGCCTGTCGGACCTGACGCTGCCGCACGCCTTCGCGCGCGTGCTGCTGGCCGAGGCGCTGTACCGCGCCTGGACGCTGCTGGAAGGCCATCCGTACCACCGCGAGTGACGCGGCACGGGGTGGCCGTGGAGAATGCGGCGATGGTCAACCCCGACTTCATCTACCTCGCTTCGCAGAGCCCGCGCCGCGCCCAGCTGCTGGCGCAACTGGGCGTGGCCCACCGGCCGCTGCTGCCCGATCGCGGCGAGAACGCCGAGGCGCTGGAGGAAGAGCGCAGTGGCGAGCCGCCGGGCGAGTACGTGCGCCGGGTGACGCTGCGAAAGCTGGCCGCGGCCCAGCGGCGGCTCGCGCGCCGGCAGCTGCCGGCGGCGCCCATCCTGTGTGCCGACACCACGGTCGCGCTGGGCCGGCGCATCCTGGGCAAGCCGGAGAGCGACGAGCACGCGGCCGAGATGCTGCGCGCGCTGTCCGGCCGCACACACCGCGTGATGACGGCAGTGGCCATCTCGGCGGGCAAGCACAACCACATGCTGGTGAGCACGTCGCGCGTGCGCTTTGCCGAGCTGTCCGAGCGCACCATCGATCTCTACGTGGCCAGTGGCGAGCCGCAGGGCAAGGCCGGCGCCTATGGCATCCAGGGCCGCATCGCGGCCTGGATCGAACATATCGAAGGCAGCTACACCGGTATCATGGGTTTGCCTCTTCACGAGACGACCACGCTGCTGTCGCGGGCCCGCGTCCGGCTCGATCTGTAGTTCGCCCATGCCCACGCAGGACATCCTCATCAACTGGTCACCGCAGGAAACGCGCGTGGCCGTGGTCGAGAACGGCGCCGTGCAGGAGCTGCACGTCGAACGCACGCTGGAGCGTGGCCTCGTGGGCAACGTCTACCTGGGCAAGGTGGTGCGCGTGCTGCCGGGCATGCAGTCGGCGTTCGTCGACATCGGCCTGGACCGCGCGGCCTTCCTGCACGTGGCCGATGTCTGGCAGCGCCCGGCCGAAGGCGAGACGGCCCCGACGGCGCGCGGCGGGCATGTACCGGTGCCGATCGAGCGCCAGGTGTTCGAGGGCCAGGCCCTGTCGGTGCAGGTGATCAAGGACCCGATCGGCAGCAAGGGTGCGCGCCTGTCGACGCAGATCAGCATCGCGGGCCGCCTGCTGGTCTTCCTGCCGCAGGACGAGCACGTGGGCGTGTCGCAGAAGATCCCGCCCTCGCAGCGCGACGAACTGCGGGCCCGGCTCCAGGCCCTGACCCAGCCCGAGGGCGGCGGCTTCATCCTGCGCACCAACGGCGAGGACGCCGCCGATGCCGAGCTGGCCGAGGACATTGCCTACCTGCGCAAGGCCTGGGCCCGCATCCGGGATGCCGCGGCGCGCCAGCCACCGGCCTCGCTGCTGCACCAGGACCTGAACCTGCTGCAGCGCGTGCTGCGCGACCTGACTTCCGACCAGACCCAGACGATCCGGGTCGACTCG
>JAEUPH010000061.1 GCA_016790395.1 Rubrivivax sp. | reverse complement strand
GGCAGCGCGCGGTGCTGGAGCACGAGCGCATGGTGGAGGCGCTGGCCTCGCGCGACGGCGAGGCCCTGGCCCGGGTGCTGCGCCAGCACCTGCAGCACAAGCGCGACACCGTGCTCGAGCTGATGCGCGCCGGCGAGGTCTACCCCGCCCTCGGCGCCGCGCGCTGAGACGCAGCGGCCGCGCTCTCCGACCTCGCCGGACTCCAGGAAGCTCCCTCCATGCCCCCCACCGCCACCGCGGCCCTGGCCGCCGACCCCGCCCTCGCCTCCCGGGGGCTCGCCGCGCGCGTACCTGCCGCCGCGCCCGCGCTCGGCACCGTGCCGCCGCCCAACGAGGTCTGCGAGCGCCTCGCCCGCGAGCTGCGCCAGCACACGCGCGGCGAAGTGCTGTTCGACGCCGCCTCGCGCGGCCGCTACGCCACCGACGCGTCGATCTACCAGGTGCTGCCGGCCGGCGTGTTCGTGCCGACCGGCGACGACGATGTCGTCACCGCGCTGCAGATCGCGCGCGCGCTCAAGGTGCCCGTGCTGCCGCGCGGCGCCGGCACCAGCCAGTGCGGGCAGACCGTCGGCGCGGCGCTGGTCATCGACTTCAGCAAGCACTGCCGTCAAGTGCTGCAGGTGGACGCGGCGAACGGCCGCGCCGTCGTGCAGCCCGGCCTGGTGCTCGACCACCTCAACGCGGCGCTGAAGGCGCACGGGCTCTGGTACCCGGTGGACGTGTCGACCAGCGCCCAGGCCACGCTCGGCGGCATGGCCGGCAACAACAGCTGCGGCAGCCGCTCCATCGCCTACGGCAACATGGTGCACAACGTGCTGGGCGCGAGCGCCTGGCTCGCCGACGGCACGCTGGCCGACTTCGGCCCCGTGGCGCAGCTCGGCGGCCGCGCCGCCGAGATCGCCGCCTTCGTGCACGGCCTCGCCGAGCAGCACGCCGGCGAGATCGACGCGCACTGGCCCACCGTGCTGCGCCGCGTGGGCGGCTACAACCTCGACATCTTCCGGCCGAAGAGCGAGCGGCCCTTCACCGCCGACGGCCACGTCAACCTCGCGCACCTGCTCGTCGGCAGCGAGGGCACGCTGGCGGTGACGAAGAACCTCACGCTGCAGCTTTCGGAGCTGCCGCGGCACAAGGTGCTGGGCGTCGTCAACTTCCCCACCTTCCGCGGCGCGATGGAGGCGGCGCAGCACCTCGTGACGCTCCGGCCCACCGCGGTGGAGCTGGTCGACCGCATCATGGTCGAGCTGGCGCTCGCGAACCCGGCGTTCAAGCCGGTCATGGAGACGGCGCTCATCGGCCGGCCCGCGGCCATCCTGCTCGTGGAGTTCTCGGGCGCCGACAAGGGCGCGCTCGTCGCGCAGCTCGACCGCCTCGTGCAGATGGCGGGTGATCGCCTCGGCCTCACCGACCCCACGAAGGGCGGCGTCGTGCGCATGGAGAACGAGGCCGCGCAGAAGGCGCTGTGGGAGGTGCGCAAGGCCGGCCTCAACATCATGATGAGCCTGAAGGGCGACGGCAAGCCGGTGAGCTTCATCGAGGACTGCGCCGTGCCGCTGCCGCACCTGGCCGAGTACACCGACGCGCTGACCGAGGTCTTCGCCCGCCACGGCACGCGCGGCACCTGGTACGCGCACGCCAGCGTCGGCACGCTGCACGTGCGGCCCATCCTGGACATGCGCGTGGACGGCGCGGCGAAGATGCGCCGCATTGCCGAAGAGGCTGCCGCGCTGGTGCGCCAGTTCAAGGGCGCCTACAGCGGCGAGCACGGCGACGGCCTGTGCCGCGGCGAATGGATCGAGTGGCAGTTCGGGCCGAAGCTGAACGAGGCCTTTCGCGCCATCAAGCGCGAGCTGGACCCGGCGGGCCTGTTCAACCCCGGCAAGATCGTCGACCCGCCCAAGATGGACGACGGCGCCCTGTTCCGCTACCCGCCGCCCGGCACGCCGAAGCCTTACCGGCGAATCGCACTGACCCCGGTGCTGGACTGGTCGGCGTGGAACGTGAAGGCCGACCCGGTGACCGAAGCGACCACCCCGCCCGGCACCGGCGGCGACCCCACCGGCGGCCTGGCCCAGGCCGTGGAGATGTGCAACAACAACGGCCACTGCCGCAAGTTCGACGCCGGCACCATGTGCCCCAGCTACCGCGTCACGCGCGACGAGCAGCACGCCACGCGCGGCCGCGCCAACACGCTGCGGCTGGCGCTCTCGGGCCAGCTGGGCGCCGACGCGCTGACCGGCGACGCCGTGGCCGAGGCCCTGGGCCTGTGCGTCAGCTGCAAGGGCTGCAGGCGCGACTGCCCCACCGGCGTGGACATGGCGCGCATGAAGATCGAGGTCACGGCGCAGCGCAAGCGGCGCTTCGGCTTCACGCTGAAGGACCGCCTGCTGGCCGGCTTGCCTGCGCAGGTGCACCAGGGCGCGCTGCTGGGCCCGCTGGTGCGCTGGCGCAACCACTCGGCCTGGCTGCGCCGCCTGGGCGAGAGAACCTTGGGCCTGTCGGCCCGGCGTGCGTTGCCCGAGTTCCGCGACGACACCTTCTGGCGCGACACGGGGCCGGTGCCGCTGCTGTCGCGCGAAGCCGCGCTGGCTGCGGCGCAGGCCGGCGAGCGCGTGGCCGTGCTCTTCGTCGACAGCTTCAACGGCGGCCTGGAGACCGAGAACGCCCTGGCCGCTGCGCAGGTGCTGCACGCCGCCGGCTGGCGTCTGCACAGCCCGCAGCGCGAGCGCGGCCACTTCTGCTGCGGCCGGCCGCAACTGGCGTCGGGACGGGTGGACGAGGCCCGGGCCGCGCTCGCCGCGCTGTTGGGCGCCGTGGCGCCGCTGGCGCGCGCCGGCGTGCCCATCGTCGGCCTGGAGCCTTCGTGCCTGTTCACGCTGCGCGACGAGGCGCTGGTGCTAGGCCTGGGCGAGGTGGCCCAGGCCGTGGCGCCGCAGGCCCTGCTGTTCGAGGAGTTCATCGCGCGCGAGGCGAAGGCCGGCCGCTTCACGCTGCCGCTCAAGCCCATGGAACGGCCGCTGCTCGTGCATGGCCACTGCCACCAGAAGGCCTTCGGCGCGATGGGCGCGGTGATGGACGTGCTGCGGCTGATCCCCGGCGCGAGGCCCGAGCTCATCGAGAGCTCCTGCTGCGGCATGGCCGGCCCCTTCGGCTACGAGGCCGAGCACCAGGCCGTGTCGATGCAGATGGCCGAGGCCGCGCTGCTGCCGGCCGTGCGCGCGCAGCCCGAGGCCATCGTGGTGGCCGACGGCACCAGCTGCCGGCAGCAGATCGCCGACGGCGCCGGCCGGCAGGCCGTTCACGTGGCGCGCCTGCTGGCGTCGCTGCTCTGAGCCGTCGCAGCGGCTACAGCGTGAACACCTTGCCCGGGTTCATGATGTTCTGCGGATCCAGCGCGCGCTTGATGCTGCGCATCAGCGCCACCGCACCCTCGCCGGCCTCTTCCACCAGGTAGCCCATCTTGTGCAGCCCGATGCCGTGTTCGCCGGTGCAGGTGCCGCCCAGGCGGATGGCCCGCTGCACCATCTTCACGTTCAGGGCCTCCACGGCAGCCAGCTCCCGGGGGTCGTTCGG
Organism: Rubrivivax sp.; assembly: GCA_016790395.1. GTDB lineage: Bacteria > Pseudomonadota > Gammaproteobacteria > Burkholderiales > Burkholderiaceae_C > Rubrivivax. The sequence continues at coordinate 11,087 of JAEUPH010000061.1, read as the reverse complement.
GTCCATCAGGTAGCTGAGGTGGAAGTTGCCGTCGCCCACGTGGCCGACGATCCAGTACGGGATGCCCGAGGCTTCAGCCTCGGCCACGCTCTCGTTGATGCTCTCGGCCAGGCGTGAGATGGGCACGCAGGTGTCGCTGCTCTGGCAGCGGCAGCCCGGGCGCATCTGCAACGCGGCGAAGTAGCTCTGGTGGCGCGCGGCCCACAGCCGCGTGCGCTCTTCCGGTGTGCGCGCCCACTCGAAGGCTTCGCCGCCTTGCTCGGCGGCCAGCGCCTGCACGGTCTCGGCCTGCTCCTGCACGCCGGCTTCGCTGCCGTGGAACTCCATCAGCAGCATCGGCAGTTCGCGCAGGCTCAGCTTGCTGTGCCGGTTGACGGCGCGGATGGCATTGGCGTCCAGCAGCTCGCAGCGCGCGATGGGCACGCCCATCTGGATGATCTGGATGGCCGTCTGCACGGCGGCGTCCACGCTCGGGAAGTGGCACACGGCCGCGCTCACCGCCTCGGGCAGGGGGAACAGGCGCAGCGTCACTTCCGTCATCACGCCCAGCGTGCCTTCGCTGCCGACGAACAGCCGCGTGAGGTCGTAGCCCGCGCTGCTCTTCTTGGCCCGTGTGCCGGTGCGGATGACCTCGCCGCTGGCCGTGACGACGGTCAGGCCCAGCACGTTCTCGCGCATGGTGCCGTAGCGCACGGCGTTCGTGCCGCTGGCGCGCGTGGCGGCCATGCCGCCCAGGCTGGCGTTGGCGCCGGGGTCGATCGGGAAGAAGAGGCCTGTCTCGCGGATCTCGCGGTTCAGCTGCTCGCGCGTGACGCCGGCTTCCACGGTGACGGTGAGGTCCTCGGCGTTGATCGCGATGATCGCCGTCATGCGGCTGAGGTCCACGCTGATGCCGCCCTGCACGGCCAGCAGGTGGCCTTCCAGCGACGAGCCCGTGCCGTAGGCAATGACGGGCACGCCGTGCTGCGCGGCCAGGGCCACGGCGAAGGCCACCTCGTCGGTGCTTTCGCAGAACACCACCGCTTCGGGCGGCGCGGCGTCGTACACGCTCTCGCCGCGGCCGTGCTGCTCGCGCACGGCCGCCGACGTGCTGCAGCGTTCGCCGAAGCGCTGCTGCAGGGTGGCCAGCATGGTTGCCGGCACGGCGCGCGGGGTGGCCAGCGCATGGCCGGGCGTGGGGGCGTTCATCGGCGGGTCTCCGTCGCGGGGTGGCGCATCGTAGGCCAGCCGGTGTTCCAATGGCGGCCTTGGCACGATCACCCCGAAAGACGATGAGCCACCGCCTGACTCAGATCGCCACCCGCACCGGCGACGACGGCACCACCGGCCTGGGCGACGGCACGCGCGTGCCCAAGAGCCACCTGCGCGTGGACGCCATGGGCGAGGTCGACGAGCTCAACTCGGGCCTCGGCGTGCTGCTGGCCGAGCCGCTGCCGGACGACGTGCGCGAGCTGCTGGTGACCATCCAGCACGAGCTTTTCAACCTGGGCGGTGAGCTCTCGATGCCCGGCTACTCGCTGCTGAAGGAGGAAGCCGTGCTGCGGCTGGACGAAGCGCTGGGGCACTACAACGCGCAGCTGCCGCGGCTGAAGGAGTTCATCCTCCCGGCCGGCACGCGCAGCGCGGCGCTGGCGCATGTGAGCCGCACGGTGGCGCGCCGCGCCGAACGTGCCGTGGTGGCGCTGTCGCGCGCCGAAGCCGTGAACGACGCGCCGCGCCAGTACCTCAACCGCCTGTCGGACCTGCTGTTCGTGCTGGCCCGCGTGCTCAACCGCGCCAACCTCGACGGGCGCGGCGGCGACGACGTCTACTGGAAGAGCGAACGCCTGCGGCGCGAGGGCGGCCCAGCGGCGTGAGCCCGCGCGCTCCGGCCATGAAGGCCCTCGTCATCGCCGGCTGGGTGCTGTTCACCCTGGAGGCGTTGTTCGTGCTGATGCTGGCCCTGCAGCAGAACATGGGCGACGACGCCGCTGGTCGCGGCATGGCCACCGGCTTCGCCATCGTGCTGGGCCCCATCGTGCTGCTTGCCGGCGCGCTGCTGCTGTGGGGCAGCCGCGGTGGGCCGGCGGCGGCCTTCTGGGCGGGCCTGTGCATCGTCAGCGCGCCCGTGGTCTACGGCCTCGTGAGCGGCGCCGGTGGGCTGTGGGAAAAGGCCGAGCGCAGCCTGGGCCGCGCCCAGCAGGGGCGCTTCGACGACGAGCGCCTGACCCGCATGGCGCGCGCCATCGACGTGCAGGACGCCGCGGCGCTGCAGGGCCTGCTGGCCTCCGGCCCCCTTGACTGGCAGGCCCGCGACCGCTGGGGACGCACGCTGCTGGGCCATGCGGTGGCTCGGGCACTGGAATACGACGCCGGTCCGGGCCGGCCGGCCTTCGTGAAGCAGCTGCTCGACGCCGGCGCGCCGCCGGCCGCCAACGCCCTGGCCAAGGAGCGCAGCCCGGCCTCGGTGAGCGAGCACGAGCTCGTCTACCACCTGTACGGCGTGCACAGCCCGCCGGCGCTGGCGATGCTGGACATGGTGCTGGCCGCCGGCGCCAGCCCCGACGTGCTCGACGAGGACGGCCGGCCGCTGTACTTCTCCACCTACACCGTGCTGGCGTCGCTGGAGGTGCTGGCCCGCCACGGCGCCGACTTCACGCGGCTGGACCCGCGCAGCGACCGCCAGAACCAGAACGCGCTCATGAACGCGGTGCAGATGCGGCAGTGGGCCGAGGCCCTGTTCTTCCTGCGGCGCGGCCTCTCGCCGGACCACCTGGCGGCCGACGGCCGCAGCGCGCGCAGCGTGCTGGCCGAGGTGGACCCGCCGGGCAGCACCTACTACGGCGACGACGTCGCCGCCCACGCGGCCTTCATCGCCGAACTGGCGAAGCGGCCGCCACCGGCCCGCTGATCAGGGCTCGGCCAGCGCGATCTGCCCGTTGGCGTGGTTCAGCCACATGCGCAGGCGCTGGCGGTCCATCAGGCCCAGGCCCGGGCTCTCGGCGCCGCTCAGGTTGGCGGCGGCCCAGAAGCTGGCGTTGCGCGCGTCGATCTTCTGGATGGCCGTGTCGTACAGGCGCTTGATGGTGATGACCTTGGCGCCCATGCCCACGGCGCGCTCCTGCTGGCCCGATTTCTCCAGCAGCGAGAAGTCGTCGCCGCGCAGCTGGTTGCGCACCAGCACGTAGTGCAGGCGCAGGCCGAAGCGGTCGAGCAGCTTCTCCAGCAGGTCCACCGAGTCGCGGCCCGAGTCCAGCACGTGCCAGTACTTGAGCTGGATGCCGTTGAGGTCGGCCATGTCCAGCACGCCCGATTCCTCGATCCAGCGCACCAGCGGGTCGTGCGTCTGCGCGGCCAGGTCCACCAGCACGCGGCGGCCGGGCTGGTCGACGGCGCTTTCCATGATCAGGTCCAGCGCCTCGTAGCGGTCCACCACGGCGGGGCTGGCGTAGCCCGAGTAGAAGCGCAGCAGCGAGCCGTGCGAGCGGTCGGTGTCGAAGCCCACGAAGGGCAGCTTGTGGTCGATGAAGTGCTGCGCCACCAGCCGCGCCACCAGCGACTTGCCGACGCCGCCCTTCTCACCGCCGATGAAGTGGATCTTCGAGGCCGGCTGCTGCTCGAGGCTGGGAACGTCGTCGTCCATGGTGCGAAAGGCCGCAGGCGCGGCAGTGGGCTGAACTGCGGCCGATTCTGCCTTGCCCGGGGGCCGCGGGCTCAGCGGGCGGAGAGCTCGCGGTGCAGCCAGGCGCGGGCCAGGGCCCAGTCGCGCTTCACCGTCGCCAGGCTGATGCCCAGGGCGTCGGCGATCTCCTCGTTCTCCATGCCGCCGAAGAACTTCAGCTCCACCACCTTGGCGGCGCGGGCGTCCACGGGTTCGAAGGCCAGCAGGGCCTCGTGCACGGCCACCACGTCGCGGTCGGGCGGCAGGCCGATCTGCTCGAGGCCCGAGAGCGTCACCGCCACCAGCTCGGCGTCGCGCTTGTCGGCGCGCCGCGCCAGCTCGTGGTTGACCAGGATGCGCCGCATCATCGTGCTGGCCACCGCCAGGAAGTGGCTGCGGTTCTGCCACTGCGTGCGCGTCTGCTCGGCCATGCGGAACCAGGCCTCGTGCGCCAGGCTGGTGGCACTGAGCGTGTGGCCCGGGTTCTCCTTGCGCAGGTGCGAACGTGCCATGCGGCGCAGTTCGTCGTAGAGCAGCGCGAAGAGCTCGCTGCTGGCCTGCGAACGGCCGTCGCCCAGCTGCTGGAGCCAGCGCGTCACGTCGCCGGGGTCGGTGGGGGTCGCGTTCACAGGGCCACGCCTCCCAGCTCGCGCCGCAGCCAGGCGCGGGCCAGGGCCCAGTCGCGCTTGACGGTGGCGGCGCTGATGCCCAGGGTCTCGGCGATCTCGTCCACTTCCAGCCCGCCGTAGAACTTCAGCTCCACCACCTTGGCGGCGCGCGGGTCCTGGGCCTCCAGGGCCAGCAGGGCCTCGTGCACGGCCACCACGTCGCGGTCGAGCGGGGCGCCGTGGGATTCGGACAGCGTGGTGCCCAGCGGTTCCAGCTGCGCTTCGCGCTTGGCGGCGCGGCGGGCCACGGCGTGGTCGACCAGGATGCGCCGCATCATCGTGCTGGCCACGGCCATGAAGTGGCTGCGGTTCTGCCACTCGGTGCGCGTCTGTTCGGCCAGGCGGAACCAGGCCTCGTGCACCAGGGCGGTGGCGCTGAGGGTGTGGCCGTCGTGCTCGCGCCGCATGTGGGCGCGGGCCAGCCGGTGCAGCTCCTTGTAGAGCAGCTCGTAGACCTGCTGGGCGGCGGCACCCGAGCCCCCGGCCAGCTGCGACAGCCAGACGGTCACTTCCTCGCGCGGAGCCGCACTCGCGTTCATGGTCCGCATCGTGGATGAGCCCTGCCGCGCGGGCAAGCCGCGTCCGTGTGGGAAGCCCCTGCAGCGTGGCGAAGTGCCCGCTTGACGCCCCCGACCGTGCCGCCGCCGCGACGGCCCGCCTACGATTCCCCGCCATGCCCCACGCCGAGTGGACCGCCGTCCGCGCCCTGTTCGAAAGTCTGGTCGACCAGCCACCCCAGGCCCGAGCCACCGCGCTGGCCGCGGCGCCGACGGCCTTGCGCGACGAGGCTCAGGCCCTGCTGGCCCAGCACGATGCCGAAGAGGCGGCGGGGGGTGCTTTCCTCTCCCGCCCGGCCCAGCTGCCGGCCGAGGCAGGCGCGCCGACCGACCGCCTGGGCCAGCGCCTGGGCCCATGGCGCCTGACCGGGCTGCTGGGCCGGGGCGGCATGGGCGACGTCTGGCTCGCCGCGCGCGACGACGGTGCGTACGACGGCGAGGTCGCGGTCAAGGTGCTGCGGCCCGGCTTCGGCCATGCCAGCGTGCTGGCCCGCTTTGCCGATGAACAGCGGGCGCTGGCGCGCCTCGTCCATCCGAACATCGCCCGGCTGCTGGACGCCGGCCGCACCGCCGACGGCCAGCCCTACTTCGTGATGGAACGCGTGCGCGGCCAGCCGCTGGACGTGGCCGCCGCGGGCCGCCCGCTGGCCGAGCGGCTGCGCCTGTTGCTGCAACTGGCGGACGCCGTGTCCTTCGCCCACCGGCAGCTGCTGGTGCACCGTGACCTGAAGCCGGCCAACGTGCTGGTGGACGAGAGCGGCCAGATCAAGCTGCTGGACTTCGGCATCGCCAAGGCGCTGGACCCCTTGGAAGGCGCCGACGCCGCGCACACGCTGGCCGGCGAACGCCCGCTCACGCCGCACTGCGCCAGCCCGGAGCAGGTGCGCGGCGAACCCGTCGGCACGGCCACCGACGTCTACTCGCTGGGCGTGCTGCTGTACGGCCTTCTCACCGGGAGGCGGCCCTGCGGCGAGGGCCTCACCGACGCGCGCGCCGTCTTGCAGGCCGTGCTGAACGAGACCCCGCGCCGCCCCAGCGCCGTGCTGCCGCCGGGCGACGCGCTGGCGCGCACCCTGCGCGGCGACCTCGACCGCATCGTCATGAAGGCGCTGGCCAAACTGCCGGCCGAGCGCTACGGCAGCGTGGACGCCCTTGCCGCCGACCTGCGCGCCTGGCAGCAAGGCCGCCCGGTGTCGGCCAGCCAGCCGCGCCCGGGCTACCTGCTGCGCCGCTTCGTGGCGCGGCACCGCGTGGGCGTGGCGGCGGGCACGTTGGCGTTGGCGGCCCTGCTGGGCGCGCTGGGCGCGCTGCTGCACCAGGTCCACGAAACCGAGGCCGCACGCGCCGTCGCCGAGCGTCGCTTCGCGCAGGCGCGCCAACTGGCGCAGCGCATGGTGTTCGACCACCACCAGGCCATCGTCAACCTGGCCGGCGCGTTGCCCGCGCGCGAAGCCCTGCTGGCCGACGCGCAGCGCTACCTGCAGACACTGGCCGCCGACGTCGGCAACGACGCCGTGCTGGCGCGCGAGCTGGCCGAGACGCACTACCGCATCGCCGTGCTGCAGGGCGAAACCTTCTCCGCCAGCCTGGAGCGGCTGGACGCCGCCGAGGCCAACCTCGACCAGGCCCTGCGGCTGCAGCCGCTCTACCTCGGTCGCCCCGGCGCGCCGGCCGACGCGCTTTCGGCCGGGGTGGACATGTGGCTGTCGCGCTCGCAGATGCACACGCGGCGCGGCCGGCTGCGCCCGGCGCTGGCGGCGCTGGAGTCGGCACGGCCGCTGGTCGAGCGGTTGCTGCGCGAAGAGGGCGAGCGCGTCGACATCGTCTCGCGCCAGGCCACGCTCGAAGGCCGCATCGGGCTCGTCCAGGGGGGGTCGGCGGCACTGGCCCATCTCGGGCGGCTGGATGTGGCCGGCGAGCATTTCCGGCGCTCGACGGCGCTGATGGAGTCGCTGGTGCGGCGCGAGCCCGCCAACCCCGAATGGCGCCACCAGCTGGCCTGGGCGCTGAGCAACCAGCAGGCCTGGGCGCTGCTGCTGCGCCGGCTGCCGGAGTCGCGCGCGCTGGCCGAGCGCACGTTGGTCCTGCGCCGCGAAGCCGCCGCGGGCCGCCCCGACGACGCCCACCTGCGCTACCAGGGCGTGATCAGCGAGCTGCGGCTGGGCAGCGTGCTGGCCTACGAGGGCCAGGCCGAGGCGGGCCTGCGCCTGCTGGACGGCGCCCGGGCCACCACGCAGCGTCTGGCCGAGGCCGACCCCGGCAACCGGCAGCTGGTGCGCGACCTCGCCATCGCCGACGTCGTGCGCGGCCGCGCCGCCGCGCTGACGGGCGATGGCGTCGCGGCCGCCCGCATCCTGCAGGCCGCGCTGCGCGCGCTGCCGGCGGCCACGCCCGGCGACATGCTCGTCACCTACTGGCACGTGGAGGCCCGGTTGTGGCTGGCGCGCAGCCGTGGCGCCGCCGACGCAGCGGCCGCGCTGGACGACGCCGACGCGGCCCTGGCGCTGGCGCAGGCCTTGCCCGAGGACCCCGACAACGCAGCGCGGCGCTGGATGCTGGCGCAGGCGCACGAGGCCCGCGCCTCCGCGGGCCGCGCCCTGGGCCGGGCCGAACTTGCCGCGAGCGCCGAAGCGGCGGCGCTCGCGGCCTGGGGCGGGCCGCCGCCGCCGCTGTTCGCGCCCACCTCGCCCCGCGGGCCCTGAGCTTCGGCGCCCGCGTTTGCCGCGTCTGTCGACATCCGGGCCTGTTGCCCGCTGCGGAGATGCCGATGACGCCCACCACCCCTCTGACCCGCGCCCTGCTCGCGCTGGCCGCCCTGCTGGTGCCGGTGGGCGCCGCGCTGGGCAGCCCGCTGTCCAAGGCCGACTTCCAGGACGCCCTGGTCGGCGCCATGACCGACCGCAACCTGCGCAACGTCACGCTGCAGGGCGAGCAACTGAAGATGCAGGAGGTGCCGGGCATCGCGCCGCAGGGCGCCTTCCGCGTCAACCTCATCAGCGTCTGCGAGATGCTCGGCACGCGCAACAGCGTCTCCAGCCAGGCCGGGCAGGTGATGCGCTACCAGAACGGCGCCCTGTTCGCGAACATGGGCAACAACGTCCAGTTCCTGGTGCAGAGCCAGGTGGTGCAGCCGCACCAGCGCGAACGCGTGGAGAAGGCGCTGACCGAGCGGCTGGAGACGCTCAATGGCGAGTACCGCGACCTGCGCGCCGAGATCCGCCGCCAGGACAACGGCAGCTACCAGCTCGTCGCCCAGCACGACTTCGGCGGCGAGACCGGCTCCGTGCGCTCGCGCCTGGGCGCCACGCTGGGCAACGCGCGTTTCATGATCTGCGACATCCACACGGCCATGGAGCTGGCCGACCACGATCGCTGGAAGTCGCTGCGCAGCACCAAGCTGGGCCAGATGGACCGCGGCACCTTCATCACGCTGTACCCGCTGCTGAAGGAGTCGGGCTACGAGCTGAAGGGCGACCTGCCCGGCGGCACCTGGGGCTTCAAGCTGGCCGACGACCTCACCACGCGGGTCGAGAACCACGGCCAGGAACTCAAGTTCTGGGTCTACACCAAGCCGCCTTCGCCGCCCGATGCGGCGCGCATGGCCAGCATCGTGTCCAAGGTGCGCGGCCTCTCGCTGCCGCTGGACGCGGTGCGCGTCGACCCGCACGAGCCCAACCCGCAGGGCTACATCTGGGTGGCGCTGGTGTTCTCGTACGCCAACATGACCGGCGACGATTTCGCCGACGTCATGAAGAAGCTCATCGACAAGCGGCAGATCCTCGACTTCCACAAGCGCGTGGCACGCGCCGTGGCCGAGGCCTACTGACCGGCCCGGGGCCGCGAGGCCGGCCTACGATCCGCCCTCGCCATGCCTGAGATCTCCTGGCCCGCCGTCCGGGCGCTCTTCGAGCGCCTGCTTGACGCCGAGCCCGCGGCGCGTGCCGCGCTGCTCGCCGCGGCCGACGCCGAGGTGGCCCGCGAAGCGCAGGCCCTGCTGGCGCAGCACGAGGCCGAGGAAGCCGACGGCGGCGCCTTCCTCGCGCACCCGGCAGGCTGGGCGCCCGAGCCCGCCGCCGGGCCGCCTGACCGCCGCGGCGAACGCCTGGGGCCCTGGCGCCTGGTCGCCCCGCTGGGGGCCGGTGGCATGGGCGAGGTCTGGGAGGCGCGGCGCGACGACGGCGCCTACGACGCCCGCGTGGCCGTCAAGCTGCTGCCGCCCGACGCCGGCGCCGGCAGCCGGCGCGAAGACGCCGTGCTGCACGAGACGCGTGCGCTGGCCCGGCTGAACCACCCGCACATCGCCCGGCTGCTCGACGCCGGGCGCAGCGCCGAAGGCCGCCCCTACTTCGTGATGGAAGCGGTGGACGGCCGGCCGCTCGACGAGGCGTGTCGCGGCCTGCCGCTGGCGGCGCGGCTGCTGCTCGTGCTGCAGCTGGCCGATGCCGTGGCGCACGCCCACCGCCAGGGCCTGGTGCACCGCGACCTGAAGCCGGCCAACGTGCTGGTGGACGGCGCCGGGCAGGTGAAGCTGCTGGACTTCGGCATCGCCACGGCGCTGGACGCCGCCGCCGACGGCCCGGGCGTGCCGCGCGCGCTGACCCCCGGCTACGCCAGCCCCGAGCAGCTGCGCGGTGAACCGGTCACGGCCCAGACCGACGTCTACGCGCTGGGCGTGCTGCTGCACCGCGTGCTCACCGGCGTGCGGCCCTTCGGCGCCGCCACCGGGGGTGCACCGACGGCGCAGGAACTCATGCGCGCGGCGCTGGAAGACGAGCCCACGCGGCCCAGCCGCGCTGCCGTCGACCCTGGCGGCGACCCCGGCGTGCCGAGACCGCAGTTGCGGGGCGATGTCGACGCCATCGTCGCGCGCGCGCTGGCGCGTCTGCCGGCCGCGCGCTATGCCAGCGTGCAGGCACTGGCCGACGACCTGCGCGCCACCCTGGCGCAGCGGCCGGTGTCGGCGCGGCCGCGCACGCCGGCCTACGTGGCCGGCCGCTTCGTGCGTCGCCACCGTGTCGCCGTGGGTGCCGGGGCCGTGGCCGTGGGCGCCGTGGTGGCCGCGCTGGCCACCGCCGCGCTGCAGGCGCGCGAAGCGGTTGCCGCGCTGGCCCTGGCCGTGATGGCCGCGGCCGTGACCGTGAGTGCCTGGCAGGCGCGCCGCGCCGCCCGTGCGCGCGACGAGGCCCGGCAACGCCTGGCCGAGACCGGCAACCTGGTGCGTGACGTGCTCATGCGCTACGCCGACATGGCCACCTTCCTGCCCGGCGGCCTGCGCATGAAGGCCGACCTGCTGACCGACGCCATCGCCCACCTCGAACGCCTGCATCTGCTGGCGCCGGAGGATGGCGAACTGGCCGCCGAGCTGGCCAAGGCCCACGCGCGGCTGGCCGACCTGCAGCTGCCGGGCCTGGACACCACGCTGGACCAGGGCGACGAATGCCGCGTGCACGCCGAGCGCGCGCTGGCCTTGTTCCCGCAGGGCGAAGCCGCGCAGGCCACGCGGCCCGACTTCTTCCAGTGGTGGGCACGCGCCCTGCGTTGCGTGGCCAAGCTGCAGCGCTTGGCCGGCGAGACCGAGGCCGCGCTCGCCTCGCAGCAGCGCCTGTCGCGCTTCCTGCACGGCGCCTGCCAGCGCTTCCCCGGGCACTACGACCTGCGCTTCGAGCAGGGTTCGTCGCTGGTGGGCCTGGCGCAGGCGCTGGACACCTGGTTCGAGCCCAGCCTGGGCCGCTCCGAACAGGCACTGGCGGTGCTGGCCGAAGCGCGCCAGGCCTACGAGGCGCTGGCGGAAGCGAAGCCGAGTGACGGCGATGTGCGCTTCCAGCTCGGCACCGTGGCCGGGGCCTGCCTCATCGTGCTGCAGCGTCTGGGCCGTGCCGACGAAGCCCTGCAGGCCGGCCGAGAAGCCGTGCGCCAGCGCGAGGCCGCGCTGGCGCTGCAGCCCGACAACGTGGGCTACCGCGAAGGCCTGGCCGGCGAGTCCAGCAACTTCGCCTCCCACCTGCTGCAGGCCGGGCGCGTCGAAGAAGCGCTGGCCGTCTCGGAACGCGGCGAGGCCGTGATCGAGGCCCTGGAGCGCGAGGACACCAGCGTGCCCACCTGGACGCAACGCCGCCGCTGGTTCGCCATGCACCGCGGCCGCGCACTGCGCGCGGCCGGCCAGCCCGCCGAGGCCCTGCCGCGCCTGCGCGAAGCCCTGCTGGCCATGGCCGACGCGCAAGG
>JAEUPH010000030.1 GCA_016790395.1 Rubrivivax sp. | reverse complement strand
CGGCAGGTCCAGCTCCACCAGGCCGGCCAGCGACTCTTCGCGCAGGTTCTCGAACATGCCGCCCTGCACGATGCCGAACAGCGCGTTGGGGTTGGCCAGGCGCGCGAACTCGTCGCGGCTGCGCCTGGCCCAGCGCAGGCTCAGTTCCATCGAGGCGCGGGCTTCCTTTTCGGTGGTGATGTGGCCGGCGGTCTCGTAGGGCGTGCACTCGTCGAACTGCATGACGATGTCGCTGTTCAGCACCGTCTGCACCTGCATGCTCACTTCGGGCGTCAGGAAGAGCTTGTCGCCGTTGATCGGGTTGGCGAACTTCACGCCCTCTTCGCTGATCTTGCGGCCCTTGCCATCGGCACCCGCCAGGCTCCAGACCTGGAAGCCACCGCTGTCGGTGAGCATGGGCTTGGGCCACTTCTCGAAGCCGTGCAGGCCGCCGAAGGCGCCGATCACGTCCAGCCCCGGCCGCAGCCACAGGTGAAAGGTGTTGCCCAGGATGATCTCGGCGCCCATCTCCAGCAGGCTCCGCGGCAGCACGCCCTTGACGGTGCCGTAGGTGCCTACGGGCATGAACACCGGCGTCTGCACCACGCCGTGGTTCAGCGTGAGCCGGCCGCGGCGCGCGTGGCCGTGGGTCTTCAGCAGTTCGAAACTCAGCATGCGCGACGTTGTAGCAGCATGGCGTCGCCGTAGCTGAAGAAGCGGTAGCGGCTTTCCACCGCGTGGCGGTAGAGCGAACGCACGTGCGCGTGGCCGGCGAAGGCGCTCACCAGCATCAGCAGCGTGCTCCTGGGCAGGTGGAAGTTGGTGACGAGCACGTCGACCACGCGGAACGGAAAGCCGGGCGTGATGAAGATGTCGGTCTCGCCGTTGTAGGGCGTGAGTTCGCCAGCACGCGCGGCGGACTCCAGCGCGCGCAGCGTGGTCGTGCCCACGGCCACCACGCGGCCGCCGGCCTGTCGCGTCGCCAGGATCGCATCCACGGTGGCCGCCCCGACCTCGAAGCGCTCGCTGTGCATGCGGTGCTCGGCGATGTTCTCCGCCCGCACCGGCTGGAAGGTGCCTGCGCCCACGTGCAGCGTCACGGCCGCACGCTGCACGCCACGGGCCTGCAACTCGGCCAGCACGCCTTCATCGAAGTGCAGCGCCGCGGTGGGCGCGGCCACGGCACCGGGGCGGGCGGCGAACACGGTCTGGTAGCGGCGCGCGTCTTCGGCCGTGTCTTCGTGCGTGATGTAGGGCGGCAACGGCACGTGGCCGTGACGTTCCAGCAGCACCAGCGGATCGTCGGGGAAGCGCAGGTGAAAGAGCGCATCGTCCGGGCCGCAGCGGCCCAGGACGTCGGCATGGAAGGCGTCGTCGAAGCGCACGATGCTGCCCGGCTTCGGTGACTTGCTGGCACGAAGGTGCGCCCACACCTCGTGGTTCGGCAACACGCGCTCCACCAGCGCCTCCACCGCGCCGCCGGTGGCCTTTTCGCCCAGCAGCCGGGCCTTGATGACCTTCGTGTCGTTGAAGACCAGCAGGTCGCCTTCGCGCAGCAGCGCGGGCAGGTCGCGGAAAACGCGGTCCACCGGCAGCAGGCCGCTGCCGTCCAGCAGCCGCGAGGCGCTGCGCTCGGCGGCGGGTTGCTGGGCAATGAGTTCCGGGGGCAGCGCGAAGTCGAAGTCGGCGAGCGTGTACTCGCGGTCGGGGTGGGAAGTGGTGTTCATGGTCCAGGCTGTACCGGCCTGTGTGACAGGACAAGGCCAAAATTGTTCCATGCCGCCCACCGCCGCGCCCAAGACCCCAGGCAACGCCCCGTTGTCGGCCCCGGCCCGCGCGATGAAGAAGCTCGGCCTGCTGCGCGACATCGACACCGCGCTGCACCTGCCGCTGCGCTACGTGGACGAGACGCGCATCACGCCCATCGGCACGCTGCGCGACGGCGCCACGGGCCTGGTGCAGGGCACGGTGGTGGACAGCCGCGTGGAGCAGCGCGGGCGGCGCCAGCTGGTGGTGCGCCTGGCCGACGACAGCGGCGAGCTGGTGATGCGCCTGCTGCACTTCTACCCTTCGCAACAGAAGGCCTTGGCCGCGGGCGCGCTGGTGCGCGCGCGCGGCGAGGTGCGCGCCGGTTTCTTCGGCCGCGAGATGGTGCACCCGGAGTTCCGCGTCGTGGCGCCCGGCACACCGCTGCCCACCACGCTGACGCCCGTCTACCCCAGCAGCGCCGCGCTGCCGCAGGCCTACCTGCGCAAGGCCGTGGCCTCGGCGCTGCAGCGCGCGCCGCTGGAAGAGCTGCTGCCCGCGGCGCTGCTGCCGCCCGGCCTGCCGAGCTTGCGCGAGGCCTTGCAGGCCCTGCACCACCCGGCGAAGGACCTGGACCCGGCGACGCTGGAAGACCACAGCCACCCGGCCTGGCAGCGGTTGAAGTTCGACGAGCTGCTGGCGCAGCAGCTGTCGCAGGCGCAGGCCCAGGCCGAACGCGCCAAGTTAGCGGCGCCGGTGCTGAGGCCCGGCCCGCTGACGGCGAAGTTCGAGGCCGCCCTGCCCTTCGCGCTGACCGCCGCGCAGCGCCGCGTGGTGGCCGAGATCCAGGCCGACCTGCGGCGCCCGCAGCCCATGCACCGGCTGCTGCAGGGCGACGTGGGCTCGGGCAAAACCATCGTCGCCGCGCTGGCCGCGGCCGCCGCCATCGACGCCGGCTGGCAGTGCGCCTTGATGGCGCCCACGGAGATCCTGGCCGAGCAGCACTTCCGCAAGCTGGTGGGCTGGCTGCAGCCGCTGGGGCTGACGGTGGCCTGGCTCACCGGCAGCCGCAAGGGCAAGGCGCGCGCGGCGATGGTGGCGCAGGTGGCGCGCGGCGAAGCCCAGCTGGTGGTGGGCACGCACGCGGTGATCCAGGACGACGTGGCCTTCGCGAAGCTGGGTCTCGCCGTGGTGGACGAGCAGCACCGATTCGGCGTGGCGCAGCGGCTGGCGCTGCGGCGCAAGCTGGAGGCACAAAGCCTCGAACCCCATCTGCTCATGATGAGCGCCACGCCCATCCCGCGCACGCTGGCCATGAGCTACTTCGCCGACCTGGACGTCTCCACCATCGACGAGCTGCCGCCCGGCCGCACGCCCATCGTCACCAAGGTGTTCGAGGACGGCAAGCGCGACGCCGTGATCGCGCGCATCGCCGCCGAGGTGGCGCAGGGCCGGCAGGTCTACTGGGTGTGCCCGCTGGTGGAGGAAAGCGAGCACATCGACCTGCAGAACGCCACCGCCACGCATGCCGCGCTGAGCGCCGCGCTGCCGGGCACCGTGGTCGGCCTGCTGCACGGCCGCATGAAGGCGGCGGAGAAGGCGGCGGTGATGGCGCTCTTCACCCGTGGCGACATGAAGCTGCTGGTGGCCACCACCGTCATCGAGGTGGGCGTGGACGTGCCCAACGCCAGCCTGATGGTGGTCGAACACGCCGAGCGCTTCGGCCTGGCGCAGCTGCACCAGCTGCGCGGCCGTGTCGGCCGCGGCGCGGTGGCGAGTGTGTGCGTGCTGCTCTACACCTCGCCGCTCTCGCCCACCGGCAAGGCCCGGCTGAAGGCCATGGCCGAAACGAACGACGGCTTCGAGATCGCCCGCCGCGACCTCGACATCCGCGGCCCTGGCGAATTCATGGGCGCGCGCCAGAGCGGCGACGCGCTGCTGCGCTTCGCCGACCTCGCCGAGGACGCGCCGCTGCTGGAGGCCGCACGCACGCTGGCGCCGCGGCTGCTGCGCGAGCACCCGCAGGCCGCGGCCGCACACGTGGAACGCTGGCTGGCCAGCAAGGCCGAGTTCCTGAAGGCCTGAGTTCTCTGTTGCCGTTCGGCGACAGTTGGCTCCGGGAGGGGAACGACCCGTCGCCGGGGCTAGCATTCCAAAGGTGCGGGCCTGGACAGCAGTGCCCGGTGTCGAAGGGAGCCCCCAACATGTTCAAGCGATGCCTGGCCCGTCTGGCCGGCCCTGTGTGCCTGTCCCTGGCCCTGGCGGCCTGCGGCGGCGGTGGCGGTGGCGGTGGCGGCTCGACGCCGCCCGTCGATCCTGGCGTGGCCGGCGCGCCCTACTTCCCGCTGGCCATCGGTGACCGCTGGCGGGCACTGGAAGACGGCACGCTGAGCGTGGGCCGCGTGATGGACACGGCCACCCTCGACGGCACGCCGACCTTCCGGCTGCGCGTAGAAGACAGCGACGGCATCACCGACCTGTACTACGCCAAGACCGACACCGGCGTGACGCTGGTCCCGGCCCCCGCCGACGATGAGCTCACGCGGGCCATCGGCCGCGTCGAGGTGCTGCGCTTCCCGCTGCGCGCAGGCACCAGCCATGTGCCGGTCGACAAGAGCATCCCGAACCTCATCGACGCCGACGGCGACGGCCGCGCCGAGACGCTGCGCTTCCGCATGGAGGTGACGGTGGTCGGCTTCGAGCGGCTGGACACCCTGGTGGGCACGCTGGAGCAGGTGCTGCACACGCGCACGGTGACGACCCAGTCGGTCACGCTCACGTCCAACGGCGCGCCGATCACGGTCACGGTCACGACGGACGACTGGTACGCGCCCGACATCGGTCCGGTGCGCAGCACCACGACGGTGGTGGGCAACGGCGTCACCGAGAACAGCACGTGGACGCTGCAGGGCTACCGCGCCGGCTCGCGCAGCAGCGACACCGTGGTGCCCACGATCGTCGCGCGCACGCCCGCCGACGGCAGCACCGGCCGCACGCCGGTGGTGTCGCTGACCTTCAGCGAAGCGGTGGACCGCGCCACCGTGGCCGCCGACGCCTTGCGCCTCACCGGCCCCGGCGGCGTGGTGGTGCCCGGCCAGCTGCAGTGGACGGGCGACACCCAGCTCGGCTTCGTGCCCTCGGCCGCACTGGCCAGCGGCAGCTACACCGTCACGCTGGCCGCCGGCACCGAAGACCTGCTGGGCAACCGCATGGCCGCGCCCACGAGCTGGCAGTTCACGCTGGACATCGTGGGGCCGACGGTCGTGGCGTGGTCGCCGGCCGACCAGGCCACGGACGTGGCGCTGAGCCCGGCGATCAGCATCACCTTCGACGAGCCGCTGGACCCGGCCACCGTGAACGCGTCGAACTTCGTGCTGTCCACCGGCACCACCACGGTGGCCGCGCCGGTGTCCGTCAGCGGCCGCGTCGTCACGTTGACCCCGGCTTCGCCGCTGCAGAAGGGCGTGAGCTACACGGTCAGCCTCGGCGGCAGCATCGCCGATCCCGCCGGCAACCTGCTGTCCGGCAGCCCGCGCATCAGTTTCGTCACCGACCCCGGCCGCTTTGCCCTCCCGGCGGGCGTGCCCGCGCTCGTGCAGACCGGCACGCCGGTGGCCAACGCCTGGCTGGCCGACACCGACGGCGACGGCCGCGCCGACCTCCTCGCCTCGCTGTCTGACGGCGGCTTCGGCGGACGCCTGGTGGTGGTGAGGCGCAACGCCGACGGCACGCTGGCCGGCACCGCGGCGTCGGTCGGTCCCTTCAGCAGCTGCAACACCGCCGATGCCGCCGTGGCCGACTTCGACGGCGACGGCCTGCCGGACATCGCGGCGGCAGCGCCTTTCTGCGGCCTGCAGTGGGCGCGCCAGACGGCCGGCGGCTTCACGCTGCAGGCCACACTGGCCAGCAGCGCCGGTGCGGTCGGTGCGCTGACCCTGGCCGGCAGCGCACGGCCCGGGCTGGTGGCGACGGTGGACAACTTCGTGCGCCTGTGGCGGCCCGGCCCCGGCTCCGACTTCGCCGCACCGGAGACGATCTACACCGGCAGCAGCCAGCTCAGCAATCTGGTGCTGGGCGACATCAATGGCGACGGCCGCATGGACATCGTGCTCGGCGCGGCGCTGGGCAGCACGCGCGGGCTGGTGCTGCTGCTGCAGCGCGCCGACGGCGGCTTCGACACGCAGACGCTGGAGAACGCCTCGTGGCTGGGCGTGGAGGCGCTGGCCGACATCGACGGCGACGGCCGCAACGACCTGCTGGTGAGCGAGATCTCGCCCAGCACTGCCTTGCTGCTGCTGCGCCAGACCGCGGCCGGCACCCTGGCCCAACCGGTGCGACTGGACTTCGGCACGCGCCCCGCGCGCGTGGCCGTGGCCGACCTCAACGGCGACGGCCGGCGCGACATCCTCGTCTCGCACACCGGCCAGCTGCTCTCGACCCACCTGGCCACGCAAAGGGCCGACGGCAGCTTCGCTGTCGCCGACCCCTTCGAGTTCAGCGTGGCCCCTGCGCTGCAGGTTCATCGCCTGCTGGTGGCCGACTTCAGCGGCGACGGTCTCGGCGACGTGCTGGTCGGCAACCAGCTCTTGCGCCAGCGCCTGGCCCCGGCCACGCCCAGCGGCGTGAACGGGCCGGGGACGCGGCTGCGGCTGGGCGTGCTGCGCGGGGAGGGGGCTCGATAATGCGCCCATGACCCTCACCGAGCTCAAGTACATCGTCGCGGTGGCGCGCGAGAAGCACTTCGGCCGTGCCGCCGAGGCCTGCTTCGTGAGCCAGCCGACGCTGAGCGTGGCGATCAAGAAGCTGGAGGAGGAGCTCGACGTCAAGATCTTCGAGCGCGGCGCCAGCGAGGTGAGCACCACGCCGCTGGGCGAGCAGATCGTGCGCCAGGCGCAGCAGGTCATCGAGCAGGCCGCGGCCATCAAGGAAATCGCCAAGCGCGGCAAGGACCCGGTGAGCGGCCCGCTGCGCCTGGGCGTGATCTACACCATCGGCCCCTACCTGCTGCCCGACCTGGTGAAGAACGCCATCGAGCGGCTGCCGCAGATGCCCTTGATGCTGCAGGAGAACTTCACCGCGCGGCTGCTGGACATGCTGCGCACCGGCGAGCTGGACTGCGCCATCATGGCCGAGCCCTTCCCCGACACCGGCCTGGCCGTGGCACCGCTGTATGACGAACCCTTCCTCGCCGCGGTGCCGGCCGCGCACCCCTTCGCCGGGCGCAAGAGCATCACCGCCGAAGAGCTGAAGAACGAGACCATGCTGCTGCTGGGCACGGGCCACTGCTTCCGCGACCACGTGCTGGAGGTCTGCCCCGAGTACGCGCGCTTCGCCAGCGACGCCGAAGGCATCCGCAAGAGCTTCGAGGGCAGCTCGCTGGAGACCATCAAGTACATGGTGGCCTCGGGCATGGGCGTCACGGTGGTGCCGCAGCTCTCGCTGCCCAAGGAAGCGCAGACCCACGTCAGGTACGTGCCCTTCAGCGCACCGGCGCCGACGCGTCGCGTGGTGCTGGCCTGGCGACGCACCTTCCCGCGCTACGAGGCCATTGCCGCGCTGCGCAACTGCATCTACGCCTGCGAACTGCCGGGCGTGAAGCGGCTCACCGCCTGAGGCCTGCGAACCCCCAGCTAAAGCCCGGGTCGTGCTATGGTCTTGCCATGCACGACCCGCCCCGCTCCAGGGGCCTGCCACGCCTGTCCGACCTGGCCCCGGAAGTCGCCGCCACCGTGGTGCGCGTGGCGGGCGACATCGCCGTGGTCATCGGCGATGACGGCGTCATCCGCAACGTGGCCGACGGCCGCCAACCCCTGCCCCGTGCCGACCATGACTGGGTGGGCCGGCGCTGGGCCGACACCGTTTCCCAGGCCACGCGCGGGCGCGCCGAGGCCCTGCTGCGCGAAGCCCGCGAGCACGGCGTCTCGCGCCGCAGCGAGCTGAACCACCCGGGCGCCGAAGGCAGCGAGATCCCCTTCTCCTGGGCCGCCGTGCGGCTGGGCGATGGCGGCCCCCTGCTGGCCGTGGGCCGCGACCTGCGCGCCGTCAGCGCCATCCAGCAGCGTTTCCAGGAAACGCAGATGTCGCTCGAGCGCGAGTACTGGCAGCGTCGCAGCAGCGACGGCCAGCACCGGCAGCTGTTCCAGGTGGTGCACGACGCCGTGCTGGTGCTGGACGCCGACAGCGGCCTGGTGCTGGAGGCCAACGCCGCCGCCGGCGCACTGTTCGAACGCACCGGGCAGTCCTGGGCGGGGGTGTCCCCGGGCAGCCTGGTGGAAGACGGCCAGCGGGCGCGCCTGGACGAACTGGTGTTCAACACGCGCGCCTACGGCGCCGCCACCGAACTGCGGCTGCGCACGGCCGGGCAGGGCACGACGGTGGACGTCTCCGCCACGCTCCTGCAGGCTGGCGAGCGGCGGCGGCTGCTGCTGCGTGCGCGCCAGCCGGAGCCCGAGACACCGTCGATCCTCGGCTTCGTCAACCAGACCGCCGACGCCGTGCTGGTGGCCGACTCCAGCGGTGGCGTGCTGTGCGCCAACCCGGCTTTCCTGGCGCTGTGCGGCGTGCCCGAGGAAGTGCAGGCGCGCGGGCGCAGCCTCGGCGCCCTGCTGGGCGGCGACGACGCGCCCTGGGCGGCCTTGCTGGCGCGCGTGCGCGCCGAGGGCATCGTCGAAGGCGCTCGCGTTCCGCTGCGCCGCCCGGCCGGCCGGGCGGCCGCGGTCAGCGTGTCGGCCAGTTCGCTGGCCGATGGCGACCAGGAGCGCGTGGGCCTGGTGCTGCGCGCGCTGCCCCAGGAGGCCGCCGGCCCGGCCATGCTGCAGCTGGAGCTCACCGGCCTGCCGCTGCAGGTGGGCCAGGCCACGCTGGCGGAACTGCTCGCCGAGGTGGCGCGGCAGGCGGAAGCGCAGCTGATCCGCTCGGCCCTGGGCCTGGGTGAGGGAGACCTGGCGCGCGCGGCGCAGCACCTCGGCATCGCCCCCGAGGAGCTGCGGCAGCGCATGTCCGCACTGGCCCTGCCGGCGGCCGGGGAGGCCTGATGGACAGCCCCGCCTTCGGCCAGGCCGATCTCAGCAACTGCGAGCGCGAGCTCATCCACCTGGCGGGCTCGGTGCAGCCGCATGGCGCGCTGCTGCTGGTGCAGGAAGGCACGTTGACCGTGCTGCAGGCCAGCAGCAACTGCGCGGCCCTGCTCGGGGTGGCGGCCGAAACCCTGCTGGAACGCCCGCTGACTGCGCTGGGCGGCGACCTCGCTCAACAGGTGGTGGCACTGGCCGGCACGCTGGCGGAGGAACCCGCCAGCCTGCTGGGCACCGTGGCGCCCGTTGCCGGCGCGGCGACGCGCCGGGTCGAAGGGGCGCTGCACCGCGCGCCCGAAGGCGGCCTGGTGCTGGAGCTGGAAGTCTTCGACCCTGCGCCGGGCCTGCCCACCGCGCCGCACCTGGCCGGCGCGGCCTTGCACGCGCGGCTGGCCGAAGCGGCGCAGCGCTTCACCGCGGCGCCCTCGGTGGGCGCACTGACCGACGCCATCGCCAGCGAGGTGCGCGACCTCACCGGCTACGACCGCGTGATGGTCTACCGCTTCGACACCGACGGCCACGGCAAGATCGTCTCCGAGGCGCGCGACCCGCGCCTGGAATCGCTGCTGGGCCACCACTACCCGGCCAGCGACATCCCGCAGCGCGCGCGCGAGCTCTATCTGCGCAACCGCGTGCGGCTGCTCGTCGATGTCGACTACGAGCCGCAGGCCCTGATGCCGCCGCTGCGGCCCGACAATGGCCGGCCGCTGGACATGTCGATGTGCCAGCTGCGCAGCATGTCGCCGCTGCACCTGCAGTACCTGCGCAACATGGGCGTCACCGGCACGCTGGTGGCGTCACTGGTGCGCGAAGGGCGCCTGTGGGGGCTGATCGCCGCCCACCACTACAGCCCGCGACATTTGCGCGTGTCGATGCGCGCGGCGGTGGACCTGCTGGCCGAGGTGGCGTCCACGCGCATCGCCTCCATCGAGCACTACGCGCACACGCAGGTGGCGCTGATGGTGCAGCGGCTGGAGCAGCGCCTGGTGGAGGCCACGGCCACCGAAGGCGACTGGCGGCTGGCCCTGTTCCGCAACCCGCAGACCCTGCTGCAGCCGCTGGAGGCCACGGGCGCCGCGCTGTTCCAGGGCAGCGAGATCTTCACCACCGGCGAAGTGCCGTCCACCCCGGAGCTGCGCGCGCTGTGCCGCTGGGTGGACACGCAAGCCGGTGGCGAGTCCCCCTTCAGCTGTTCGTCGGTGGGCAAGGTGCATCCGCCGCTGGCCAGCCTGACGCCCACCGCCAGCGGCGTGATCGCCGTGAAGCTGTCCAACGCGCAGGCCGACTACCTGATGTGGTTCCGCAAGGAACAGCTGCTCACGGTCACCTGGGCCGGCGACCCGCACAAGCCCATGGAGGGCGACGACCCGCTGCAGCTCTCGCCGCGCCGTTCCTTCGCGGCCTGGTCGGAGATCGTGCGCGGCACGGCCATGCCCTGGACCAAGCGTGAATCGATCATGGCGCGCGCCATCGGCGCGGCGCTGGTGGACATCATCGTGCAGGTGCACGCCGTGCGCATGCTCATCGCCGAACGCCAGCTGGCGCAGATCCGCGAGGCCGTGGGCAACTCGCGTGAACCCGTGCTGCTGGTGGACGCGGCCGGCGGGCTGCTGTTCGCCAACGCCGCCTTCGCGGCACTGCGCGACGCCGGCGCGCCGGCCCCGGTGAAGGGCGCGCCGGTGGCCACGCTGTTCCGCGACCCGGGTTTCGTGCAGCGCGTCTTCAGCAACGGCTCGGCGCAGGCCTGGCGGGGCGAGTGGCGCGTCAACTCGGGACCGGCCGGCGGCCTGCCCGTGGGCGTGCGCGTGGAAGGCGTGCCGGCCCGCGACGGCACGCTGCTGGGCCACATCGTCGTGCTCACCGACCTGCGCGACACGCACCGCGCGGCCGAGGCCCGGCGCCAGCTGGAGGCCTCGCTGCTGGTGGCCAGCGCCGGCCTGCGCCGCAGCGGCCCGCCCGACGAGGTGATGGCCGCCATCTTCGCCAACGCACGGCTGGCCGCGATGGACATCGCCGAGGCCGCCGGCGACCCCAGCGTGGCACCGCTGCTCGAGGAGGTGGAAGCCTCCACGCGCCGCGCCGCGGCGCTGTGCGAACGCCTGCGGCGCGCGCTAGGCTGAAGCCAGCGCCTCGAAGAGGCGCTGGTGCTGGCGGAAGCCCCAGCGCGCCTCCTCCACCAGGGCCTCGGCCTCGTCCTCGCTGACCGGCGCCGCGGCCAGCGCCGCACGGAACTGCGCGCGCAGCGCCGCCACCTCCCCGGGCGGCCCGAAGTCGTAGAACGAGGTCGGCGTGCCGGCGCCCAGGCACTGCTGAAGCTGGCGCTGCAGGATCTGGCCGCCGTGCAGGTCGCCCAGGTAGCGCAGGTAGGCGTGCGCCAGCAGCATCGCCGGTCGGTCGCTCGCCAGCGCCTGCAGGCGCTCGGCGTAGTCCCGGGTGGCCGCGCAGCAGGGCGGGCCGTCGGGCCAGCGCGGGCCCAGCAGCACGGCCAGGTCGGCCGCGAGCGCGGGTTCACGCCACAGCGCGGCCAGCGGCAGCCGGGCCACGGCGGCGTGGGCCTGCGCGGCACGCAGGGCCGCTTCGAGCGCGGCGTAGAGCGCGTGCAGGTTGCGCAGCAGGGCGGCGTAGGCCGCGACGTCGATGCGGCCGGCCAGCATGCGGGCCATCAGCCCGCTGCGCTCGGCCAGGCGGTGCAGGTCGCGCGTGCCCAGGCGCAGACGCTCGGGGAGGTCGTGGACCGTCTTGTGCTCGTCCATCAGCCGCTGGTGTCCGTCGACAGCGCGGGCGCGTCACCCAGCGCCGCTGGCAGGCCGGGCTCGGCCGCCCAGGCGGCCAGGAAGCCGGGCACCGCGTCCGCCGGCATGGGTGGCGCCGCCAGGAAGCCCTGCAGTGCATCGCAGCCATAACGACGCAGCAGTGCGGCCTGGGCCTCGTTCTCCACGCCTTCGGCCACCACCGACATG
>JAEUPH010000333.1 GCA_016790395.1 Rubrivivax sp. | reverse complement strand
TCTACCCGCTGCTGGGCTTCTCCAGCTGCCCGGTCTCGCCCAAGAGCTGAACGGCCTTCACTTCACGGCGGCGCTGCGCAGCGTGCGGGCCACGAAGCCCAGCGCCAGCGCCGTCAGCAGCACGCTCACCACGAGCGACGGCGCCACGTCCAGCCAGACCAGCGGCTCGCCCTTGAGCACGCGCCCCATCAGCGTGGTCTGCGACAACGCGGGGGCCCACAGGTGCCAGGGCGCCGTGCCTTCCTGGTTGAACAGCGAGAACAACGGCAGCAGCGACATCGCCAGCATCACCACCGTGGCGTTGGCCTGCGCTTCCTTGAAGGTCTTGCAGCGGATGGCAATGGCCATCAGCAACGCCGACAGCGCCGCCGCCAGCGGCGCCAGCAGCGCGATGAAGGCCACGGCCTCGCCCACGCCGAAGCGGAACATGGCCGACAGCGCCTCGCTGCGCAGCAGCCACTGCCCGGGCAGGAAGCTCAGGCAGGAGAGCACCGCGATCAGCAGGCCGACGGTGGCCACGGCCCCCCACTTGCCCAGCACCAGCGCCAGGCGCGGGGCCGGGTTCATGAGCAGCGGTTCGAGCGAGCCGCGCTCGCGCTCGCCGGCCGTGGTGTCCAGCGCCGCGTTCAGCGCGCCGTAGAGCACCGCCATCAGCACGAAGTAAGGCACCAGCGTGCCCAGCTGCGCGGCGCGCGTGGCCGCGTCGGCCAGGTCGCGCTCTTCCACATGCATGGCCTCCAGCGCCGAAGCCGCCACGCCGCGCATCGCCAGCCGCAGCGTCGCCTGCTCCTGGTTGAAGCCCTGCAGCAGCCGCAGCACCGGGCGCAGGGCGGACTGCGCGCGCTGGTTGCCGCTGTTGCCCACCACCTCCACCAGCGGCGCCTCGCCGCGCGCCAGGTCGCGCTCGAAGTCGGGCGGGATGACGATCACCGGGTCACCCAGCTTGCTGTCCTTGAGCTGCTGTTCCCAGCCCGCCGGCGCCTCGGTGATGGTGTAGGTCTGGCGCTGCAGGTAGTTGGCGAGCGTGGGCGCGTTCGCGATGCCCTGCACGACCACCGTGCGCGCGTCGGCCCGCTTCTCGATGTTGGCCACCAGCGCGGACACGGCCATCAGCACCAGCGGCCCCATCGCCACGGAGCTCAGCAGCACGGTCAGCAGCGTGCGCCGGTCGCGCAGCGCGTCCTTGAGTTCCTTGAGGTAGACGACCCAGGCAGCGCGGTTCATGCCGTCACCCCCGCAGTGTTGCCGTAGGCCAGTTTCACGAAGGTCTCCTCGAAGTCGGTTTCGCCGGTCAGGCGCGCCAGTTCGTCCAGGCTGCCCGCGGCCACGGTGCGGCCCTGCGCCACCACCACCACGTGGTCACACAGGCGCTCCACCTCCTGCATGATGTGGGTGGAGAACACGATGCACTTGCCCTCCTCGTCGCGCAGGCGGCGCAGCGTCTCGCGCAACGCGCGGGTGGCCACGACGTCCAGGCCGTTGGTGGGTTCGTCCAGCACGATGTTCGCGGGGTCGTGCACCAGCGCGCGGGCCAGCGCCGTCTTCATGCGTTCGCCCTGGCTGAAGCCGTCGGTGCGGCGGTCCAGCAGCGGCTTCATGTCCAGCATCTCGGCCAGTGTCCCGGCACGCGCCGCGGCGGCTTCTTCGGTCATGCCGTGCAGCCGCCCGTAGTACACGATGTTCTCGCGCGCC
>JAEUPH010000318.1 GCA_016790395.1 Rubrivivax sp. | reverse complement strand
GCTGCATCAGAGAGGCGCGGCAGTGTATCGCCGCGATCGGGGCGGGCCGCTTGACGCACGTCACCCGCCCTTGCCGCCGGCGGGGGTGAAAACACCCCCTGCCGGCAGGGTCAGCGGGGCGGCGGGCGCAACGGGCCGGGGCCCTACACCAGCACTCTCTCGATGCCGCCGGCGTTGGCGCGCGCCACGTAGTCCTGCATCCAGGTCTCCCCCAGCAACTGGCGCGCCATCTCCACGACGATGTAGTCGGCCTCCAGCAGGCCGTTCGTCAGGTCGTCCTCGTAGCGCGACAGGCCCTGCAGGCAGCTCGGGCAGCTGGTGAGGATCTTGGTCGGCGCCTTGTCGCCGGCAGCGCGGCCGGTCAGGGCCCGTAGCGCGGCGTCGTCCTTCCGCAGTTCCTGCTCCTTGCGGAAGCGCACCTGCGTGCTGATGTCGGGCCGGGTCACGCCCAGCGTGCCGCTCTCGCCGCAGCAGCGCGCGCTCTTGAGGACGTTGGGGCCGACGAGGGCCTTCACCGTCTTCATCGGCTCCTGCTGCTTCAGCGGGCTGTGACAGGGGTCGTGGTAGAGGTAGCCCGCCTGATTGCCCGCCAGGGTGATGCCCTTCTCCAGCAGGAACTCGTGGATGTCGACGATGCGGCAGCCCGGGAAGATCTCCTCGAACTTGTAGCCCTGCAGCTGGTCGTGGCAGGTGCCGCAGGACACCACCACGGTCTTGATGTCGAGGTAGTTCAACGTGTTGGCGACACGGTGGAAGAGCACCCGGTTGTCGGTGATCATCTTCTCGGCCTTGTCGAACAGGCCGCTGCCGCGCTGCGGGTAGCCGCAGCACAGGTAGCCTGGCGGCAGCACGGTCTGCACGCCGGCCTGCCACAGCATGGCCTGCGTGGCCAGGCCGACCTGGCTGAACAGGCGCTCGGAGCCGCAGCCGGGGAAATAGAAGACGGCCTCGGTCTCGGCCGTGGTCGCCTTCGGATCCCGGATGATGGGCACGTAGGCCTTGTCCTCGATGTCCAGCAGGGCGCGCGCCGTGCGCTTGGGCAGGCCGCCCGGCAACTTCTTGTTGATGAAGTGGACCACCTGCTCCTTCAGCGGCGCAGTGCCCACGCTGGCCGGCGGTGCGCCGGTCTGGTGGCGCGCGGCCGGCTTCACCAGCCCGTGGATGAAGCGCTGGGCCTTGAAACCGACATCCACCATGGCCGTGCGCAGCAGCTTGATGGTCTGCGGGTTGGTGGCGTTGAGCATCAGCATGGCCGCGGCATTGCCGGGCCGGAAGCTCTTCTTGCCCATCTTGCGGAGAAGGCTGCGCATGTTCATGGAGACGTCGCCGAAGTCGATCTTCACCGGGCAGGGGCTGGCGCACTTGTGGCACACGGTGCAGTGGTCGCCGACGTCCTCGAAGTCCTCCCAGTGCTTAACGCTCACGCCGCGGCGCGTCTGCTCCTCGTACAGGAAGGCCTCCACCAGCAGGCTGGTGGCAAGGATCTTGTTTCGCGGGCTGTACAGCAGGTTGGCGCGCGGCACGTGCGTGGCGCACACGGGCTTGCACTTGCCGCAGCGCAGGCAGTCCTTGATGCTGGCGCTGAGGGCACCGATGTCGCTCTGCTGCATGATGAGCGACTCGTGCCCCATGAGCCCGAAGCTCGGCGTGTAGGCCGCGCTGAGGTCCGAGGCGCGCGCGCCGGGCGCCGAGGCGCGGATCAGCTTGCCCTTGTTGAAGCGGCCTTCGGGGTCGATGCGCTGCTTGTAGGCGGCGAAGGGCGCGATCTCCTCGTCGCTCATGAACTCGAGCTTGGTGATGCCGATGCCGTGCTCGCCGCTGATCACGCCCCCCAGGCTCTTGGAGAGCGCGAAGATGCGCGCCACGGCCTCGTGGGCCGTCTGGAGCATCGCGTAGTTGTCGCTGTTGACCGGGATGTTGGTGTGCACGTTGCCGTCGCCGGCGTGCATGTGCAGCGCCACCCAGACGCGGCCGCGCAGCACTTCCTGGTGGATGCGCTTGCACTCGGCCAGCAGCGGCTTGAAGGCGTCGCCGGCGAAGAGGGCCTGCAGCGGCTTCAGGATCTGCAGCTTCCACGAGGCCCGCCAGCGCCAGTCCTGCAGCATGGCGAAGCAGGTCTCGCCGCCTTCGGGTTGCGGCAGGTCCAGTTGGTCCAGCCAGTGCTGCCACAGCGCGCGCACCTCGGCCAGCAGCGCCTGGGCCTGCTGCACGCGGTCTTCCAGGATCTCGGCACCGGGCAGTTCGCCGGCGTCGTCGCTCGCCGCCAGCGGCAGCGAGCCCTTGGCGAAGAAGGCGGTCAGCCGGTCGGCCAGCTCCAGCTTGTTGCGCAGGCTCAGCTCGACGTTGATGCGCTCGATGCCCTCGGTGTATTCGCCCATCCGCGGCAGCGGAATGACGACGTCCTCGTTCACCTTGAAGGCATTGGTGTGCTTGGCGATGGCCGCCGTGCGCTTGCGCTCCGACCAGAACTTCTTGCGCGCGTCGGCGCTCACCGCGGTGAAGCCTTCGCCACCGCGCGAGTTGGCGATGCGCACCACCTCGCTGGCGGCGCGCGCCACGGCGGCTTCGTCGTCGCCGACGATGTCGCCCAGCAGCACCATCTTGGGCACGCCGGAGCCACCGGCCGACAGCACGCGCTTGCTCTTGGTGGCGTAGCCGATGGCCTTCAGGTAGCGGTCGTCCAGGTGCTCCAGGCCGGCCAGCAGCACGCCGGTCGGGTTGAGGCTGAACAGGTAGTCCTTGATCTCGACGATGCTCGGCACCGCGTCCTTGGCGTTGCCGAAGAACTCCAGGCACACCGTGCGCGTGTGGCTGGGCATGCGGTGCAGCACCCAGCGCGCGCTGGTGATGAGGCCGTCGCAGCCTTCCTTCTGGATGCCGGGCAGGCCGGCCAGGAACTTGTCGGTGACGTCCTTGCCCAGGCCCTCCTTGCGGAAGACGCGGCCGGGAATGTCCAGCCGCTCCGTGCGCTCCAGCTTCCTGCCGGAAGCATCGAAGTACTTCAGCTCGAAACTGACCAGCGGCTGGTCATGGATCTTGCCGAGGTTGTGGTTCAGCCGCGTCACCTCCAGCCACTTGGCCTCGGGGGTGACCATCTTCCACCAGGCCAGGTTGTCCAGCGCCGTGCCCCACAGCACCGCCTTCTTGCCGCCGGCGTTCATGGCGATGTTGCCGCCGATGCAGCTGGCCTCGGCACTGGTGGGGTCGACGGCGAAGACGTAGCCGGCA
>JAEUPH010000306.1 GCA_016790395.1 Rubrivivax sp. | reverse complement strand
GCTGGTTCATGAGCCCGATCCCGCCGCGCAATGTGAACCTGAAGCTGGAACCGGGCTCGCTGCTGCGCGCCCAGATGCGACGACCCAAATCGGTCATCGCAGATTGAGAAAACGGGCGGCCTGGCCGCCCGTTTTCGTTCAGAGGTAGCGCGCGCGCAGATGCGCCTGGAAGTGCGCGGGGTTCAGCACCTCGCCGCTGGCGCGCTGCACCAGCTCCGGCGTTTCCCAGCGGCTGCCCTGGCTCCAGACCTTGGCCAGCAACCAGTCAAACACCGGCTGCAGTTCACCGCGCGCGATGCCGGCGTCCAGGCCCGGGATCTCTTTGCGCATGGTGGCGAACCACTGCGCCGCGTACATCGCGCCAAGCGTGTAGCAGGGGAAGTAGCCGATCAAGCCCTCGGGCCAGTGCACATCCTGCATGCAGCCATTGGTGTAGTTCCCTTCGGTGGAGATTCCCAGCAGCTCCTGCATCTTGGCGTTCCACAGCGCCGGGATGTCCTCGCACTCGATCTCGCCCTCGATCAGCGGGCGCTCGATCTCGTAGCGCAGGATCACATGGCAGGGGTAAGTGACCTCGTCGGCGTCGACGCGGATGAAGCCCGGCTTCACGCGGGTCAGCAGCTTGTGCAGGTTCTCCGGCTCCCAGGCGGCCTGGGCGCCCAGATGCTTCATCAGCAAGGGCGAAAGCTGCTGCGCAAAGCCGGGGTGGCTGCCCAACTGCATCTCCAGGCTGAGCGACTGGCTTTCGTGCAGGCCCATCGAGCGGGCGTTGGCGATTGGCAGACCCAGCCACTCGCGCGGCAGGTTTTGTTCGTAGCGGCCATGGCCGGTTTCGTGGATCACGCCCATCAGCGCCGGCAGCGCGTCGTCTTCCTTGTAGCGCGTGGTCATGCGCACGTCTTCGGGCACGCCGCCGCAGAAGGGGTGCGTGCTGACGTCCAGCCGGCCGGCCTCGAAGTCGAACCCCAGGCGCCGCATCACCTGTTCGCACAGCGCGCGCTGCGCGGCAACGGGGAAGGGGCCCTGCGGACGGATCACCGGCTCCTGCGCCTGCTTCTCCGTCACGCGCTGGATCAGCCCCGGCAGCCACTGCCGCACCTCGCCGAACACGCGGTCCACCTGCGCGCTGCGCATGCCGGGCTCGAAGCGGTCCATGAGCGCGTCGTACTTCGACAGGCCCGACTGCGCCGCCAGCAGTGCCGCTTCTTCGCGCGCCAGTGCCAGCAGCGGGCGGAAGTTCTCCAGGAAGCCGGCCCAGTCGTTGGCCGGCCGCTGGGTGCGCCAGGCGTGCTCGCAGCGTGAAGTGGCCAGGTGCCGGCGTTGCACCAGCGACTCCGGCAGTGCATTGGCCGCGCGCCAGACACGCCGCATCTCGCGCAGGTTGGCGCGCTGGAAGTCGGACAGCGGCTCCTGCTCGGCCCGCTGCAGGCGATCGGGCAGCGTGGGCTCGGTGCGCATGCGGTGCATCAGCGCCGCCATCTCGGCCATGGCCGCGGCGCGCGCCTCGTTGCCCTTGGGCGGCATGTTGGCGGCCTGGTCCCAGCCGGCGATGGACTGCAGGTGCGCGAAGTGGTGCAGGCGCGTCCAGTGTGAGGCGAGTTCGTCGTAGGTGGGTGTGCTCATGGGGGGCCTGCATCGGAAAGTGCACGCATTGTCGGCGCGGAAACGGGCCTCACAGCCCGGCGGGGGCATAGGTGCCGGGGAAGGCCCACATCAGTGCGGCCGTCATGGTCACGTAGCGCAGGAACTTGCCGATGGCCATGTAGCCCACGCAGGGCCAGAAGGGCAGCTTCAGCCAGCCGGCAATGGCGCACAGCGGGTCGCCCACGGCGGGCAGCCAGGACAGCAGGCAGGTCTTGGGGCCGAAGCTGCGCAGCCAGTCCAGCGCCTTCAACTGCGCCGGCTTGTGCTGGATGCGCTCGTACAGGGCCTCGGCGCCATAGCCCATCCACCAGGTGACCGCGCCGCCCAGGGTGTTGCCCACGGTGGCCACCAGCACCGCCGGCCAGAAGAGCTCGGGGTTGAGCTTGACGAGTCCGATGACGGCGAACTCGCTGCCCAAGGGCAGCAAGGTGGCCGAGACCAGTGCCACCACGAACACGGTGACCAGCCCGTACTGCGGCAAGGCCAGCAGCGACAAGGTGGACATCATCCAGGCTTCCATGGGGGGCCGATTATGGGCAGGGCGCCGCAGGGCGCGCGGCTATACTTCGACCCCGCTTCCCCGACCCCGGTTCCCAGCACCTCAGCCGCCATGCGCATCGGCTCGATCGAACTGCCGAACGCCTTGTTCGTCGCACCCATGGCGGGCGTCACGGACCGGCCTTTCCGCATGCTTTGCCGCCGTCTTGGCGCCGGCCACGCGGTGAGCGAGATGGTGACCAGCAAGCGCGAGCTGTGGGATTCGCTGAAGACCTCGCGCCGCGCCGACCACACCGGCGAGCCGGCGCCGATCGCCGTGCAGATCGCGGGCGTCGACCCCGCCGAAATGGCCGACGCCGCGCGCCACAACATCGACCGCGGCGCGCAGATCATCGACATCAACATGGGCTGCCCGGCCAAGAAGGTGTGCAACAAGTGGGCCGGCTCGGCGCTCATGCAGGACGTGCCGCTGGCCACCGCCATCGTCGAGGCCGTGGTTGCCGCCTGCGGGCCGCGCGGCGTGCCGGTGACGCTGAAGATGCGCAGCGGCTGGAGTGCTGCCGAGAAGAATGCACTGACCCTGGCCCGCGCCGCCGAGTCCGCCGGCGTGGCGCTGGTCACCGTGCACGGCCGCACGCGCGAGCAGGGCTACGGCGGTTTCGCCGAATACGACACCGTGGCCGCGGTGAAGGCCGCGCTGCGCATTCCCGTGGTCGCCAACGGCGACATCACCGGCCCCGAGAAGGCGCGCGAGGTACTTCGCGTCACGGGTGCCGATGCGCTGATGATCGGCCGTGCGGCGATGGGCCGGCCCTGGATCTTCCGCGAGGTCTCGCACTTCCTGTCCACCGGCCTGCATCTGCCCCCGCCGCGCACGTCGGAGGTGCGGCAGTGGCTGCTGGAGCACCTGGACGACCACCTCGCGCTCTACGGCGAGCGCACCGGTGTGCGCAGCGCGCGCAAGCACATCGGCTGGGCCGTGCGGGGCCTGCCCGGCGGCGAGGCCTTCCGCCAGCGCATGAACACGATCGATGCCGCCGAGGCGCAACGCCGGGCCGTGGCCGGCTTCTTTGCCGAGCTGGCGGACACGCACGAACGCCTGCCCGCGGCTGCCGCAGCCGCCAACGACGAGTTGCAGGCCCTGGCCGCATGACGCGCAAGGCCATCGCCGACTGCGTCCGCGCCAGCGTGGAGCAGTACCTCAAGGACCTTCGCGGCACCGAGCCGGCCGCGCTGCACGAGCTGTTCCTCGCCGCTGCCGAGAAACCGCTGCTCGAGGTGGTGATGCGGCACGCCGAAGGCAACCAGAGCCGCGCCGCCGCCTGGCTGGGCATCAATCGCAACACGCTGCGCCGCAAGCTGCTCGACCACCATCTGCTGCGCGACGATGCGCCGTGACGACAAGCACTCCCTGGAAGACCACCGCATGAGCTCACTCACCGCCCTGATCTCCGTCTCCGACAAGACCGGCGTCGTCGACTTCGCCCGCTCTCTGGCCGCACTCGGCGTGCGCCTGGTGTCCACGGGCGGCACGGCGCGCCTGCTGGCCGATGCCGGCCTGGTGGTCACCGAGGTCTCCCAGGTGACCGGCTCCCCCGAGATGCTGGACGGCCGTGTCAAGACCTTGCACCCGCGCATCCATGGCGGGCTGCTGGCGCGGCGCGACCTGCCCGAGCACATGGCGGCGCTGGCCCAGCACGACATCGGCACCATCGACCTGCTGGTGGTCAACCTCTACCCCTTCGCCCAGGCCACCGCGCGCGCCGACTGCACCCTGGAAGACGCCATCGAGAACATCGACATCGGCGGCCCGGCCATGCTGCGCGCGGCGGCCAAGAACTGGGCCGACGTGGCGGTGCTCATCGATCCCACCGACTACGCCGGCGTGCTGGGCGAACTGCGCGAAGGCGGCCTCAAGCGCAGCACCAAGTTCCGCCTGGCGCGCAAGGTGTTTGCCCACACCGCGGCCTACGACGGCATGATCAGCAACTACCTCAGCGCGCTGGCCGAAGGGGCCGAGCAGCAGGTCAGCGCCGTGCCGGCACGCGAGCCCTTCCCCAGCGTCTACACGCTTCAGCTGGCGAAGACGCAGGACATGCGCTATGGCGAGAACCCGCACCAGAGCGCGGCCTTCTACCGCGACGCGCAAGCCGTGCCGGGGCTGCTGGCCGGCTGGACGCAGTTGCAGGGCAAGGCGCTCAGCTACAACAACATCGCCGACGCCGATGCGGCGTGGGAATGCGTCAAGACCTTCGACGTGCCCGCCTGTGTCATCGTCAAGCACGCCAACCCCTGCGGCGTGGCCGTGGGCGCGGGCCCGGCCGAGGCCTACGGCAAGGCCTTCAAGACCGACCCCACCTCGGCCTTCGGCGGCATCATCGCCTTCAACCGGCCGCTGGACGGCGTGACGGCCGACGCCGTGTCGCGCCAGTTCGTGGAAGTGGTCATCGCGCCGTCGTTCACGCCGGAGGCGCGCGGCGTCTTCGCCGCCAAGGCCAACGTGCGGCTGCTGGAGGTGGCGCTGTCGGGTGCCACCAATGCGCTGGACTTCAAGCGCGTGGGCGGCGGCCTGCTGGTGCAGAGCACCGATGCGAAGAACGTGGCGCCCGCCGAACTCCGCGTGGTCAGCAAGCTGGCGCCCACGGCGGCGCAGATGGACGACCTGATGTTCGCCTGGAAGGTGGCCAAGTTCGTGAAGAGCAACGCCATCGTCTTCTGCGCCGGCGGCATGACGCTGGGCGTCGGCGCCGGCCAGATGAGCCGCGTGGACAGCGCGCGCATCGCCGGCATCAAGGCCGGCAACGCGGGCCTCACGCTGGCTGGCTCGGCCGTCGCCAGCGATGCCTTCTTCCCCTTCCGCGACGGCCTGGACGTGGTGGTGGACGCCGGCGCGAGTTGCGTCATCCAGCCCGGCGGCAGCATGCGCGACGACGAGGTCATCGCTGCCGCCGACGAGCGTGGCATCGCGATGGTTTTCACGGGGACGCGCCACTTCCGGCACTGAGCCCTCAAGGCGCACGGCGCACGCGCCGAAGCCAGCCGAGGGCCGGCGAGGCCCGCGACTCCGGTTGTCCATGTCCTTCCTCGATACCGTTCCTGCCGCGATTTCCCGCCTCGATGGGCGCGGCCCCTGGGCGCGCTTCCAGGTGATCCATCCGCAGCAGCGCGTGTCGATGCTGCGCGAACTGGTGCGCGGCGACGTGCCGCTGACCCTGGGCCCGGCCGACGGCGCCACCTGCCGCGGCGTGCTCTGGGCTTTCGACGAGGCGGCCGGCCTGCTGCGGCTGCGCCTGGCGCCCGGCAGCGACCAGGCGCTGCTGTTCGTGCCTGGCCCGGTTTGGGCCGCCGGCTACCTGCACGAGGCCAAGCTGCAGTTCGAACTGCTGGGCCTGCACGGCACGGCCCAGGCGCCCGACGTGCTGCTGGCCGGCATGCCGGAGCGCATGGTCCACCTGCCGCGCCGCCGTGCGCTGCGCGTGCGGCGGCCGGAAGGGCAAGGCCCCACCTTGCACATCGCGCAGCTTCATGAGGGCGACCGGCCGCTGTCGCTGGCGGTGGCCGACATCAGCATGACGGGTGTCGGCCTGTGGAAGCCACAACTGACACCGCTGCTGCGCCCGGGCACCGAGATCCCGGCCGTGCGCGTGACGCTGGAGCCCGGCGTGGAGATCCGCGCCGACCTGCAGGTGGCCCAGCTCTCGCCGGCCAGCCGCCGGGGCGGCGGCCTGCGCGTGGGCTGCGAGTGGCGCGCCATGGCGCCCGACGCCGCCGAGACGCTGCAGCGCTGGATCGCGCGCGGCAGCCGCCGCGGCGGCATGGTGTCGCTGGCCTTCGACTGAGCGCCGCGCCGGCCGCGTCGCAGCGGCTAGCATCCGGGCCATGTCGCGCGCCGACCTCATGGGCCTGCTGCTGGCCTTCATCGCCCGGCTCATCACCGGCGCCCAGGGCCACTGGCGGGGCTGCCCGCCCAAGGCCGAGCAACGCATCTACTTCGCCAACCACCAGAGCCACCTGGACTGGGTGCTGATCTGGGCTGCGCTGCCGCGCGAGCTGCGCGCGATGACGCGCCCCATCGCCGCGAAGGACTACTGGACCGGCACGCCCTTCAAGCAGTGGCTCACCACCGAGGTCTTCAACGCCGTCTACGTCAACCGCACGCGCACCGACGACCAGGACCCGCTGGAGCCGCTGGTGCAGGCCCTGGCCCACGGCGATTCGCTGGTGATCTTTCCCGAGGGCACGCGCAGCAACCAGGGCGAGCCGCAGGCCTTCAAGAGCGGCCTCTATCACCTGGCCGAGCAGTTCCCGCACGTGCAGCTGATCCCGGCCTGGATCGACAACGTGCAGCGCGTCATGCCCAAGGGCGAGGTCGTGCCCGTGCCCATCCTGTGCACGGTGACCTTCGGCACGCCCATGCAGCTGCAGCCCGGCGAGGACAAGCGCGACTTCCTCGTGCGCGCGCGCGCCGCGGTCCTCGCCGCACGGCCGGAGGTGGCCTGAATGAGGGCCCTGCGCGCGCTCACGGCGGACCAGCAGGTCGGGCTGCTGTTCGTCACGCTGTTCGGGCTGCTGGCGCTGGGCTCGGTGCTGGTGTGGTTCATCGTCCACCGCGAGCCCGAGCACAGCGAACGGCGCATCCGCCTGCTGCGCGACCTGCGCGCGCTGTGGATCGGTGGCGTGGTGTTCTGGCTCGCGTGGGTGTCGGGGCCCATCGGTGCCAACCTGGCGTTCGGCGTGTTCTCGTTCCTCGCGCTGCGCGAGTTCATCACCTTGGTGCGCACGCGCCGCGCCGACCACCGCAGCCTGATCCTGGCCTTCTTCGTGGTGCTGCCGCTGCAGTTCGTCATCGCTGGCGGGCGCCATTTCGACCTGCTGACGGTGTTCATCCCGGTCTATGTGTTCCTGGCCATCCCCGTGGCCAGCGCGCTGGCCGGCGATCCCCAGCACTTCCTGGAGCGCAACGCCAAGATCCAGTGGGCCATCATGGTCTGCGTCTACGGCATGAGCCACGTGCCGGCGCTGCTGCTGCTGGAGTTCCGCGGCGGTGCCGGGCGCGGCGCCTTCCTGGTGTTCTTCCTGGTGATGGTGGCGGCGGCCGCGCAGCTGGTCCAGGAAGCGGCCAGCCGCTGGCTGCGGCGGCGGCCGGTGGCCCGCCACATCGACCGTTCCTTTTCCTATCGCGCCTGGCTGGCTGGCGTGCTGGCGGCCGGCCTGGTGGGCGCGCTGCTGTACTGGATCACGCCCTTCAAGGCCGGGCAGGCGCTGGCCATGGCGGCCATCGCCGGCGGCGCCGGCACGCTGGGCGAGCTGGTGATGCGCGCGCTGAAGAAGGATGCCGGCGTGCGCTGGTGGGGCAACCAGGCCAGCGTGACCGGTGCCGTGGGCCTGCTGGACCGCGTGGCGCCGCTGTGCTTTGCCGCGCCGGTGTTCTTCCACTCGGTGCGCTGGTACTTCAAGCTGTGAATCGAGCCCCCAGCTCACTTCGTTCGCGCCCCCCGAGGGGGTGCTCGGCGCCCAGGGCCCGCCATGGCGGGCCGCTTCGCCGCCCGTGGCGGCCCGGCGGGTGCTGATGCGCATCCTCGGCATCGACCCCGGCCTGCAGCGCACCGGCTTCGGCGTCATCGACGCCGAAGGCCCGCGCCTGGCCTACGTGGCCAGCGGCGTCATCAGCACGCTGGAGGCGCCGCGCGGCGACCTGCCCGGCCGGCTGAGGATCATCTTCGACGGCGTGCAGGAGGTGATGCAGCGCTACGGGCCCGCACACGCCTGCGTGGAGATCGTCTTCGTCAACGTCAACCCGCAGAGCACGCTGCTGCTGGGCCAGGCGCGTGGCGCCGCGCTGGCCGCGCTGGTGTCCGGCGGGCTGCCGGTGTCCGAGATCACGGCGCTGCAGATGAAGAAGGCCGTCGTCGGCCATGGCCTGGCCAACAAGTCTCAGGTGCAGGAGATGGTGCGTCGGCTGCTGAGGCTCTCGGCCCTGCCCGGCAAGGACGCGGCCGACGCGCTGGGCCTGGCCATCACGCAGGCGCATGCCGGCGCTTCGCTGGCCGCGCTGGCGGCCAGCACGCCGCTGGCGCGACGCCAGCACGCGCAGTACCGCAAGGGCCGCGCCTACTGACCCTTCGAAGCGGAGAAGCCGATGAACCCGTCCCCCGTCAGCACGCAATGGATCGACATCGCGCCCGGATTCGCGGGCTGCCTGGCGCTGCCGCCGGCCGGCCACGGGCCGGGGCTGCTGCTGTGGCAGGAGATCTTCGGCGTCAACGCGCACATCCGCGCCGTCGCCGAGCAGTACGCGCTGGACGGCTTCGTCGTGCTGGCGCCCGACACCTTCTGGCGCCAGGCGCCGCGAGTGTCACTGGGCTACGAAGGCGACGACCGTCAGCGCGCGCTGGCGCTGATGAAGGCCTACGGCACCGACGACGCGCTGGCCGACATCGCGGCGGCCACCGCCGTCCTGCGGGCGCGGCCGGAGACGCAGGGCCATGCGCTCGGCAGTCTCGGCTACTGCATGGGCGGGCGCCTGGCCTATCTCACGGCCGCCAGCACGGACATCACGGCGGCCGTGGCGTACTACGGCGGTGGCATCCAGGGCATGCTGGACCGCGCCGCCGGCGTGCGCGCCGCGTTGCAGTTCCACTATGCCGGCATCGACGACCACATCCCGCCCGAGGCCGTGCAGCAGGTGCGCGAGGCCTTGCCTGGCGCCGAAGTGCATGTCTACGCGGGCGCCCACCACGGTTTCAATTGCTGGGCGCGCTCGGCCTACCACGCCCCGAGCGCCAGCCTGGCCCATGGCCGTGCCCTGGCCTTCCTCGCCGAAAGGCTGGCGTTCGGGCGCTGACGTGGCATGCTGCGGGAACCTTTCTTCATCACTTCCGCATGAACGAACCGAGCGTCCCGCGGCCGCTGGTCTGGGACGACTGGCTGCAACAGCACCCGCTGGCGCACTTCGTCTACGACACCGACAGCCTGGCGCTGCTGGCCGTCAACGACGCCGCCTTGCGGCGCTATGGCTATGGCCGCGACGAGTTCCTGCGGCTGACGCGGCGCGACCTGCTGCAGCCCGAGCAGGAGGCCGTGCTGCGCCGCTTCCTGGCCGCACTGCCGGCCAGCGCCGAGGCCGTGCCGCAGACGGTGTGGCTGGAGCGCACGCGGGACGGACGTGTGCTGCACGCCGACATCCGCGGCCTGCAGGTGCTCTTCGAAGGCCGCCCGGCGCGGCTGGCCGCCGTGGTGGACGCCACCGACCGCAGCCGCGATGCCCAGGCCCTGGCCGAATCGCGCCACCGCCTGGCGGCCCTGCTGGCGGCGCTGCCGGACCTCTGGTTCCTGGTCGACGGCGAAGGGCGTTACGAGGAAGTCGGCCGCGAGGACCACCCCTCGCTGACGCGGCCCTGGGCCGAGATGGCGGGCCGCCGCCTGGCCGAGGTGCTGAGCGATGAGCACGCGCAGCGCGCAACGCAGGCCATGGCCGACGCGCAGGCCAGCGGCCGGACGCAGACCCTGGTCTACCGCATGGGCACGGCCAGCGGCCTGGAGCGTGCATTCGAAGGCCGCTGCGTGCCCTTGCAGGGCGGCCGCACGCTGCACCTCATCCGCGACATCACCGAGGCGGCCGAACTGGCCGAGCGCTTCCGCGCCATGGCCGACGCCGCGCCGCTGCCCATCTTCATGACCGACCCCGAAGGTGCCTGCACCTACGCCAACGCCGCCTGGCAGCAGCTCTACGGGCTGGTGGGCGAAGCGGCCCTGGGCCAGGCCTGGGCCGGGGTGGTTCACCCGGACGACCGCGAGGCGGTGCACCGCGAATGGCTGCGCAGCGCGGAGGCCCACCTCTCCTTCACCGCCGAGTTCCGCCTGCAGCGGCAGGACGGTGACGAGCGCCGGGTGGCGGCCCGCACCAACCCCATCCTGCGCGCCGTCGGCGAGGTGGTGGGCCATGTGGGCACGGTGACCGACCTCACCGCCGCGCGCGAACTCGAAGCGGCACGCCGCGCGCAGTCGGTGGCCGAGGAGGCCGGGCGTCGCCAGTCGGCCTTCATGTCCCGCGTCAGCCACGAGTTGCGCACGCCGTTGAACGCCATCCTCGGCTTCGGGCAGTTGCTGGAAGACGGCGGCGAACTGCTGGCCCCGCGGGGACACGTCTACCTGGGCCACATCCTGCAGGCCGGCCGGCACATGCTGGCCTTGGTGGACGATCTGCTGGAGTTGCAGCACCTGGAGCAGGGCCGCCTGATCACCGAGCGCCGGCCCGTGCCGCTGGGCCCGCTGCTGGCGGCCTGTGCCGACCTGCTGGCCCCCACCGCGCTGGCCGAAGGCGTGGTGCTGATCGTGGAGGCCGAAGATGCGCTGGTGGCCCATGGTGACGAGCGCTGCCTGCGCCAGATCGTGCTGAACCTGGGCTCCAACGCCATCAAGTACGGCCACGAGCCCGGCGTGCCCGGCCGCGTGCGCCTGACGGCCGAGCGCACGGCCGCAGGCCCGCGCGTGCAGGTGCACGACGCCGGACCCGGGCTGCAGCCCGCGCAGCTGGCACGCCTGTTCCAGCCCTTCGAGCGACTGGGCCAGCAGTCGGGCGTGCAGCCCGGCAGTGGCCTGGGCCTGGTCATCACGCAGCAGCTGGCCCAGCTGCTGGGCGGCGAGGTCACGCTGGACAGCGCCCCCGGCCAGGGCACCACGGCCACGCTGCAGTTGCCGGACTAGAAAAAAGAGCCCCGGCACGCGGCCGGGGCAAGGGTCTCGTGGACAACGAGACTCAGGAGTCGAGCGATCGGAACATGCAGCCGGCGGATGCCGACTGCGGGCGCATCGTCGCGCCGGTCGTCATCCGGCGCGACGCTGCTGCGATGGCCTGCGCCGCCAGGGTGACGAAATGCACGGCAGGCCGACGGCGGTTCCCCTGTGAAGGTACGCGGATTGCTACGGCCCTGGGGGGCGGCCGCCCTGCCGCCACCGGAATTGGGGCCTTCCCGGGTCTTTGATTCGCGGCGCGCCTGTGGCAATGTTTGATCCACTGTCCTTGCGAAGGAGTTCGTAGCGATGACACTCGAAACCGGCCTCGTCCCCGTTTCCGCCCCGGCGCCCC
>JAEUPH010000293.1 GCA_016790395.1 Rubrivivax sp. | reverse complement strand
GTGCTCAAGCGCATGGAAGCCAGCGGCACCGGCCGTGCCGACTTCGCGCCCGGTGGCGACACCGAGATGATCTTCGTGCAGTTCGCCGACCCGAACACCACCGTGGAAGGCGAGCGCGCGCACCCGAAGTCGCGCCACCCGGTGCTGTCCGACAAGGCCGTGCGCCAGGCACTGGCGCTGCTGCTGGACCGCACAGGCATCCAGCAGGCCGTTTACGGGCGCGCGGGCGTGGTCACGGCCAACGTGGTGAACAACCCGGTGCCGGTGACGAGCCCGAACCAGAAGCACGAGTTCAACATCGACATGGCGAACGCCCTGCTCGACGCGGCGGGCTGGGTGCGTGGCGAAGGTGGCGTGCGCGTCAAGGGCGGCAAGAAGCTCAAGCTGCTGTTCCAGACCTCCACCAACCCGGTGCGGCAGAAGGTGCAGCAGGTCTACAAGCAGGCCTGCGGACGCGCCGGCATCGAGCTGGAGCTGAAGTCGGTCACCGCCGCGGTGTTCTTCTCCTCCGACGAAGGCAACCCCGACACGTCCGGCAAGTTCTGGGCGGACCTGGAGATGTTCGCCAACGCCGGCCGCGACACCGACCCCTGGGCCTTCCTGCTGTACTTCGCGGGCTGGGAACTGGCCAGCAAGGCCAACAAGTGGCAGGGCCGCAACCGCGGACGCTGGGTGAACGCCGAATACGATCGCCTGCTGCGCGACGCCGAGGTCGAGCTGGACCCGGTCAAGCGCGCCGCGATGTTCATCCGCCTGAACGACATCGTGTGCGGCGAGGTCGCCGCCATCCCGCTGGTGTACCGGCCTTCGGTGAACGCGCTCAAGCGCGGCCTCGTCGCGTCCATCAGCGGCTGGGACATGGGCCTGAGCAGCATCGCCGACTGGTACCGGGAGGCCTGACGATGAAGCACCCTGAACAGCGACTCCGGCGCCTGGTGGCGCGTGTGCACGAAGGCAGCCTCACGCGGCGCGGCTTCGTCGCCCGCCTGGCCGCGCTGGGCGTGGGCGCGCCGCTGGCGCAGCTGCTGCTGGCCGACCAGGGCCTGGCGCAGCCGGCGCCGCGCGTGGTCTACAAGCCCACGAAACGCGGCGGCGGCGGCCAGGTGCGCGTGCTGATGTGGCAGGGACCGACGCTGCTGAACCCCCACTTCGCCACGGGTGCCAAGGACGCCGATGGCTGCTGCCTCTTCTACGAGGCCCTGCTCCGCTTCGACATGGACGGCAACCCCGTGCCGCTGCTGGCGGCCGAAATCCCCACCCGCGCGAACGGCGGCATCGCGGCCGACGGGCGCAGCGTCACCTGGAAGCTCAAGCCCGGCGTGCGCTGGCACGACGGCAAGCCCTTCACGGCCGACGACGTGGCCTTCACCTACCGCTACGCGATGGACCCCGCCACGGCGGCGGTCAGCAGCAGCGGCTACGAACGCGTGAAGGCGGTGGAGAAGGTCGATGCGCTGACCGTGCGCTTCGTGTTCGAGGGTCCCAGCCCGTTGTGGGAGCGCGGCGCCAACGTGCAGATCATCCCCAGGCACGTGTTCGAGCCCTACCTCGGCGAGAAGTCGCGCGAGGCGCCGGCCAACCTGAAGCCCGTCGGCACCGGCCCCTACCGGTTCGTGGAGTTCAAGCCGGGCGACCTGCTGCGCGGCGAGCTCAACCCGAACTACCACCAGCCGAACAAGCCGCACTTCGACAGCATCGAGATCAAGGGCGGCGGCGATCCCACCTCCGCGGCCCGCGCCGTGCTGCAGACCGGCGAGTACGACTTCGCCTGGAACCTGCAGGTGGAGGACGAGGTGCTCAAGCGCCTGGAGGCCGGCGGCAAGGGCCGCGTGGAGTTCAGCCCCAGCGGCAACGTCGAGTTCACGATGTTCCAGTTCGCCGACCCGTGGAGCGAGGTCGAAGGCGAACGCGCGCATCCGAAATCGCGCCATCCCATCTTCCACGAAGCGCCGGTGCGCCAGGCGCTGGGCCTGCTGCTGGACCGCAAGGTCATGCAGGACTTCGTCTTCGGCCGCACGGGGGTGGCCTCGGCCAACTTCATCAACAACCCGGCCCGCTTCAACAGCCCCAACACGCGCGCCGAGTTCAGCATCGACAAGGCCAATGCGGTGCTGGAAGCCGCAGGCTGGAAGAAGGGCGCCGACGGCATCCGCGCCAAGAACGGTCGCAAGCTCAAGTTCGTGTTCCAGACCTCCATCAACCCTGTGCGCCAGAAGGTGCAGGCGGTGTGGAAGCAGGCCTGCGCCAAGGCGGGCATCGAGCTCGAACTCAAGGGCGTTCAGGCGGCGGTGTTCTTCTCCTCCGACGTCGGCAACCCCGACACCGCCAACAAGTTCTGGGCCGACCTGGAGATGCTGGGCATCGCCGGCCGCGCGCCCGACCCCATCCTGCTGATGCTGCGCTACGCCTCCTGGGAGATCGCGAGCAAGGCCAACAAGTGGCAGGGCCGCAATGCCGCGCGCTGGTCCAATGCCGAGTACGACCGGCTGTTCAAGGCCTCGGAGTCCGAGCTGGACCCCCTCAAGCGCGTGGCGCTGCTGATCCGCATGAACGACCTCATCTGCAACGAGAATGCCGTGCTGCCCATTGCCTACCGGCCGCTGGTGACCGGCTTGTCGCGCAAGCTGGTGGCTGCCGTTTCCGGTTGGGACCTTCGTCTCGCCGACATCGCCGACTGGTACAGAGAGCCCTGACCCCGTGGGACCCTACATCCTCCGCCGCGTGCTGATCGCGCTGCCCGCCTTGCTGGGCATCAGCGCCGTGCTGTTCACCGTGCTGGCGCTGGCGCCGGGCGACCCCTTCCAGGAACTGGCCACGAACCCCAACGTGCCGGCCGAGGTGAAGGAGATGCTGCGCGCCAAGTTCGGCCTCGACGACCCCGTCTGGCAGCGCTACTTCCGCTGGCTGGCGGCCATGCTGCAGGGCGACTGGGGCTTCTCCTTCATCAGCCGCGTCGACGTGGACCAGCTCATCGTGCAGCGCGTGCCCGTCACGCTGGCCGTGATCGGCGCCAGCCAGGTGCTGGCGCTGCTCATCGCGCTGCCGGTGGGCGTGATCTCGGCGGTGAAGCCCTACTCCTGGTTCGACCGCCTGTTCAGCACGCTGGCCTTCATCGGCTTCTCGCTGCCGACCTTCTTCACCGGCCTCCTGCTGATCCTGCTGTTCAGCATCACGCTGGACTGGCTGCCCTTCGTCTACCGCGCCGACATTTCCGCCACCGGCTGGCAGTGGTGGTGGGAGCACATCAAGCAGTCCATCATGCCCGTCACCGTGCTGGGCCTGTTCCAGGGTGCCAGCTGGATGCGCTACGTGCGCAGCGCCGTGCTCGACGTCATCCGCCTGGACTACGTCACCACCGCGCGCAGCAAGGGCCTGGCCGAGCGCGTGGTGGTGATCAAGCACGTGGTGCGCAACGCGCTCATCCCGGTGGTCACGCTGGTGGCGCTGCAGATGCCGGCGGTGTTCGGCGGCGCCATCGTCACCGAGCAGATCTTCCGCATTCCCGGCATCGGCAGCCTGCTGATCGACGCCATCCTGCGCAACGACACGCCGGTGATCATGGCCGTGACCTTCGTGTTCAGCTGCCTCGTGATCCTCTTCAACCTGATTGCAGACCTGCTCTATGGCTGGCTCGACCCCCGCATCTCCTTCCGCTGACGCTGGCGCGCCGCGGCGCGGCACCAGCCACTCGCCCTGGGCCGAGGCCTGGCGGCGCTTCAAGCGCCACCGCATGGCCCTGGCCAGCCTCATCGTGCTGGGGCTGATGGTGCTGCTGGTGCTGTTCGGCCCCTTCTTCTGGAAGGTGGCCATCAACGACATCGACTTCACCGCGCGCATGCAGACGCCCAGCTGGGCGCACCCGATGGGCACCGACGACCTCGGCCAGGACCTCTTCGCGCGCATGCTCTACGGCGGCCGCATCAGCATCGCCGTGGGCCTGGCGGCCATGCTGATGGCCATCTTCGTCGGCGTGCTGGTGGGGGCGCTGGCGGGCATCTCGCGCGGCTGGGTGGACACCGCGCTGATGTGGCTGACCGACCTCTTCCTCAGCCTGCCGCAGCTGCCGCTGCTGCTGCTGGTGATCTACCTCTTCCGCGACAGCCTGAAGGCCGCCTTCGGCACCGAGGTGGGCGTGTTCCTGCTCATCGTGCTGGTCATCGGCGGCTTCCGCTGGATGCCGGTGGCGCGCTTGGTGCGGGCGCAGTTCTTCAGCCTGCGCGAGAAGGAGTTCGTCGAGGCCGCGCGCGCCCTGGGCGCCAGCGTGCCGCGGCAGGTGATGCGCCACATCCTGCCCAATGCCCTGGGCCCGGTGATCGTGGCCGGCACCATCGACGTGGCCGCGGCCATCATCGCCGAGAGCACGCTCAGCTTCCTGGGCCTGGGCTTCCCGCCCGACATCCCGACCTGGGGCCGCATCCTCTTCGACAGCAAGGACTACCTGGACATCGCACCGCACTGGGCGCTGTTCCCGGGCCTGGCCATCTTCCTGACGGTGCTGACGATCAACTTCATCGGCGACGGGCTGCGCGACGCGCTCGATCCGCGCAAGGTGCTCTGACCATGGCCTTGCTCGAGATCCAGGGCCTCAAGACCCACTTCAAGACCGACGACGGCTGGCTGCACGCCGTGGACGGCGTGGACATCGCCATCGACGCCGGCGAGACGGTGTGCGTGGTGGGCGAGTCGGGCTGCGGCAAGAGCGTCACCGCCAAGACGGTGATGAAGCTCATCGACATGCCGCCGGGGAAGATCGTCGCCGGCCAGGTGCTGTGGCAGGGGCGCGACCTCGTGCCGCTGCCGCCGGAGGAGATGCAGAAGATCCGCGCCAAGGAGATCGCCATCATCTTCCAGGAGCCGATGACGAGCCTGAACCCGGTCTACACCGTCGGCGAGCAGATCGCCGAGAGCGTGCGGCTGCACGAAGGCCTCAACCGCAAGGACGCGCTGGACCGCGCGGTGGAGATGCTGCGTCTGGTGCGCATCCCCACCGCCGAACGCCGCGTGCACGACCACCCGCACCAGTTCAGCGGCGGCATGCGCCAGCGCGTGATGATTGCCATGGCCCTGGCCTGCAACCCCAAGCTGCTGATCGCCGACGAACCCACCACGGCGCTGGACGTCACCATCCAGGCGCAGATCCTGGATCTGATGGGCGAGCTGAAGTCGCGCCTG
The DNA here is from genome assembly GCA_016790395.1 of Rubrivivax sp. GTDB lineage: Bacteria > Pseudomonadota > Gammaproteobacteria > Burkholderiales > Burkholderiaceae_C > Rubrivivax. The sequence continues at coordinate 9,485 of JAEUPH010000293.1, read as the reverse complement.
GGCATGGCGGTGATGCTGATCACGCACGCCATGGGCGTGGTGGCCGAGGTGGCGCAGCGCGTGGTGGTGATGTACGCCGGTCAGGTGGTGGAAGAGGCCCCGGTGGAGGAACTCTTCGCGCACCCGCGCCACCCCTACACGCAGGGCCTCATCCGCAGCATCCCGCGCATCGACACCGCGGCCACGCACAAGACGCGGCTGGAGGCCATTCCCGGCACCGTGCCCAAGCTCATCGCCCCCGCGCCGGGCTGCCGCTTCGCCGACCGCTGCCGCCACGTGCAGCCCGCCTGCCGCACCGCCACGCCGCCGCTGCGCGAGGTGGCGCCGGGGCACAAGGTCGCCTGCATCCTGGACACGAACCTATGAGCCCCCAAGCTCGCATTCGCTCGCTACCCCCCGAGGGGGCTGGCCTCCCTCGGGAAACCCTGCGGAAGGCCCCCGCATGACCGCTCCGCTCCTCAAGGTCGAGAACCTCGTCAAGCACTTCCCCATCACCGGCGGCCTGCTCGGCCGCGTGGTGGACCGCGTGCATGCGGTGGACGGGGTCAGCTTCGAACTCGCCGCCGGCGAGACGCTGGGCGTGGTGGGCGAATCGGGCTGCGGCAAGAGCACCACCGGGCGCTGCATCCTGCGCCTCATCGAACCCACCTCAGGCGAGGTGACGTTCGAGGGCAAGAGCGTCACGCGCGCCAGCAAGACCGAACTGCGCGCGCTGGCGCGCGACATGCAGATCATCTTCCAGGACCCGTACGCCAGCCTGAACCCGCGCATGACGGTGGGCGCCATCATCGGCGAGGCGCTGACCATCCACAAGCTCACGAAGACGGTGCGCGAGTACGAGGACCGCATCGTCCAGTTGCTGGAAACCGTGGGCCTGTCCGCGGACCACATGCGGCGTTTCCCGCACGAGTTCAGCGGCGGCCAGCGCCAGCGCATCGGCATCGCGCGCGCGCTGGCCGTGAGCCCGAAGCTGGTGGTCTGCGACGAGGCGGTGAGCGCGCTGGACGTCTCCATCCAGGCCCAGGTCATCAACCTGCTGGAAGACCTGCGCAGCCAGTTCAGCCTGACCTACATCTTCATCGCGCACGACCTCAGCGTGGTGGAGCACATCAGCCACCGCGTGGCGGTGATGTACCTGGGGCGCATCGTCGAGATCGCCCCCGCCAAGGCGCTGTACACCGACCCCAAGCACCCCTACACCGAAGCGCTGCTGTCGGCGGTGCCCATCCCCGACCCGCAGATCAAGCGCAAGCGCATCCCGCTGCAGGGCGACGTGCCCAGCCCCATCCATCCGCCCTCGGGCTGCCACTTCCACACGCGCTGCCCCATCGCACAGAAGGGGCTGTGCAACGTGGAGAAGCCGCAGCTGAAGAAGACGGGCGAAGGCCACTGGGTGGCCTGCCACCTGCGCGGCTGAACCCCGCTCAATCGCCCGGGTAGGCCTGCAGCAGCGGCCCGGCTGCACCCGGCTTCCAGGAGCCGGTACGCGCCGAACCGGCGGAGGCCGGGCTGGCGGCCAGGCAGGCCGCCATCAGCAGCAGCAGGGACCAGCGGCAGGCGGTGCGGTGCATGCGGCCATGGTCGGCAGGCCGGCCCCGGGCCGCCGCAGCGGATTCACGCTGCGCCTATGACGAATTCACATCGCGCCGCGCACCGCGCGCGCCGACTCCAGCAGTTCGTGCGTGTCGTGCGTCATCACGGCCAGGAAGGCCGCCAGGCCCAAATACATCAGGCCGTACTCCCACTTCTTCGCCGTGGGCACGGCGTAGTAGGTGCGGGCCTCTTCGCTGTCGGCGCGGTACTTCCACGCCTTCCACACCTGGGGCGCGGCCAGCAGCGCCATCAGCAGCAGCATCGGGCTCGGCCGCCACAGGAACACGGCACCCAGGACGGGCACGCCCAGCAGCCAGATGCGCGGGCTCAGCACCGCCGTGATGCGGCCACCGTCGAAGGGCGACAGCGGGATCAGGTTGAACAGGTTCAGGAAGAAGCCCGCGTAGGCCACGGCCAGCAGCCAGGTCGGGCCCGAATCGCGCGCGTAGAAATAGGTGGCCAGGGCCGCCACGCTGCCCAGCAGCGGCCCGCCCAGGCCGACGTGGGCCTCGGTTTCGGCGTCGTGCGGCTGGTCCTTCAGGTCGATCCAGGCGCCGACGAAGGGGATGAAGGTGGGCGCCCCCACGGCCAGACCGCGTTGCCGCGCCGCGATGTAGTGCCCCATCTCGTGCACGAAGAGCAGCACCACGAAGCCGGCGGCGTACTTCCAGCCCCACACGAAGGCGTAGACCACCAGCGAGACGAGCATCGTCCCGCCGGTCAGGAACAGCTTGCCGAACTTGGCGCCGGACAGCAGCAGGAACAGCAGCTTCAGCATGCGCCCGGTTTCAGGCGCCCGGCGTCGCGGCCTTGTCGCGGCCGCGCCTGAAGAACCTGGCGGCCAGCCCGCCAACCAGCGCCAGCCCGACGAGGATGACCTTGAAGAACTTGGCGAAGAACAGGCCCGCCATGGCGATGAAGCCGAGCTTCTTGGCCGCCGCGCCCACCACCAGCGCCGCCAGGCCGTACTCGGCCACGCGGTCGGTGCTGCCGTTGAAATCGGCATAGCGCTGGCCTTCGTTGAAGTCCAGCGCCTGCAGCAGCGTGTGCGCGGCAGGCTTGTGCTGCGGCAGTTCGCTCAGGCCCGTCACCAGGTTGAGCATGAAGTAACCCTCGCGACCCAGCACGTAGGTGTTGTAGTTGACACCCTGCGGCTCGCCCGCCGGCGCGCCCTTGTCGCGCGAACTCATGGCCCACACCAGCCGGTGCGTGCCGGCGTCGTAGGCCGGCTTCTCCGCCCAGCCGATGATCTCCATCGCCGGTGCGCCCAGTTTCACGCGCTCCTCGTTGGCCGCCTCGGTGCCTTCGCGGTAGCTCTTGAGCAGGTCGTCGGCGTTCCAGTCCTTGGCGTCGTCGTCCTTGATGTGGCCCGAGTCCTCGTAGCGCACGGTCATGAACCAGCCGGCATCGCTCTCGGGAAAGATGAGGCCGAGGAGCTTGGTGTCCTGCCCCGGGTTGCCCATGGCATTGAGCAGCCGGCCGGCCTGTGGCTGCGGCACGAAGGCATGGCCGGCCGGCAGCCTGAGCACGGCCTTGGCCGCCAGCGGCAGTTCCTGCGGGCCGCTCCTGGCCACCTTGCGGGCCTCCTCGAAGGCCTGCTTGCGCGCATCGGGCGCCGGGGCCTGGGCCTGTGAGAGCGGCGCAAACGCCAGCACACCGAGCAGGGCGCCCAACGCCCCAAGTGCTTGCCATGTCTTCACTGGATTCCTCCCTGCCGTCGAACGCGGCGCGAGGATTCTGGCACGCAGGGTGCGCCTCGCCAGTCTCTCTATCGGTGGCCCAGCAGACGCGCCGGCAGCAAGAAGAGCGCGCGCACCAAGGCGAAGACGCCTTCCACCGCGGCGCCCAGCAGCCGGAAGGGCAGCGCGATCAGCCAGACCAGGGGCGCCAGCACCAGCGCCAGCAGCGCCAGCGGCCAGCACACCACCAGCAGCACCAGCCAGGCGAAGAAGAGCAGCAGCGTGTTCATCTCTCCCCCTCAGGCCTGGATGGAGGACTGCTGGGCCCACTGCAGGACGGTCTCGTGCGGCCGCGAGAGCCCTTCGATGCTGCCCAGCAGCGCCAGCGTGAACAACAGGGCCAGGCAGGCCGAGGTGCTGCGTTGGATCAGGCTTTGCGACATGGTGGGCTCCGGTGCGAACTGCAATGTGTGCAATGTCGTCGCAGCGCTTCCGGCGCGCCAGGCCGCTGCGATGAAGCGGCGGCGGCGCGCGTCGAAGTGCAGGTGCGCCGGATGGGCGGTCAGGCGCCCAGCAGCCGACGCAGCAGCGGCGCGTCCAGGTGCTCGTCCACCAGGTCGGCCAGGCTGTCGAAGGCCGTCTCCAGGGTCGGCACGGCGGCGCCGAAGAGCGCGCGCAGCACGGCCGGGCTCTCGAACAGGCCGTGTGCGTACACGCCGAGCACCGGCCCCGCCTGCCAGCCGATGGCTTCACCCCGGGCGTCGTGCAGCACGGCGGCGCCGGCCACAGCCACGGTCTGGCCGCAGCGGATCTCGTAGCCGCGGGCCTGCGCGCCCTGCAAGGCCGCCCACGGGCCCTGGGCGGAGCCGAAGCGCAGCGGCCCGTCCCGCAAGCGCTTGTCGGCACCGAAGTGCGTGTCCAGCGGCAGCAGGCCCAGGCCGGGCAAGGCGTCGAAGGCCTCGCCGTCGTGGCCCTGCGGGTCGTGCAGCGTGCGGCCCAGCATCTGCAGGCCGCCGCACACGCCCAGCACGGCGCCGCCGGCCGCCGCATGGCGCAGCACGGCGGCGTCCAGACCGCGCGCGCGCAGCCAGGCGAGGTCGCCACTGACCTGCTTGCTGCCCGGCAGCACGATCCAGTCGGCGCCGGCCAGGGCCCCCACCTCACGCGCCCAGCGCAGGTGCAGGCCGGGCACGCGCGCCAAGGGCTGGAACTCGTCCAGGTTGCTGATGTGCGGCGGCGCGAGCACGGCCACGCGCAGCCGCGCCTCGCCCTCGCCGCGCGCACCGTCGTCGAACACGCCGTCTTCCTCGGGCAGGCCGTGGCCGCGGCGCATGGGCAGCACGCCGGCCAGCGGCACGCCCGTCATCGCCTGCAGCATCTGCGGGCCCGGGGCCAGCAAGGCGGCGTCGCCGCGGAAGCGGTTGAGCACGTAGCCGGCGAGCAGGCCGCGCAGGTCGTCGGGCAGCAGCGCCCAGGTGCCGTGGCAGGCCGCGAAGGCGCCACCGCGGTCGATGTCGGTGACCAGCAGCGCCTCCACCTCGCCCAGCTCGCGCGCCCAGCGCGCGGTGCCGAGGTTCACGTAGTCCTGCGGCGCCAGGTTGATCTCCGCCGGCGAGCCCGCGCCCTCGACGATCACCAGCTCGTGCGCCGCCGCCAGCCGCTCGAAGCTCTGGCGCGCCGAGGCGGCCAGCGGGGCGCTGCGCTCGCGCCAGCCCATCGCCGACAGCGCACGGTCCACCACCCCGTGCACCACGACCTGGCTGGCCGTGTCGCGCTCGGGCTTGAGCAGCACCGGGTTCATGTCGGTGTGCGGCGCGGCCCGAGCGGCCAGCGCCTGGAAGTACTGTGCCGAGCCGATCTCGCCAGCACCGCCATCCAGCGCCCGCGGCACCACGCGGGCGTTGTTGCTCATGTTCTGGGCCTTGAAAGGCACCACGTCGAGACCGCGCCGCGCGGCACTGCGGCACAGCGCCGTGGCCAGCAGGCTCTTGCCGGCGCCGCTGCTGGTGCCCCAGACGACCAGCGTGCGCGTCATGGCGCGGGCACCGCCACCCAGCGCGGGCCGGCGGGGGTGTGCACCTGCTGGATGCTGAAGGCACCGCCGAAGGCCAGGGCCAGCGCGGCATGCAGCGCGGCATCGCCCGGCGCAGCGTCGGCCAGCACGCGGCCCTGGCGCAGCACCAGCAGGCGGTCGGCGCCGAGGGCCTGGGTGAGGTCGTGCATCACCGACACCACCGCGGCGCCGCCGCGCGCGCGTTCGCGCAGGCCGCGGCACAGCGCGCGCTGGTGCGGGGCGTCCAGGTGCGTGGTGGGTTCGTCCAGCAGCAGCACGCGGGCCCGCACCGCCAGCGCACGGGCCAGCAACACGCGCTGGCGCTCGCCGCCGCTGAGTTCGCTCAGTCGGCGCGCGGCGAAGTCGGTGGTCTCGGTGGCGGCCATCGCCTGGTCGACAGCGGTCTCGTCTTCGGCATCGGGCGCGCCCAGCAGGCCGTGGCGCGGCAGCCGGCCCAAGCGCACGACGTCGCGCACGGCGATGTCGCCGTCGGCTTCGCCCTGCTGCGACAGCCAGGCCAGCGCCTGCGCTCGCGCCCGCGCGCTCCAGGCGCCCAGCGGGCGGCCCTGCAGCCACACCTGGCCGACATCGGGCGCACGCAGGCCGGCCAGCAGCGAGAGCAGCGTGCTCTTGCCGGCCCCGTTCGGGCCGACCACGGCTGTCCACTGGCCGGCCTGGAACGCCACGGAGACATCGTCCACCACGCTGCGCCCGCCCAGCATCAGCGTGAGGCCCTCGCCCTGCAGTGCGGCAGCCGTCATGGCCGCCCCCGCTGCCGCAGCAGCCAAAGGAGGTAGCCACCGCCCAGCACGGCCGTGAGCAACCCCACCGGCAGTTCCTGCGGCGCGATGACGCTGCGCGCTGCCACATCGGCCGCCAGCAGCAGCACGGCACCGGTCAGCGCCGAGAGCGCCAGCAAGGGCCCGTGCGTGACGACCACGCGCCGTCGCACCAGGTGCGGCGCCACCAGACCGACGAAGGCCACCAGCCCGGCCTGCGCCACGGCCGTGGCCGTGGCCAGCGCCATCAGCGACACCATCAGCAGCCGCACGCGCGGCAGCGCGATGCCCAGGCTGGCCGCACTGGCCTCGCCCAGCACCAGGGCGTCCAGCGCGCGGGCGAAGCGCAGCGCCAGCGGCAGCGCCACGGCCAGCGCGGCGGCCAGCACCGCCACCGCCGGCCAGCCCAGGTAGCCCGTGGTGCCCAGCATGAAGATCTGACGCCCCCGCAGCGCCTCGGGCGCCACCAGCAGCAGCAGTTCGGACAGCGAGGACATCAGGATGCCCACCACCACGCCGGCCAGCAGCAGGACCGTGGGCCGACCGGCGCCGCGGGCCAGCATCAGGGTCAGCGACACCCCCGCCAGGGCACCGACGAAAGCGGCACCCACGAGGCCGACCCGCTGCAAGGCGTCGGCCGTGGCGCTGCCCAGCGCCACGCCGAAGGCCCCCGCGCCCGCCAGCACCAGCACCACGCCCAGCCCGGCGCCGGCGGCGCTGCCCAGCAGGTAGGGATCGGCCAGCGGGTTGCGGAACAGGCCCTGCGCGATGGCGCCGGCCAGGCCCAGCAGCGCCCCGCACAGCAGCGCCCCCACGGTGCGCGGCGCGCGGATGGCGCTGACGAGGTCCCACTCGGCGCGCCAGGCGAACGACCAGCCTTCGCTGCCGGCCGCCAGCCCCAGCGCCGCCAGCGACAGCGCAGCCGCCAGCAACACGGCGGCCAGCATGGCGGGTTGGGCCGGAGGCCGGGCGGTGCTCAACGCGGCTCCAGCTTCACCAGGCAGTCGGCGATGGCCTCGGCCGCATCGGCCAGGCGCGGGCCGGCGCGCACCAGGGTGTCCCATGCCGAGGCTTCGAAGCCGCAGGTCTGGCGATCCCGCAGCGCGGCCAGGCCGGCCCAGCCCGGCCGCTGTGCCATCTCGGCCACGGCGCGTGCGCTGCCCATCATCAGCTGCGGCTGCGCACGCACCACGAACTCCGGGTTGAGCTTCGGGAAGGGCCCCAGCGCCGCGGGCACCACGTTGCCCAGGCCCAGGCGCGCCAGCACCTCGCCCACGAAGGAGGCCTCGCCGGCCGCGTAGGGGGCCGACGCCACTTCCAGATAGACCTTGCGCCCACGCAGCGCCGCCGGCACGCGCTCGGCCGCCGCCTGCAGGCGCGCTTGCTGCCGCTGCCACAGCGCCGCGCCGGCCGCCGGCGCCCCCAGCGCCTGCGCCACGCGGCCGATGACGCGCGGCACGTCGGCGTAGGCCTGGGCTTCCAGCGCCAGCACGCGCAGGCCCAGGGCTTCCAGGCGGTCGATGGCACGGATGGACGCCGCGGCCAGCACCACGTCGGGCTTGAGCGCGACGATGCGCTCGATCTGCGTGTCTTCCAGCCCGCCCAGTTGCGGCAGCGCCTTCACCTCCGCCGGCCAGTTGGAGTAGCGGTCCACGCCGACCAGGCGGCTGCAGGCGCCCAGGGCGCACACCGTCTCGGTGAGCGAAGGCGACAGCGTCACCACACGCATCGCCGCGGCGGGCAGTTCCACGCGCTTGCCACGGTCGTCCACGACGGTGATGCCCGAGGCGCTGGCCACCGCCGCGCAGACCGCGGTGGCCAGCGTCGCGAGGATCTTGGGGATTACGTTCACTTTGGCGTGTAGCGCACCGTGAGGAAGGCTTCTCGCCCCGGCTGGTCGTAGCCCAGCGAGGTTTCGTGGCGCTTGCCTCCCGCATTGTTCAGCTTGCAGCCCACGGCCAGCTCGCGCGTGGCAGCCCACTCGGCGCGCAGGTCCAGCGTCGCGTAGCCGCCCAGGCGCTGCGTGTTGGTGGCATTGTCGAAGCGGTGCGAGAAGGCCGCCAGCGTGGCGCCCGCCGACCAGGGGCCTCCGCTCCAGTCGGCCGCCAGGCGCAGCGCGTCCTTGGCGCGGCGCGGCAGGCGCTTGCCGTAGTTGGCGTTGCCCAGGGTGTCGTTGCGCGGATCGGTGCGGTCGGCCGAGGCCTGCAGCGCCACGTCGCGCCAACGACCTTCCCAGGCCACGGTGATCCCGGTGATGCGCGCCCGCGGCAGGTTCTGCGGCGCCGCGCCGCTGGTGATGAAGCCGCGGTAGCGGTGCTCGTAGCTGGCCAGGCGCAGCGACTGCGTCTGGCCCGTCCAGCGCAGGCTCAGCTCCGCATGCCTGCCGGTCTCGGCCTCGAGCTGGTCGTTGCCGAAGTTCGGGAAGTACAGCTGGTTGAAGCTCGGTGCGACGAAGCTGCTGCCCACGCTGGCCGCCGCGCGCCAGGCCGGCGTGAGGGCGAAGGCATAGCCCGCGGCGCCGGTGTCCTGGGTGCCGAACTGCGAGTTGCGGTCGTGGCGCAGGCTGGCCTGCCAGGTGTGCGCATCGGCGGTGCCGTTCAGGCCCAGGGCCAGACCGTCGATGTCGCGCTCGCTCACGCTGAAAGGCGCGCCGGGGCGGCTCACCTTCTCGGTCTGCCGCTCCAGCAGCGCCAGCGCCGTGCCCAGCGGCGTGAGCACGGTGTTTTCCCAGCCGACCTGGCGGATCTTCGACTCGATCTTGCCCAGCGACGCGAACGCGCTGGCGCTGGCGAGCGTGTCGTAGCCATCGGCCGATTCGCCGACGCTGACCCGCGTGCGCCAGGAACCCGCGATGCGCCCGCTGGCCGACAGGGAAGCCACGCGGTTGGTGAGCCGCGCCTTCGCGTCGGCGCCGGGGCCGTCGTCCAGCTGCGTGGTGCCGCGGGCGTCCAGCACCAGGGCCTCCAGGCGCCAGTCGGGCAGCAGGTTCCAGCCCAGGCGCAGGCTGCCGCCGGTCTGGCGAAAGCCGTCGTCGTCGGCGTTGTAGCTGCCGAAAGGCACATTCGGGTTCGACGCCGACCGGCCGCGCGAGGTGGTCCGCTGCAACTGCGCCGCGGCGTCGAAACGACCATCGCCCCAGGTGCCTCCGCCGCTCGCCTGCCGCCATCCGTTCGAACCGACACCGGCCTTGGCATTGACCGTGCTGCCCGAGGTAGCGCGGCGCGTGAAGACCTGGATCACGCCACCCATGGCGCCGGCACCGTAGAGTGAGGACATCGGCCCGCGCACGATCTCGATGCGCTCGATGCTCTCCAGCGGCAGGTTGTCCAGCGAGGGCGAGCCCACGGTGGCCGAGCCGACGCGCACGCCGTCCACCAGCAG
>JAEUPH010000258.1 GCA_016790395.1 Rubrivivax sp. | reverse complement strand
GATCTTGTCGATCTCGTCGATGTAGACGATGCCGCGCTGCGCCCGCTCGACGTCGTAGTTGCAGTTCTGCAGCAGCTTCTGGATGATGTTCTCGACGTCCTCGCCGACATAGCCGGCCTCGGTGAGCGTCGTCGCATCGGCAATCACGAAGGGCACGTTGAGCAGGCGCGCCAGCGTCTGCGCCAGCAAAGTCTTGCCGCTGCCGGTGGGGCCGATCAGCAGGATATTGCTCTTGCTGAGTTCAACCTCGTCCTTGCCGCCCGCGCTCATGTGCTTCAAGCGCTTGTAGTGGTTGTAGACCGCCACCGAGAGCGTGCGCTTGGCGACTTCCTGGCCGATCACGTACTGGTCGAGGCTGGCCTTGATCTCGCTCGGCACCGGCAACTCGGACTTCGAAGTCTTCGCCGCAGGGCCTTCGGCCGGCACTTCGTCGCGGATGATGTCGTTGCAGAGCTCGATGCACTCGTCGCAGATGAACACCGACGGCCCGGCGATGAGCTTCTTGACCTCGTGCTGGCTCTTACCACAGAAACTGCAGTACAGAACCTTTTCGCCGGAGGCGCCCTTCTTGTCGGCCATGGAGTTGATTGCTGGAGGGATGCGATCGGGAAGACGATGCGTCGCATCATCATAGTTCAAGTGCCGAGCCCGGGTCGGCCACGAAAAAGGCCCGCAATCGGGCAGATCTGCGGGCCTCGGCTCCGGATGCCGGACAGCCCCGGCCGCTGGAGGGAATCCTCAGGCGCGTTTGTCCAGGACCTGGTCGATCAAACCGTACTCCTGGGCTTCCGTCGGAGACATCCAGCGGTCGCGCTCCATGTCGGCCGCGATGCGCTCCAGCGTCTGGCCCGTCCGGTCAGCATAGATGCGGTTCAACTGCTCGCGCGTCTTGATGATCTCGCGCGCCTGGATCTCGATGTCGGTCGCCTGGCCCTGCGCCCCACCCGACGGCTGGTGGATCATGACGCGCGAGTTCGGCAGCGCCGCCCGCTTGCCCTTGGCGCCGGCCATCAGCAGGAAGCTGCCCATGCTCGCCGCCATGCCCATGCAAAGGGTGCTGACGTCGGGCTTGATGAAGTTCATGGTGTCGTAGATCGACAGCCCGGCGCTGACGCTGCCGCCGGGGGAGTTGATGTACAGGAAGATGTCCTTGTCCGGGTTCTCGCTCTCCAGGAAGAGCATCTGCGCCACCACCAGGTTGGCCGTGGCGTCGTTGACCGGGCCGACCAGGAACACGATGCGCTCACGCAGCAGACGGCTGTAGATGTCGTAGGCACGTTCGCCGCGCCCCGACGTTTCGATCACCATGGGCACGAGGCCCAGGCCAACGGTGTCCTGCACGCTCATCGAGAAATCCCTCTGCCGGCTCAGGCGGCGGTCATCAGATCGTCGAACGGTAGCACCTTGTCCACGACCTTCGCGCGCGCCAGCACAAAGTCCGTCACGTTGGTCTCGATCACCACCGCTTCGACCTCGGCCATGCGCTGGCGGTCGCCCAGGTACCAGCGCATCACTTCGGCAGGCTTCTCATAGCTCTGGCTGAGTTCCTCGATGTGCTTCTGCAGCTGCTCGGGCTTGGCCTGCAGGTTGTTGGCGCGCACGAGTTCGGCCACCACCAGGCCCAGGCGCACACGGCGCTCGGCCTGCGGCTTGAAGATCTCGGCAGGGATCGGCGCCGTGTCGGCGTCCTTCACGCCTCGCTGCTTGAGATCCGCGCGGGCGTTGCCGATCAGTCGCTCGGTCTCGGCAGCCACCAGCGCGTTGGGCAGTTCCAGTTCGGCGGCCTTGGCCAGCGCGTCCATCACGGCCGCCTTGTTGCGGGCCAGCACGCGGAACTTGACCTCGCGCTCCAGGTTCTTCTTGACGTCGGCGCGCAGCCCTTCGACCGTGCCTTCCTTGATGCCCAGCGACTTGGCCAGCGCCTCGTCGACTGCCGGCAGGTTCTGCGCCTCGATCTTCCTGACGCTGACGAGGAAGTCGGCTTCCTTGCCGGCCACGTCCTGACCGTGGTAGTCGGCCGGGAACTGCAGCGGGAAGGTCTTGCTCTCGCCCACCTTCATGCCACGAACGGCCTGGTCGAACTGCTCGAGCATCTGGCCTTCGCCGATGATGAACTGGAAGGCCTCGGCCTTGCCGCCCTGGAAGGGTTCGCCATCGATCTTGCCTTCGAAGTCGATGGTCACGCGGTCTCCTTCGACGGCGCCTTCCTCCTTGCCACGCAACCCGAAGGTGCGACGCTGCTTGCGCAGGATCTCCACCGTGCGATCGATGGCGGCTTCCGACACCTCCGTGCTGACACGCTCGATCTCGGCCTGCGTCAGGTCACCGATCTTCACCTCGGGGTAGACCTCGAAGGTGGCGTCGAAGGCAAGCTGGCCTTCCGGCGCTTCGTCCTTCTGCGTGATGCGGGGAGCACCGGCGACACGCAGCTTGGCCTCGTTGGTGGCCTCGTTGAAGGCCTGGCCGACGCGGTCGTTGACGACCTCGTACTGCACCGAATAGCCGTAGCGCTGCGCCACGACGCTCATCGGCACCTTGCCAGGGCGGAAGCCATCGGCCTTGACGGTGCGCGACAGACGCTTCAGGCGCGACTCGACCTCGCCGTTGATGACATCAGCCGCCAGCGTGATGGTGATGCGGCGCTCGAGCTTTTCCAGGGATTCGACTTGGACGGCCATGATCTTCTCGGGAACGGTGGGTGGGCGGTGGGCTTGCCGATCGTGGTGCGCGGGGCCGGACTCGAACCGGCACGCCCGTGAAGGCGTCAGGACCTAAACCTGGTGCGTCTACCAATTTCGCCACCCGCGCGGGTGGGGCCTGTACGACGGCGAAAGTCGGATTTTAGCTTGAGCTTGCCGCCGACCCCGGATCCCTGCCTCAGGCCTCGCGCCGGACGCGGAACCATGCCGCATACATCGCCGGCAAGGCCAAGAGCGTGAGTGCCGTCGCCACCACCAGCCCTCCCATGATGGCCACGGCCATCGGGCCCCAGAAAACGCTGCGCGACAGCGGGATCATGGCCAGGACGGCGGCGGCGGCCGTCAGCACGATGGGGCGGAAGCGCCGAACGGCAGACTCGACAATGGCGTCCCACGTCGGCACGCCACGCCGCCGATCCTGCTCGATCTGGTCGATCAGGATGACGGAGTTGCGCATGATCATGCCCACCAGCGCGATGAAGCCCAGGAGCGCAACGAATCCGAAGGGGCGGTCCAGCACGAGCAGGGCGGCCGCAACGCCGGCGATGCCCAGCGGGGCCGTCAGCATCACCAGGAGCGCGCGCTGGAAGCTCTGCAGTTGCAGCATGAGCAGCGTCATCATGATGAAGGCCATCAGCGGCACGTTGGCCAGCAGGGAGCCCTGGCCCTTGCTGCTTTCCTCGACGGCGCCGGCGACCTGGATGTCGTAGCCGGGCGGCATGGTCCGCGCCAGCTCGTTCAGCTTGGGCGCCACCTGAGCCGTGACCGTCGGACCCTGCAGGCCCTCGACCACGTCACCCTGGATCGTGACCGCGAAGCTCCGCCCTTCGCGCCACATCACGCCCGGCTCCCACGTGAACCCGATCTTGGCCACCTGCAACAGCGGCACCGAGCGACCGGTGGACGTCGGCAGGTAGGCATTGCCGATGTCGGTGATGGCATTGCGCTCGTCCAGGGGTTGCCGAAGCACGATGTCCACGAGCTTGTCGCCCTCGCGATACTGGCCGATCGTGCTGCCGGAGAGGATGGTGCGGGACGCCTGGGCAATCGCCTGGCTGGTGACCCCGAGCGCTCTCGCCTTGTCCTGGTCCACTTCCAGCCGCAGCACCTTGACCTGTTCGTTCCAGTTGTCGTTGACGCCACGCATGTTGGGGTTGGCGCGCAGGATCTCCTTGGCCTGGTCAGCCCAGTGGCGCACCTGCGTGGCGTCCAACCCGACGACGCGGAACTGCACCGGGTAGGCCACCGGCGGTCCGTTGGGCAGCAGCTTCACCCGTGTGCGCACCTCGGGAAACTCGCTGGCCAGCAGCTCCGGCAGGCGCAGGCGCAAGGCCTCGCGCTCCTTGAGGTCCTTGGGCAGCAGGATGACCTGGCTGACGTTGGCCTGAGGGAACACCTGATCGAGCGGCAGGTAGAAGCGCGGCACGCCGCTGCCCACCCAAGTCGTCACGCTGGCCAGGCCGGGCTCGGCCATCATCCGTTTCTCGAAGCGGCGCGCGACTTCGTCGCTCTGCTGGATGGTGGAACCCTCGGGCAGCCAGAGGTCCACCAGCAGTTCGGGACGGCTGGAATCGGGGAAGAACTGTTGCTGCACCTTGCCCATGCCGGCGATGCCCAGGGCGAAACTCAGCAGGGTCAGGCCAATCGTGATCCAGCGGTGTTGCACGCACCAGTCCACCAGCCGGCGGAAGCGGGCGTAGAAGGGCGTGTCGAAGAGCTCGTGCGGCCCGTCCCCGGGGTCACCCCCGGCTTGGTGGCGCGCGCGCAGCAGCCACGCACCGAGGAAAGGCACGAAGTAGACCGACACCGCCCAGCTGATGACCAGCGCCGCCGAGGTGACGGCGAAGATGGCGAAGGTGTACTCACCGGTCACGCTCTTGGCCAGGCCGATCGGCAGGAAGCCGGCGGCGGTGATGAGCGTGCCCGTGAGCATCGGCATGGCCGTCACTTCGTAGGCGAAGGTGGCGGCGCGCATCTTGTCGTAGCCCTCCTCGAGCTTGCGCACCATCATCTCCACGGCAATGATGGCGTCGTCCACCAACAGGCCCAGGGCGATGATCAGACTGCCGAGCGAGATCTTGTGCAGCCCGACGCCCCAATAGAACATGGTGACGAAGGTGATGGCCAGCACCAGCGGGATCGTGATGGCCACCACCATGCCCGGCCAGATGTCGATGCGCAGGGGCTTCAGGTGCAGCCCCAGGCTGATGAAGCTGACGGCCAGCACGATGATGACGGCTTCGATCAGCACGCGCACGAACTCACCCACGGACCGCTTCACGGCCTCGGGCTGGTCCTGCACGCGCGTGATGGCGATGCCGGCCGGCAGGTCGGCCTCGATGCGCTGGACGGCCGTCTGCAGGGCCTTGCCCAGGGCGATGATGTCGCCACCCTTGGTCATGGCCACGCCCAGCGCGATGACCTGCTCGCCCTGATGCCGGACCATCGTCGTCGGCGGGTCCACGTACTCGCGCCGGATGTCGGCCAGATCACCCAGCTGGAGCGTGGTGGCGGCACCCGTGCCAGGGTTGGTGGCACGGATGGGAAAGCGCCTGAGATCGGCCACGGACGCGAACTGGCCGGCGACGCGAACCTGGAGGTTTTCGGCTCCCGCGTTGAGCACCCCGGCACCTTCGACGGCGTTCTGCGCGCTGATCTGCGCGATGACCTGGTTGAAGTCGAGGCCCAGCTGGGCCAGGCGCTTCTGGGAGATCTCCACGAACACCTTCTCGGCCTGCGCGCCGAAGACCTCCACCTTGGCAACGTCCGGCACGCGCAGCAGCACCTGCCGAACCTGGTCGGCCTGCACGCGGAGCTCCTCGCGCGAGAAGCCGTCGGCCCGCAGCGCGAAGATCGAGCCGTAGACATCGCCGAAGTCGTCGTTGAAGACCGGTCCGATGACGCCTGCGGGCAGGGTCGACCGCATGTCCGCGACACGTTTGCGCACCTGGTACCAGCTGTTGGGTACCTCCTTGGGAGGCGAGGAATCCTTCAGCTGCACGATCGTCAGCGACTCGCCGGGCTTGGTGAAGCTGCGCAGCTTGTCGGCGTAGGGCACTTCCTGCAGCGTCTTCTCGATCTTGTCGGTGACCTGTTCGGCCATCTGCTGCGCGCTGGCGCCCGGCCAGAAGGCCTGGACGACCATTGCGCGGAAGGTGAACGGTGGGTCTTCGTCCTGCCCGAGCTGGAAGTAGGCCGCACAGCCCAGGAGCATCAACACGACCATCAGGTAGCGCGTCAGCGCCGGGTGCTCCAGCGCCCAACGCGAGACGTTGAAACGCGCGCCGCCGGCGGTGGCTTCAGCAGTGAGGCTCATGGCGACGTCCCCGACTCAACGCGGCGAAGACGCGGTCTGACCGGGCGGGACCGCCGGCGGGTTGGCCATGGCCGACATCTGGAAGAACTTGACCTTCTGCCCGGGCGTCAGCACATGCACGCCCGCGGTGACGACCGTCTGACCCGGGCTGAGCCCGGCGCTGACGATCACCGAGTTGCCGTCGGCACCGGCGACGCTGACGGGCTGCACCTTCACCGTCATGCTCGGCCGGTCGACCACCCAGACGGCCGACTGGCCCTGATGCTGCATCAGCGCCGTGAGCGGCAGACGTGCAACGCCTTCGCGACGCGGCTGTTCGATCGACACCGTGAGCGTTTGGCCCAGTTGAAGCGTGGACATGCCCAGATCCGCCTTCACGAGGAAGGTGCGCGTGGTGGCGTCCGCGGCGGCGGCCACCTCACGCACCGTGGCGGGCACGATCTCGGTACTGGCCCAGCGCCGCACCTTCAGCGCGCCGGCCTTGCCCAGCAGGCCGCGCAGCGCGGCCACGTTGTCTTCGGGCACGGCGAAGACGGCATCGCGCGGACCGTCATGGGCCAGGCGCACGACGGGCGTTCCTGCGGCGAGCACGGCCCCTGGCTCGGCTTCGACCGCCGTGACCACGCCGCTGGCGGGGGCGGTGAGGGTCGCATAGGCGGTCTGGTTGCCCTGCACACCCGCCTGTGCCAGCGCCTGGTCCAGCTGGGCCTTCTGAGCCTTCAGCGTGGCTTCCCGGCGCTCCAGTTCCAGGCCGCTGATGAAGCCCTGGTTCCGCAGTTCCCGGAAGCGCTGGAACTCCGCCGCAGCCAGATCGTGCTGCGTCTGGGCAGCGCGCACGGTCGCCAGCGCCGCCTCCTGGCCCAGGCGCAAGTCGGCGGCATCAAGTTGGGCGAGCGCCTCCCCCGCCCTCACCCGCTGGCCGGCATCGACTCGGCGGCTCAGCAGCTTGCCGGCCACGCGAAAGCCGAGCCTGGACTCGGTGCGAGCCCGCAGTTCGGCAGCGTACTCGTGGCTGCCCCCTGCCGTCTCGCTGCCGATGGTCATGGTGCGCACGGCCCGCACGGGCTCGGGCACCGGCTCGGGCCGCGAACAGCCGGCAAGCGCGATGAGCGTGATCGAGGCGACGACGGCGGCGACAGGACGGCTTTTTCCGGGGTATGGCATGGTGCGGGTGTTCCAGCGCCCGCACTCGTCGTGCGTCTGCGAGGATTCATTACTGACTGACTGGTCAGTAATATAGGTTTGCCGCTGTATCCCTGTCAACGGGCATCCCCGGCCGCAAGCAGCGCCCAGAGTCGCGACAATCGCCCCCCGTGAGTGTCGATCACTACGAAAACTTTCCCGTTGCCTCGCTCCTGTGCCCACCCGCCCTGCGGCCCGTGGTGCAGGCCATCTACCACTTCGCGCGCACGGCCGACGACATCGCCGACGAAGGCGACGCTTCGCAGGGAGAAAGGCTGGCCGACCTTGCCAGCTACCGCCGCGACCTGGACGCCGCGCTGGCCGGACAGCCTGTCAGCGCCGCATGGCGACGCGTGTTCGGCCCCCTGGCCGCGCTGGCGCCGCAGTTCAAGCTGCCCGCAGCGCCCTTCCACGACCTGCTCGACGCCTTCGAGCAGGACGTCCGCAACCCGCCCTACCCTGACCGCCTGGCGCTGCTCGACTATTGCCGCCGCTCGGCCAACCCGGTCGGCCGTCTCCTGCTTCACCTCTACGCCATCGCCGACGCGCGTTCGCTGCAACAGAGCGATGCGATCTGCAGCGCACTGCAGCTCATCAACTTCTGGCAGGACCTTTCCTTGGACGGTCCGCGTGGCCGCTGCTACGTGCCTCACGAAGACGCGCTGGCCCACCGCGTGACGCCGGGCGAACTGGCCCAGGGTACGGACAGCCGCCGCAGCCGCCTGTTGGTGGCCACCCTGTGCCACTGGGCGCGCGCCATGATGCTGCAGGGCGCGCCGCTGGCCCTGCGCGTACCGGGGCGGGCGGGCTGGGAGCTTCGCCTGGTGGTACAGGGTGGCCTGCGTGTGCTGGAGAAGATTGCCGCGCTGGACCATGCCGTGCTCGGCAGGCGCCCCCGGCTGCAGTTGACCGACGTGCCCTTGCTGCTGTGGCGGGCGTGGCGCATGCCCGGGGCCCTGCGATGAGCCCCGAACAGTACGTGCAGGACAAGGCCGCACGCAGCGGCTCGTCGTTCTACTACGCCTTCCTGTTCCTGCCGCCCGCCAGGCGCGCGGCCATCACGGCCTTCTATGCGTTCTGCCGCGAGGTGGACGACGTCGTGGACGAGACCCTGGATCCCGGCGTCGCCGCCACCAAGCTGCAGTGGTGGCGGCGCGAAGTCGCCCAGGCCTTTGCGGGGCAGGCGAGCCATCCGGTGATGAAGGCGCTGCTGCCGCTCGCGCCGGAGTTCGGGATCGAGGCACGCCACCTGGACGCGGTGATCGACGGCTGCCAGACAGACCTGGAACAGACCCGCTTCCTGGACTTCGCCGCGCTGGAGCGCTACTGCCACCTCGTGGCCGGGGTCGTCGGCGAGGTAGCGGCCAACATCTTCGGCCGCACCCAGGCGACCACCATCGAGTACGCGCACCTCCTGGGCCGGGCCATGCAGCTGACGAACATCATCCGGGACGTCGGCGATGACGCCCGGCGCGGCCGCATCTACCTGCCCCTGTCCGAATTGCAGCGCTTCGAGGTCAAGGCGCACGAATTGCTCAGGCGGGAGGCGCCCTGGGGGTACAGCACGCGATTCGATGCCCTGATGCGCTTCCAGGCCGAACGCGCCCATGCCACCTACGACCGCGCACTGGCGCTGCTGCCCGACGCCGATCGCGTGGCCCAGAAGCCCGGCCTGATGATGGCCAACATCTACCGCACCCTGCTGCGCGAGATCGAGGCCCAGGGCTTCCAGGTGCTGCACCAGCGCACCTCCCTGACGCCATTGCGCAAGCTGTGGATCGCCACGCGCACCCACCTTCGCGGGTGCTGAACTGAGGTGCCGGCACCCATGAGGCTGGCGGTGGTCGGGGCCGGCTGGGCCGGCTTGGCGGCCGCCGTGCGCGCGGTGACAGCGGGCCACGAGGTCACGCTCTTCGAGATGGCCGCACAGCCCGGTGGCCGAGCGCGCAGCGTGCTACGCGGCCCCGCCGTTCTCGACAACGGGCAGCACATCCTCATCGGAGCCTACTCACGCACCCTGTCGCTCATGCGCCGCGTCGGCCTGGATCCGTCTCTGGCCTTCCATCGACGACCGCTGGAACTGCGCTACCCCGACGGACGGGGCCTGGGACTGCCGCGCGGGCCGGCCGCGCTGGCCTTCGCCGCGGGGGTGCTGCGCGCGCGGGGCTTCAGCCGACGTGGCAAATGGACATTGCTGGGTGCGGCCGCAGGTTGGCTGGCCGGAGGCTTCCGTTGCGCTCCTGGCACCACCGTGGATGCCCTGTGCGCCAACCTGTCGCAGGATGTTCGAGACCTGCTGATCGACCCCCTGTGCGTGGCAGCGCTGAACACGCCGGCGCGCGACGCCAGCGCCGCGGTGCTGCTGCGCGTGTTGCAGGACGCACTCTTCGGCGGACACGGCGCCGCCGACCTGCTGCTGCCTCGTCGGCCGCTCGGCGAACTGCTGCCAGAGCCGGCCTGGCGCTGGCTGGGGGCGGCGGGTGCGAAGCTGCACGCGGGTCAGCGTGTGCTGGCCCTCGAGCGGCAGGCCGGAGGCTGGCGCGTGAACGACCTGCCTTTCGATGCCGTGGTGCTGGCGACCACCGCCACCGAGGCGGCCCGCCTGACGGCCGAACACGAGGGCGACTGGTCGGCACGCGCGCAGGCGCTCCTGTACGAGCCCATCATCACGGTCTACCTTCAGTGCCCCGGTGCGCGCCTGCCTGCGCCGATGACGGCTCTGCTGGAGAGCGCACGGGCACCTGCCCAGTTTGCCTTCGACCATGGCGCGCTCGGTGGCAGGCCGGGGAGGTTCGCCTTCGTCGTCAGCGGCGCGCGGGCGTGGACGGAGGCTGGCCTGGAAGCGACGGCAGGTGCCGTGCTCGCCCAGGCCGAAGAGGCGTTCGCCCCTGGAACCTGGCCGACATCACCACAACTGCTGCACGTCAGCGCAGAGAAGCGCGCCACCTTCCGGTGCGTTCCTGGCCTCGATCGCCCCCCGGCAAGGGTGGCACAGGGCCTGGTGGCCGCTGGCGACTACATCGACGGCCCCTACCCGGCCACGTTGGAGGGCGCTGTCCGCGCAGGTGAGCAGGCCGTGGCGCTGCTCGAGGCCGGCTGATCGAAGGCCCGGAGCGTCAGGAGCTCGGTTCCGGATTGCCATTCGGCTTTCCACGATGCAAAATTCCAGGATTCCTCGCTGCCCATGCACGCACCCATGTCGAAAGACAGCCAGACCCCCACCATCCAGGTGCTTGAGCGCACGTTCTCGCTGCTGGAGATGCTGGCCGCGCAGCCGGACCCGGTCTCCCTGAAGGACATCAGCGAGCGCACCGGACTGCACCCCAGCACGGCACACCGCATCCTGAATGACCTGGCCATCGGGCGCTTTGTCGACCGCCCCGCCGCAGGCACCTACCGTCTCGGCATGCGTCTGCTGGAACTCGGGAACCTGGTGAAGGCCCGGCTCGACGTGCGGGAGGCCGCCATCGGCCCGATGCGCGAACTGCACAAGGTGACGCACCAGCCGGTCAATCTGTCGATGCGCCAGGGCGACGAGATCGTCTACATCGAACGCACCTACAGCGAACGCTCGGGCATGCAGGTGGTCCGCGCTGTCGGAGGCCGGGCGCCGCTGCACCTGACTTCCGTCGGCAAGCTGTTCCTGGCCCACGACGACCCGGTGAGGGTGCGCGCCTATGCCACGCGGACGGGCCTGACCGGCCACACGCGCAACAGCATCACCGAGCTCACCCGGCTGGAGCGCGAACTCGCCAGCGTGCGCACAAGTGGCGTGGCGCGTGACGACGAGGAACTGGAACTGGGCGTGCGCTGCATGGCCGCCGGCGTCTTTGACGACCAGGGCAAGCTGGTGGCGGGGCTCTCCGTGTCTGCCCCTGCGGACCGGCTGGAGGAAAGCTGGCTCGAGCGCGTGCGGGGCACCGCCGCCCAGATCTCCCAGGCCCTGGGCTACCGCTCCGCGGCTGCCGGCTGAGCGGCCACTGCCGCGGGCACCAGGGGAGCCGTGACCAGCCACTTGCGGATGCGCTCGGCATCGCCGATGCGCGAATACTTGCCGGCGGAATCGAGCAGCACCATGATCAGCTTGCGACCCGCCAATTCGGCCTGCATCACCAGACAACGCCCGGCCGCGCTGATGTAGCCGGTCTTCTGCAAGCCGATGTCCCACTCGGGGTTCCGAACGAGACCGTTCGTGGTGCTGAACTGGACCTGGCGGCGCCCGACGGGCATGGAGGCTTGCACCGAGGTGGAGAGGTCACGAAGGATCGGGTACTGGTAGGCCTCCCGGACGAGGCGGGCCAGGTCCTGGGCGCTGGACTGGTTGTCGCTCGAGAGGCCCGTGGGCTCGACGTAGCGGGTGTCGAGCATGCCCAGAGACTGCGCCTTGGCGTTCATGGCCGCGACGAAGGCACGCATGCCACCCGGATACGTGCGGCCCAGCAGATGCGCCGCGCGGTTCTCGGAGGCCATCAGCGCCAGGTGCAGCATCTCCCCTCGCGTGAGCTGGGTGCCCAGCTTCAGTCGGGAGCGGCTGCCTGCGGTGGCATCGACATCGTCCTGCACCACCGTGAGTTCCTCGTCCAGCGGCAGCGCTGCCTCCGTGACCACCACCGCGGTCATCAGCTTGGTGATCGACGCGATCGGCAGCACGGCAGAGGGATTCTTGCTGAACAGCACCTCGTCCGTGTCCTGATCGACGACGAGTGCAACACTGGACTTCAGGTCAAGCTCGTCGTCCACGTTCTGCAGGCCCGACAGGTGCCCGAACGAGGGGCGCGCCGGCACGGCCTTGCGCGCACCGGCCTTGCGAAACACGATGCCGCGACCGGACACCGACTTGCCGGCGGTCGGCTTGGGCTTGCCAGCCCGCTTGGCCTTGACCGCACCCTTGGCCGGGGCCTTGGCCCCTTGGGCCTGGGGGGCTGCGGCCATGGCGCCACCCGGCGCGGCGGCCAGCATGAGTGCCAGAAGTGCCGTCGACAGCCAACCGAACCCAAGGAATCTCTTCTTCAGCACTGAGCACACTCCGCCGTCATGGCCTCGACCCGAGTGTAGGGCACCAGAAAAATGCGCACAAGATCAAATGCTTGCGAGATCTTCCTCAAGTGCCCCCTCGAAAACCCACAGGCCGCGTGCGGGCGGCCTGGCGCTGCGGCGCTCAGCCCTGCGCAGCCACTCTTTCGGCCTTGCTGTGCAGTTTGTTGAGCGCCGACAGGTAGGCCTTGGCCGAGGCCACCACGATGTCGGGATCGGCCCCGACGCCGTTGACCACCCGCCCGCCGTGCTGCAGGCGCACGGTGACCTCGCCTTGCGACTCCGTGCTGCCCGAGGTGATGGCGTTCACCGAGTACAGCATCATTTCGGCGCCGCTCTGGACCTTGCTCTCGATCGCCTTCAGGCTGGCATCGACGGGCCCGTTGCCGTCGCTCTCGGCGCGGTGCTCCTGGGCGCCGGCGGCAAAGCTCACCGTGGCATGCGGGCGCTCGCCGGTCTCGGATCGCTGCGACAGCGCTAGAAGGCGGTAGTGCTCCTGTTCGGGGGTGACGCTCTCGTCGCTGACCAGCGCAATGATGTCCTCGTCGAAGATCTCGCTCTTGCGGTCCGCCAAATCCTTGAACCGGGCAAAGGCGGCGTTGACCTCGCTCTCACTGTCGAGGTCGACCCCCAGTTCCTGCAGACGCTGCTTGAACGCATTGCGGCCCGAAAGCTTGCCCAGCACGATCTTGTTGGCTGCCCAGCCCACATCCTCGGCGCGCATGATCTCGTAGGTGTCGCGCGCCTTCAGCACGCCATCCTGGTGGATGCCGCTGGCGTGGGCGAAGGCGTTGGCGCCCACGACAGCCTTGTTCGGCTGCACCACGAAGCCGGTGGTCTGGCTGACCATGCGCGAGGCCGGCACGATCTGCGTCGTGTCGATGCCCAGCGCCAGTCCGAAGTAGTCGCGGCGCGTGCGCACCGCCATCACCACCTCCTCCAGCGAGCAGTTGCCTGCGCGTTCACCCAGGCCATTGATCGTGCATTCGATCTGGCGCGCGCCACCCAGTTTCACGCCGGCCAGCGAGTTGGCCACGGCCATGCCGAGGTCGTTGTGGCAGTGCACGCTCCACACCGCCTTGTCGCTGTTGGGCACGCGCTCGCGCAGCGTGCGGATGAACTCGCCATACAGCTCGGGCACGGCGTAGCCGACCGTGTCGGGAATGTTCACCGTGCGTGCGCCCTCGGCGATCACCGTCTCCAGCACGCGGCACAGGAAGTCGAGGTCGCTGCGGTAGCCGTCTTCGGGCGAGAACTCGACGTCGTCGCACAGGTTGCGCGCGAAGCGCACCGCCAGCCTGGCCTGCTCATGCACCTGATCGGGGGTCATGCGCAGTTTCTTCTCCATGTGCAGCGCCGAAGTCGCGATGAACGTGTGGATGCGCGAACGCGCCGCACCCTTCAGCGCCTCGGCGGCGCGGGAGATGTCGCGGTCGTTGGCGCGCGCCAGCGAGCACACGGTGCTCTCGCGAATGGCGTCGGCGATGGACTTCACGGCCTCGAAGTCACCGTTGCTGGAGGCAGCGAAACCGGCCTCGATCACGTCCACCCGCAGGCGTTCCAGTTGCCGCGCGATGCGCAGCTTCTCTTCCCGGGTCATCGAGGCGCCAGGCGACTGTTCGCCGTCGCGCAGCGTGGTGTCGAAGATGATGAGCTTGTCGGTCATGGTCGTGCCTTCGGGTGAAGTGGGGTCGCACGCAGCATCGGAAAAGAACAACGGCCCGCTGCGTTGCGCTGGCGGGCCGTTGATCGGAAAGTGGAAGGACGAATTCGATCAGCGCACCCGCGGGCGTCCTAGCAGGGCTAGCGCGCTGAAGCGGCAGAGCGAATTCATGCCGAGATGATAGCAGCCCACCTTCAGTGGTGGAGCCCCTTCTCGTCCGGCTCGTCCGTCGAGACGGCGATGACACTTGTCGGCTTGCCCTTCATCCGGCGCCACGCATAGACGACATAACCCGAGAGTCCGTAGATGCAGAACAGGGCGAAGAGCACCGTCGGTGGGTCCAGCGCAATCAACGCGATCCCCAGGGCAATGACCACCAGCACGATGAAAGGCACCGTGCGCCGCCAGCCCAGCACCTTGAAGCTGTAAAACGGCGCATTGGTCACCATGCTCAGGCCCGCATAGAGAGTGACGGCGAAGGCGACCGAGGGGATCCAGTCGGAACGCGTCACGCCCTTGAAGCCATGGTCGTCCATGACCCAGATGAAGCCGATCACGAGCGCCGCCGCAGCCGGGCTGGGCAGCCCCTGGAAGAAGCGCTTGTCGACGACGCCGATGTTGACGTTGAAGCGCGCCAGGCGGAGCGCCGCGCCGGCGATGTAGACGAAGGCCGGGATCCAGCCCGCCTTGCCCATGTCCTTCAGGCCCCAGATGTACATGATGAGCGCCGGCGCGGCGCCGAAGCTCACCATGTCCGACAGACTGTCCATCTGCTCGCCGAAGGCGCTCTGCGCGTTCGTCATGCGCGCCACGCGACCGTCCAGGCTGTCCAGGATGGCCGCGCAGAAGATCGCGACGCAGGCCGCCTCGAAGCGGCCGTTCATCGCCATCACCACGCCGTAGAAGCCAGAGAACAACGCGGCCAGCGTGATGGCGTTCGGCAGGATGTAGATGCCCTTGCGGCGTGGCCGCGGGGCCTCCACGACCTCGCTGCCTTCAAGGTCGCCCGCGCCCGGGACGCGAAGGTCGTCATTCATGGGCGCGGAGGATAGCGCCTTGCTCAGTTGCGGCTGCGGTCGACCAGCTTGTTGGCCTTGATCCAGGGCATCATGGCGCGCAGCTTCTCGCCCACCACCTCGATGGAGTGCTCGGCCGTCAGGCGGCGACGGCTGATGAGGGTCGGCGCGCCAGCGCGGTTCTCCAGGATGAAGCTCTTGGCGTACTCGCCGGTCTGGATGTCCTTCAGCACCTGCTTCATCACCTTCTTGGTCTCGTCGGTGACGATGCGCGGGCCGGTGACGTACTCGCCATACTCGGCGTTGTTGCTGATCGAGTAGTTCATGTTGGCGATGCCGCCTTCATAGATCAGGTCGACGATCAGCTTCAGCTCGTGCAGGCACTCGAAATAGGCCATCTCGGGCGCGTAGCCGGCCTCGACCAGCGTCTCGTAGCCGGCCTTGATCAGTTCCACCGTGCCGCCGCACAGCACCGCCTGCTCGCCGAACAGGTCGGTCTCGGTCTCTTCGCGGAAGTTGGTCTCGATGATGCCGGCCTTGCCGCCGCCGTTGGCTGCGGCATAGCTGAGCGCCAGGTCGCGCGCCTTGCCGCTCTTGTCGGCGTGCACGGCGATCAGATGCGGCACGCCGCCACCGCGGCTGTAGGTGTCACGCACGGTGTGGCCGGGCGCCTTCGGCGCCACCATCCACACGTCGAGGTCGGCACGCGGCACGACCTGGCCGAAGTGCACGTTGAAGCCGTGGGCGAAGGCCAGTGAGGCGCCTTCGCGGATGTTCGGCTCGACATCCTTGCTGTAGACCGCCGCGATCTGCTCGTCCGGCAGCAGCATCATCACCACGTCGGCGCCCTTGACGGCTTCGCCGACCTCGGCCACCTGCAGGCCGGCCTTCTCCACCTTGGACCAGGACGCGCCGCCCTTGCGCAGGCCGACCGTCACCTTGACGCCGCTGTCGCTGAGGTTCTGCGCGTGGGCGTGGCCCTGCGAGCCGTAGCCCACGATCGTGACCTTCTTGCCCTTGATCAGGCTCAGATCGGCGTCCTTGTCGTAATAGACCTTCATGCTGTTCTCCGTGTGAAAAGGTTGTGTGTCAGACCCTGAGGATCCGCTCGCCGCGGCCGATGCCGCAGGCGCCGGTGCGCACCGTCTCCAGGATGGCGGCGCGGTCGATGGCCTCGAGGAAGGCATCCAGCTTGCCGCTGTCGCCGGTGAGTTCCATCGTGTAGCTCTTGTCCGTGACATCGACGATGCGGCCGCGGAAGATGTCGGCCATGCGCTTCATCTCGTCGCGCTCCTTGCCCACCGCGCGCACCTTGATCAGCATCAGCTCGCGCTCGGTATAGGGGCCTTCGGTCAGGTCGACCACCTTGACCACCTCGATCAGACGGTTCAGGTGCTTGGTGATCTGCTCCAGCACCTCGTCGCTGCCGGTGGTGACGATGGTCATGCGCGACAGCGACGCGTCCTCGGTGGGCGCGACGGTCAGGCTCTCGATGTTGTAGCCGCGCGCCGAAAACAGCGCGACCACACGGGACAGTGCGCCGGGTTCGTTTTCCAGCAGCACGGCGATGATGTGTTTCATGGTTTTCGTCCTGCGCGCTCTTCAGTGCCGGCAGCGGTAACTGCCGGACCTTGGCCACGCGTTGCGAGTTGAGAGAATGGATGCGCCTGCCGAAGCTGTGCCGCGGTGCGCCGCCGGGCCGTCGCGGCCGGCGCGGTAACGCCAGCCTGCCGCCGAACGGCGCGCCGCCTTACAGGTCTTCGGACCCCAGCAGCATCTCGGTGATGCCCTTGCCGGCCTGCACCATCGGCCAGACGTTCTCGGTGGGATCGGTGCGGATGTCCAGGAACACGGTGCGATCCTTCAGCCGCATGGCCTCGCGCAGCGCCGGCTCCACGTCGGACGGCTTCTCGATCAGCATGCCGACGTGGCCATAGGCCTCGGCCAGCTTGACGAAATCGGGCAGCGCGTCCATGTAGCTGTGCGAATAGCGGCCGCCGTAGTCCAGCTGCTGCCACTGCCGCACCATGCCCAGGTAGCGGTTGTTCAACGAGACGATCTTCACCGGCGTGTCGTACTGCTTGCAGGTAGACAGCTCCTGCAGGCACAT
>JAEUPH010000001.1 GCA_016790395.1 Rubrivivax sp. | reverse complement strand
CGGAGTAACCCTGATGGGGCTTGTCAGCCCCGTGCCAGCCAGTCGGGCGACGCGGCCTGGGCGGGCCTTGCCACTGACGCGGACAAGCAGCGTTCTCAGCGGAACTTCGCGTTGGGGAAGAACAACTGCTCGCCGCCGATCCTGTAGGCCGCGATGGCCTGCTGGCCGGCCGGCGACACCACCCAGTCGGCAAAGGTCTGCGCCAGGGACGCCTTCACGTGCGGGTGCCTGGCCGGGTTCACCACCATCACGCCGTACTGGTTGAACAGGCTCTGGTCGCCTTCCACCAGGATGGCCAGGTCAGCGCGGTTCTTGAACGACAGCCAGGTGCCGCGGTCGGCCAGCACGTAGGCGCCGGTGCTGGAGGCCATGTTCAGCGCCGGACCCATGCCGCAGCCGCATTCCTTGTAGCCGGCGGGCTTGGCCGCGGCCATGTCCACGCCGGCGGCTTTCCACAGGCGCAGCTCGGCGGCATGGGTGCCGCTCTTGTCGCCGCGCGAGATGAAGCTGGCGGGCGCTGCGGCCAGTTTCTTCAGCGCGGCGGCGATGTCGTTGCCCTTGAGCTTCGCGGGGTCGGCGGCGGGGCCGATGAGCACGAAGTCGTTGTACATGACGGGGCGCCGCTGCGTGGCGAAGCCCTCGGCCACGAACTTCTCCTCGGCCACCTGGTCGTGCACGAAGACGATGTCGGCGTCGCCCCGGCGGCCGGTGTCCAGCGCCTGGCCGGTGCCGACGGCGACCACGCGCACGTCGATGCCCGAGGCCGCCTTGAAGGCCGGCAGCAGGTGGCCGAACAGGCCCGATTGTTCCGTGGACGTGGTGGAGGCCATGACGATGAACTTGTCCTGCGCCTGGGCCCCCAGGGCCAGGGTGGCGGCGACGAGGACGAGGGCGCGGCGGAACAGGGACGGGGCGGACAAGGCGTTTCTCCAGGCGGTGAGCGTGTGACAGCGACCGCAGGATTCTGGGCAAGCCGGGCCGAATCGGCGATATGAACAGCCTTGCATACCCGCTGGCGAAGGGCCATGGCCGACCGCACTTGACAGCCCGCGCCCCGCACTTCGTCGCCCGGCGGCCGGCCGGCCCGAGCGCAGCCTCTACGATGGCTTCATGTTCCCGGTTCCGCCCGCAGCCCCTTCCGAAGAACCCCCGCTCTCCGACCGCCCGCTGTGGCTGGCCTACGCCGGGCTGTCGCTGCTGTGCTGGGGCCTGTATGCCATGGCCGGCACCGAATGGCAGCGCGGCGGCTGGCGGCCTTGGCAGGGCGTGTACCTGGCCAGCTGGAACATGGGCCCGGCCATGCTGCTGGGCTGCGCCGGCCTGCCGTGGGCGCGCTGGCTGGGCCGCCGGAGCCGGCCGCTGTCGCAGCGCCTGGTGCTGCACGCGGCGGCGGCCGTGGTCTTCATCGCCGGCTGGCAGGCCATCGACTTCGCGATGTCGGTCTGGTTCTACGGCACCGAGCATGCCGTGGCGATGGTGGAGCGCATGCTGCTGTGGCAGGCCATGTGGGGCGTGTTCGTCTACGTGGCGCTGATGCTGGGCTTTGGCGGCGCGCTGCACGCACGCCGGGCGCACCGCTCGGCGCTCTCGGCGGCGCGGGCCGAAGCCGCGCTGGTGCGGGCGGAACTGGCGGCCATCAACGGCAAGCTCAACCCGCACTTCCTCTTCAACACGCTGAACTCGCTGATGATGCTGACGCGGCGCGACCCCGCCGCCGCCGAGCAGACGCTGCTGCGCTTCTCGCGCCTGATGCGCTACGTGCTGGACACCACGCGCGGCAGCGAGGGCCGCGTCACGCTGCAGGAGGAACTGGACTTCGTGCGCGACTACCTGGAGCTGGAAGCGCTGCGCCTCGGTCCGCGCCTGAAGGTGGACTGGCAGGTCGACCCCGCCACCGTGAACGACGCCATCCCGCCGCTGACGCTGCAGCCACTGGTGGAGAACAGCATCGTGCACGGCATCGCGCCGCGCACCGAGGGCGGCACGGTGCGCATCAGCGCGCAACGGCGCGGCGACGCGCTGGAACTGCAGGTCTCCGACGACGGCGCCGGCTGCACCTGGCCGCCGGCCGCAGCGAGCGCGTCCGCGCAGCCCGCCGGCGTGGGCCTCAGTGCACTGCGCCGCCGCTTCGAACTGGACTTCGGCGGCCAGGCGCGCATGAACGTGGCCAGCGCGCCCGGGCAGGGCTTCGCCGTGCACATTCACATCCCCGGCGCGGAGCTGGCCGCATGAACATGTCCCCTTGCCGAACCCTCATCGCCGAAGACGAGCCGCTGGCCCGCGAAGGCCTGGCCGACTGGGTGCGCGCGATGCCGCAGCTGGAGCTGGTGGCCGCCTGCGCCGACGGGGCCAGCGCGCTGGCCGCCATCCGCGAACTGCGCCCGGCGCTGGTGCTCACCGACATCCAGATGCCCGGCCTCACCGGCCTGCAGGTGCTGCGCACGCTGGCGGCCGAGAAGCTGCAGCCGCCGCCGGCCGTGATCTTCACCACCGCCTACGACGAGCATGCGCTCACCGCCTTCGAGCTGCACGCCGTGGACTACCTGCTCAAGCCCTTCTCGCACGAACGCTTCGTGGAGGCCGTGCAGCACGCGCTGAGCGCCGGCGCGCCGCCCGAGCAGGCGCTGCCGGCGCTGGAGGCCGCCGCGCGCGGCGATGCCGACGGCGGCCCGCTCACGCGAGTGCTGGTGCGCGACCAGGGCAAGATCTTCCCGCTGCACGTGGACCACATCGAGCACCTGCGCTCGGACACCAAGTACACCGCCATCACCAGCAAGGGCAAGAGCTTCCTCGTGCGGCTGCCCATCACGAGCTTCGAGAAGCGGCTGGACGCCTCGCGCTTCCTCAAGGTCAACCGCTCGTGCATCGTCAACCTCGACTTCGTCGACGCGATGACGCCCGACGAGAGCTCCCAGTTCGTGGTGCAGATGCGCGACGGCACGCGCGTCACCGCCAGCCGCGAGGTGAGCAAGCAGCTGCGGGCGGACTCGCTGTGAAGCGCCGCAACGCTGCCCTCGTGTGCCTGCTTCTGGCGGGCCTGGCGCCCTTGGCCGCCGCGCAGGCCGTGGAGGGGCGCCGCTACCAGCTCGGTGCCTTCGACGCCATCGAGATCTCCGGCTCGGCCGCGGTGCGCTTCACCCAGGGGCCGGAGGAGGACGTCTTCGTCGAAGGCGACGAGGAGGCGCAGAGCTCGGTGACGCTGGAGGTGCGCGGCAGCACCTTGCTGATCCGCCCCAGCGGCGGCTGGAAGTTCTGGAAGTCGCGCCGCGTGCAGATCGCCATCAGCGCGCGCGACCTCAGGCGCGTGTCCATCTCCGGCGCGGCCGACCTCGTGGCGCAGCAGCCGGTGCAGTTGCAGCGGCTGGAGGTCAGCATCTCCGGCGCCGGGCTGGCGCGCTTCGACCAGCTGCGCGCCGAGTCACTGCGCTTCCAGGTCAGCGGCGCCGGCGACGGCCAGATGGCCGGCAGCGTGGGCGCGCTCAGCGTCGCGGTGTCCGGCCGCAGCGAGTTCCGCGGCGAGCGGCTGCTGTGCGAACGCGCGGCGGTGGCGGTCAGCGGCATCGGCGACGTCAAGGTCTGGGTCACGCAGTCGCTGGCGGTGGCCGTCTCGGGCGTGGGCACCGTCGACTACTGGGGCACGCCCCAGGTGGTGAAGCGGTCCACCTCGGGCGTGGCGCGCATCAACGAACGCGGCGCGAAACCGCCGCCGCCCTGAGCTCAGCCGCTGCGTCCGGCCAGGAACACCGCCGCCTGCACGCGCGAGCTGAGGTTCAGCTTGCGCAGGATGTGCTGCACGTGGATCTTCACCGTGGTCTCGGCGATGTCGAGCGCGCGCGCGATCTCCTTGTTGCTGGCGCCGCGCGCGATGTGGGCCAGGATCTCCTGCTCGCGCGGCGACAGGCTGGCCAGCGGGTCCGCAGGGGCCGGCGCCGCCGGCGCTGAAGGGGGCAGGGGCTGCAGCGTCTGGAAGGCGGCGGCCAGCTTGCCCGTCATCTCGGGGCTCAGCGTCGATTCGCCCCGGTGGGCCCGGTGGATGGCCTCGATCAGCACGTCGCTGTCCACGGTCTTCAGCAGGTAGCCGGCGGCGCCGCGCTGCAGCGCCAGGCCCAGCGTCTCCGCGTCCTCGCTCACGGTGAGCATCAGCACGCGGGCCCGCGGCGCGGCCTCGCGCAAGCCGGCCAGCGCATCGGCGCCGTGCACGCCGGGCAGGTGGTGGTCGAGCAGCACCACGTCGGGCTGCAGCTCGGCGGCGCGGCGCTGCGCCTCGCCGGCGTCGCCGGCCTCGCCCACCACCTCGAAGGCCGGCTCGGCCTGCAGCAGCGCCTTGAGGCCGCGCCGGAACAGCGTGTGGTCGTCCACCAGGAGCAGGCGCACCGTCATGCCGGCTCCGCCTGCCGCACGGGCAGCGTGAGCACCACGCGCGTGCCGTCGCCCGGGCGCGAGGCCACGTCCACCGCGGCGCCGATGCGCGCCGCGCGCTCGCGCATGATGCGCAGGCCCACGTGCGTCTCGTCGGCCGCCGCGCCCGCGGCGGCGAAGCCGCAGCCGTCGTCGCGCACGGCCACGCGCCAGGCCGGGCCCTGCTGCACCTCCACCCACACCTCGCGCGCCTGCGCATGCTTGCGCACGTTGGACAGCGCTTCCTGCACCACGTGCAGCACCTGCACCTGCACGTCGGCGTCCAGCGGCAATGCGTGACCGCTCACGCTCAGGTGCGTCGGCAGGCCGGTCTGGTGCTCGAACTTCGTCAGCGTGGTGCGCAGCGCCAGCGCGATGTCCTCGCGGTTGGTGCGCGTGCGGAAGTGCAGCAGCAGCTCGCGCACGTCGGCCAGGCTCTCGCGGATGCCGGCGTCCAGCTCGGACAGCGTGCGCTCCACGCGCGGCGCGTCGGCCCGCTTGAGCGCGTCGCGCAGCAGGCCGGCCTGGATCTTGAGGAAGGCCAGGCTCTGCGCGATGCTGTCATGCAGTTCGCGCGCCAGCAGGCCGCGCTCTTCGGCCACCGCGGCCTCGCGCTCCAGCGCCCCGGAGCGCAGGCCTTCCATGGCGCCGGCGAGGTGGCTGGCCAGGGTCTCCAGCAGGGAACGGTCGTCGTCGCCCAGCGTCACGGTGCGCCGGTAGAAGAAGCTCAGCTCGCCCACCTGGCGCTCGTGCAGGCGCAGCGGCACGCCCACCACGGTCTCGAAGCCGGCGCGGCGGCAGTGGCCCAGGCCGTCCTCGGCGTCGGCCGCGATGGGGATGATGCGCAGTCCGGCGTGCGGTGCCGCCTGGGCGCAATGGCAGTCGCCGGCGGCCAGGCAGTGCTCGCCTTCGGCCAGGTCGGCCGGCAGGCCGTCGTGCGCCAGCAGCAGGTAGCGCTGGCCGGCTTCGTCGCACCAGCGCACGGCGGCGGCGTCGGCGCGCGCCACGCGGCGCACCTGCCTGGCGAAGCCCTGCGCCAGCGTTTCCAGCGTCGTCGCCGAGGCCACGAAGGCCGCCGCCTCGTACAGCGCGGCCAGGCGTGCCCGCTCGGTCTCCAGCCCGAGGGTCTTCTCGCGGACGCGTTCTTCCAAGCCCTGGTACAGGCCCTGCAAGGTCTCGGCCATGCGGTTGAAGCCGTCGGAGAGGGCGCCGAATTCGTCGTCGCCGTCCACGTCGACACGCGCCGAGAGGTCGCCGCCACGCACGCGCGCCAGGCCGGCCTGCAGCCGCGCCAGCGGGTTGAAGACGAAGAGGTAGGCCGAGTACAGCAGCGCCACGGCGCTGGCCAGCGCCAGCGCCATGAGCAGGAACTGGAAGGCGTTGAGCAGTGTCGTCCAGCGCGCGAGCTGGTTCTCGATGGCGCTGACCAGCGCGTCGATGCGCGCGACGAAGGCCTCGGCTTGCGAGGCGGCTGCCTCGGCGCCCGGTGGCGGCGTGGCCGTCCAGGCGGCCTTCAGCCGGGTCCAGCCCTGGCGCACGTCGGCCAAGGCCTGGCGCGAACGTTCGTCGCGCGGCAGGAAGAGCGGGCGTTCGGGGTCACCGGCCTGCAGCTGCGACAGGGTCAGTTCGAAGGCCGTCACATGGCTGGCCAGCCGTGCGGCATCGCCCGAAGGCAGGGTCTGTGCCAACCGCCAGGTCTGCATGCGCATGCGGCCGGCTTCATTGACCGCGGCGGCGCCGCCTTCGAGCTGCCAGGTCACCCACAGGGTGAGGCCGATGGAGGCCAGCGCCATCAGCAGCAGCACGCCGCCGATGGCGCCGAGCTTGGCGGTCAGGGGCCAGGGGCTGCGGCGCATGCGCGCACTGTAGTCCGGCGCGTCAGCGCACGCCGCGGCGGCGCGCCATCTCTTCGCCCATGGCCGCCTGCGTGGCGTCGTCCAGGCGCTGCCTGGCGGCGGGGTAGACGACGCCGTCTTCCAGCAGGATATGGCGGCGGTACAGCGCGGCGTAGGTGGACCAGCGCGCGGCGGCCCCCGGCGGCAGCGCGCCGCTGCCGCCTTCCAGGG
The DNA here is from genome assembly GCA_016790395.1 of Rubrivivax sp. Taxonomy (GTDB): domain Bacteria; phylum Pseudomonadota; class Gammaproteobacteria; order Burkholderiales; family Burkholderiaceae_C; genus Rubrivivax. The sequence goes on along the minus strand of JAEUPH010000001.1, from coordinate 12,732 downwards.
CCACGAGGTCGGCGCGCACGCCGGGCCATTGCGCTTCCATCTGTCCGTGCTCGGCCTGCAGGCGGCGCACGGCGTCGGCCACGGCGGGGTCTTGCAGCAGCGGCGGGAAGACGTGGCGCTCCTCGTCCTCGTGGTGGGCCGGGCCGGCCTGGTCGAAGTAGCGCATGACGTCGCGTGCCGCCTGCGCGGCGGCGGCGTCGCTGCCGTGCTGTGCCACGTGGGCTTCGAGCTTCTCCAGCAGCGCCAGCATGCGCTCCACGCGCTCGTGGCAGGCAGCCAGCATCTCGAAGGGCTCGTCGAAGCCGGCGGAAGGCGAGCGGTGGAATTCGATGGTGGAGGTCATGGTGGTGAAGTTAGCGCGCCAAGGCGGCTGGCTTTCTGACGTCGAGCAACAGAGGTTCAACCCGGGCGGCCGTCGACGCGCGGGCGCCCCAGCCAGCCGCCATAGCGCAGCGTCCAGCCGCAGGCGGCCAGGGCCCAGGCCAAGGCGGCCAATGGCGTGAGCAGCGCTTCGGCCGCTGGCCACAGCGCGGCGGCCACGCGCAGCACCGCGGCCGCCTGCAAGGCCCAGTACAGGCCCCAGGCGATGCCGTCGGCCGCCAGGGGCCGGCCGCTGTGGCCGGCCGAAACGCGGGTCACCATGGCCAGCAGCGTGGCGCCCAGGTAGCCCGCGGTCAGCGCGTGCAGCGGCGCCAGGCCCAGCGATCGTTCACCGCCGCTGGCGGCCTGCAGCGCGTGCGAAGCCGCGGCCAGCGCGGTGGCCAGGCCCAGCCACACGAAACCCGCGTGCAGCATCGCCAGCAGCCGGTTGCTGCGGCTTTGCACGAAACCCCAGCGCCACGCCAGCCACAGGCACAGCAGTGCCGCCGGCGCTTCCACCGCGGCCTGCAGCGGGGCCGGTGGCGGCAGGCCCAGCAGCCCGGCGATGGCGCCCGCGCCCTGCACGCCCAGCACGGCCAGCAGCGCCGTCAGCACCCAGCCCGGCCGCCAGGCCGTGTGGCCGGGCAGCGCGCTCGCGGTGAAGAAGGGCAGCATGCGGTGCGACACCACGGCGAAGGTGGGCGCGATGAAGCCCCACAGCGCCAGCTGCGTGGCCACGCGCGCCAGCGTCACGTCGCGGTGGCCCAGCGACCAGACCGCCAGTGCCATCGCCAGCAGGCCGACGCCGCCACTGGCGGCCACCAGTGTGGCGTGCAGCCGGTCGGGTGCGGGTGATCGGCGCAGCAGCATCGTGAAGTGCACCAGCAGCGCGGCCCAGCCGGCGGCCACCAGCAGCAGCCCGGCCGCAGCCAGTGGTGCGGCCAGGTGCCAGCCCGGCAACGCCAGCACCCAGCCGGCGACCATCGCGCTCACGGGCCAGCGCAGCGTGCGCGCATCGACGTCGGGCAGGCCCAGCCAGCGCGGCCCGGCCGTGAAGAGGAAGCCGACGATGAACAGCGGCATGAAGCCCAAGGTCCACCACAGCCCGTGCGCCACCAGCGGCGGCACGGCCCAGGGCACGGGCAGGCCGGCGGGGCGGGCGAGCAGCACGCCCAGCCACCACAGGCCCGAGGCTGCGAAGACCCCGGCCCCGGCGACGAAGGCCAGGCGGTGGGGCGCCGCGAGCAGGCGCGAGAGACGCCAGCCGACGTCGGGCGGGGTCATGTCGCAGCGCTACTGCACCAGCGGCGTGACGCTGGCTTCCAGATCGACGCCGCCCACGTCGGCCGTGCCGGCCAGCGTCTGCAGGAACTGGCGCAGCGCGGTGGCGAAGGCCTGCTGGCGCAGCGCCTGCGACACGGCCGAGCGCACGGCTTCGAAGGGCGGCTCGGTGCCGGCCTCGCGCTCCAGCACTTCCACCACGTGCAGCCCGAAGCGCGTGGCCACCAGGCGCGGCAGCACACCGATGGTGGCCTGGCCGAAGAGTTCACGCGCGAACTCGGGTGCGCAGTCGTCGGCCCGGAGCCAGCCCAGTTCACCGCCGGCCGCGCCGCTGGGGCAGTTGGACGTGGCGGCCGCCACGTCGGCGAAGCGCGTGCCGCCGTCCTCGCAGCGCAGATCCAGCAGGCAGGCTTCGGCGCGCTGGCGCAATTCGTTGATCGGCACGCCGGGCGTCACGGCGAACAGCACGTGGCGTGCGCGCACACGCTCGCCCACGGCCAGCCTGGCGGCATGGGCGGCGTGCCAGCGGCGGCAGGCCTCTTCGGTGGGTTCGGGCAGCACCAGTTCGTGCTGCAGCAGGGCCTCGATGGCTTCGCTCGCGGCCTCGCTGATGACGCCGGCCAGCGGCACCGGGTCGTCCGCCGCCAGCAGGCCGTGGCGCTGCGCGGCTTGGCGCAGCAGCTCGGTGCAGGCGCGCTGGCGCAGGGCCTGGTCGTCCAACGGCTCCTGCGGATCGGCCAGCACGACGCCGTTGACGTGCGGGAGCGGCATTGGCGTGCTCATCGAGGTCGCCTCCATCAGCCCGCGCGGCGGGGCTGGTTCTGGCCGGCCGGCACGTTCAGGCGCCGCGCCCGCACCACCTGGTAGGGCCGGAACAGGTAGGCCACGGACGCCAGCCCGCTCCACACGTGCACCAGGCGGCTGAAGGGGAAGAGCAGGAAGATCGTCATGCCCAGCAGCATGTGCACCTGGAAGTGCCAGGCAATGCCGTCCACCAGCGCTGCGTCAGGCTGCAGCAGCGCGATGCCCTGCAGGTACTCGGCCAGGCGCAGCATGGTCTGCGGGTCGGCCACGTGATGCAGCGAGGCGGGCAGCGTCGACAAGCCGATCACCAGCTGCACCCACAGGATGATGAGGATGGCGATGTCGGTGCGGTGGCTGGTGAGGCGGATGCGGGGGTCGAACAGGCGCCGGTGCAGCAGCATCGTCAGGCCGATGAAGCAGGCGCCGCCAGCCAGGCCGCCGGCCACCACCGCCAGCAACTGCTTCTGCGAGGAGGTCATGAACATCGTGTAGAGCCCGTGCGGCGTGAGCTGCCCGAACAGGTGGCCGAAGAACAGGAACAGGATGCCGCCGTGGAACAGGTTGCTTCCCCAGCGCAGCTGGCTGGCGCGCAGCAGCTGCGAAGAATCGCTTTTCCAGGTGTACTGGTCGCGGTCGAAGCGCGCGAGACTGCCCATCAGGAACACCGACAGGCAGACGTAGGGATACACGTTGAAGAGGAAGTTGTGCAGCGTGTTCATGGCCGGGCTCCCGGGGAGACAGGTTTCTTGATGAGATGGATGGGTTGTGGCTGACCGGGCTTGGCTTGGCCGACGGTGGAGCAGCCGCCGAAGACAGGCGGTTCCTCCCAGGTGTCATCCAGCGGTGCGTCCTCGGTGAACGCGACCGGCTCTGCGCGACCGCCGCCGAGTTCAATGAGCGCGCCCAGCACGCTGGCGTAGGCGCTCTCGCGTTTCACCAATGCGCTGAAGACCGACTGCAGGAGATGGGTGAATTCACCGAGGAAAGCGCGCGCCCCCTCAGCGGGGCGGGTCGAGGCGAACTCGAGGATGACCGGCAGAAAGTCGGGCAGTTCGTGCGGCGCCAGCATGAGCCCGTTCTGCTCGTAGGTCTGCACGAGATCGACCATGGCGGGTCCACGGTCGCGCGAGTCGCCATGGACATGCTCGAACAGATGCAACGACGTGGCGCGCCCGCCATCAAAGAGCTGCACATAATCGGCTTCGACCGCGAGCGCATCCATCGCGGAGAGGCGGCGTATGAAAGTCTTCAGTTCCTCGCGCCGGGCGATGGACAGCGCCGCCTCGCCATCGAGCAGGGCGGGAAACTCGTCCAGCCAGGCGCGGTGCGCGGCGTCGGGATAGGACAGCAGGGCGGCCAGTACGCGCAGGCTGTGCGCGACGGGCGGGGTGCGGTGACGATTCAGCAAGCCCATGTCACACCACCGCTTTCAGGGGAATGGTGCGCTTCTTCTCGCTGCCGAACAGGCTGGTCTCGGTCGTGCCTTCTGAACAGCCGTTGCCGAAGGAGAAGCCGCAGCCGCCACGCACGTTGAACGCGTTCTCGGCGTACTCGCGATGGGTGGTGGGAATGACGAAGCGGTCCTCGTAATTGGCGATGGCCATGATGTGGTACATGTCCTGCACCGTGGACTCTGAAAGACCGACCTGGTTGAGTACGTCGGTATTGACGCGACCCTCAACGTGGCGGCCACGCTGGTAGGCGCGCATGGCCAGCATGCGCTCCAGCGCGCGCACCACCGGCGCGGTATCGCCCGCCGTGAGCAGGTTGGCGAGGTACTTCACCGGAATGCGCAGCGATGCCACATCAGGAATCTCGCCATTGCTGCCGACATGGCCGGCGTTGACGGCGCTGGTAATGGGCGAGAGCGGCGGCACGTACCAGACCATGGGCAGCGTGCGATATTCCGGATGCAGCGGCAGCGCCACCTTCCAATCGACGGCCATCTTGTAGACCGGGCTGGTCTTGGCGGCTTCGAGCCAGTTGTCGGGCACGCCATCCTTTCTGGCCTGCGCGATGACCGCCGGATCATGCGGATCCAGGAAGACATCCAGCTGCGCCTGATACAGATCGCGGTCCTGGGTGACGCTGGCCGCTTCCTGGATTCGGTCCGCGTCATAGAGCAGCACACCCAGATAGCGGATGCGGCCCACGCAGGTCTCCGAACACACCGTCGGCTGGCCCGCCTCGATGCGCGGATAGCAGAAGATGCACTTCTCGGCCTTGCCGCTCTTCCAGTTGTAGTAGATCTTCTTGTAGGGACAGCCCGAGACACACATGCGCCAGCCGCGGCACTTGTCCTGGTCGATAAGGACAATGCCGTCCTCTTCGCGCTTGTAGATCGAGCCGGATGGGCAGGACGCGACGCAGGCCGGGTTGAGGCAGTGCTCGCACAGCCGCGGAAGATACATCATGAAGGTGTTCTCGAACTCACCATACATCGCCTTCTGGATGTCCTCGAAGTTCTGGTCCTTCGAGCGCTGGGAGAACTCGCCGCCGAGAATCTCTTCCCAGTTCGGGCCCCAGACGATCTTGTCCATCTGCTGGCCGGTGATGAGGCTGCGCGGGCGCGCGGTGGGCGCGGCTTTCATCTCCGGCGCCGATTGCAGATGCGCGTAATCGAAGGTGAATGGCTCGTAGTAGTCGTCGATCTCCGGCAGGTTCGGGTTCGCGAATATTCGCATCAGGAGTTTCCATTTCGCTCCCTGGCGCGGCTCGATCGAGCCATCAGCTTTCCGCACCCAGCCGCCGTTCCACTTGTCCTGGTTCTCCCACTCCTTGGGATAACCAATGCCGGGCTTGGTCTCGACATTGTTGAACCAGGCGTACTCCATGCCGGGACGGCTGGTCCAGACGTTCTTGCAGGTCACTGAACAGGTATGGCATCCGATGCACTTGTCGAGATTCAACACCATGCCGATTTGAGCGCGGACTTTCATACCGTTTCTCCATGTGCCTGGGTGGGACGAACCAGCTCCTCGCCCACCGGGGTGTCGAGCCAATCCACCTTTTTCATTTTCCTCACCACCACGAACTCGTCGCGGTTGGTACCGATGGTCCCGTAGTAGTTGAAGCCGTACGACAGCTGGGCGTAGCCGCCGATCATGTGCGTCGGCTTGGTGACGATGCGAGTGACCGAGTTGTGAATACCGCCACGCACGCCGGTGATTTCCGAGCCGGGCGTGTTCACGATCTTTTCCTGCGCGTGATACATCATCACCATGCCGGGATTGACCCGCTGGCTCACCACCGCGCGCGCTGCGATGGCGCCGTTGATGTTGAAGAGCTCCACCCAGTCGTTGTCGACGATACCGGCCTTCTTCGCGTCATCTTCTGACAGCCAGATGATCGGGCCGCCACGGCTCAGGGTCAGCATGAGCAGGTTGTCGGTGTAGGTGGAGTGAATGCCCCACTTCTGGTGCGGCGTGATGAAGTTGAGCAGGATCTCCGGATTGCCATTGGAGCGAATGTTGTGGATGCCCGACGTGGTCTTGAGATCGACTGGCGGCCGGTAGGACGAGAGCCCTTCACCGAAGGCGATCATCCACGGGTGATCCTGATAGAACTGCTGACGCCCGCTGAGGGTCCGCCACGGAATCAGCTCATGCACGTTGGTGTAGCCCGCGTTGTAGCTGACCGTCTCGCTTTCGATGCCGCTCCAGGTGGGCGACGAGATGATCTTGCGTGGCTGGGCCTGCACATCGCGGAAGCGGATTTTTTCATCCTCGCGATACAGCGCAAGATGCTTGTGTTCGCGCCCGGTGGCTTTGGAAAGAGCCTCCCAGGCCTTGACCGCGACGTGACCATTGGTCTCGGGCGCCAGTTGCAGGATGACTTCGGCCGCATCAATGTCGGTCTCGATGCGCGGCATGCCTTTCGACACACCTTCATCGCGCACCAGGCCGTTAAGCTGGCCCAACTGCTCGACCTCGACCTGGGTGTTCCAGCCGATGCCCTTGCCGCCGTTGCCCAGTTTGTTGAGCAACGGGCCGAGTGCGGTGAAGCGTTTGTAGACATTCGGGTAATCCCGCTCGACCACGGCGATGTTGGGCGCGGTCTTGCCGGGAATGAGATCGCATTCGCCGCGCTGCCAGTCCGCGACGCCGAGCGCCTGACCCAACTCACCCGAGGTGTCGTGCATGAGCGGGCTCATCACCACTTCCTTTTCAACGCCCAGCAGTCCCGGCGCCAGTTCGCTGAATTTCTTCGCGAAACCCTTGTAGATGTCCCAGTCACTCTTCGACTGCCAGGCCGGATCAACCGCTGTCGAGAGTGGGTGGATGAACGGATGCATGTCGCTGGTGTTGAGGTCGTTCTTCTCGTACCAGGTCGCGGTGGGCAGCACGATGTCGGAGTAGAGACACGTGGTGGAGAGGCGGAAGTCGAGCGTGACCAGCAGGTCCAGCTTGCCTTCGGGCGCATGCTCGTGCCATACCACTTCCGATGGCTTTGCATCTTCCCTGCCGAGGTCCTTGCCCTGCACGCCGTTGCTGGTGCCGAGCAGATGTTTCAGGAAATATTCATGGCCCTTGCCGGATGAACCCAGCAGGTTGGAGCGCCACACGAACAGATTGCGCGGCCAGTTGGCGGGATGATCGGGATCGGTGCAGGAGAGTTTCAGCGAGCCCTCCTTGAGCCCGCGCACGACGTAGTCCTTCGGGTCCATGCCGGCAGCGGCGGCGTCTTTCACCACCTGCAACGGATTGGTCTGCAACTGCGGCGCAGACGGCAGCCAACCCATGCGCTCGGCGCGCACGTTGAAGTCGATCATGCTGCCGGCGTACTTGTCCTTGTCCGCCAATGGCGAGAGCACTTCCTCCATGCCCAGCTTCTCGTAGCGCCACTGGTCGGTGTGGGCGTAGAAGAAGCTGGTGCTGTTCTGCTGGCGCGGCGGGCGCACCCAGTCGAGCGCAAAGGCCAGCGGCAGCCAGCCAGTCTGCGGACGCAGCTTCTCCTGGCCGACGTAATGCGCCCAGCCCCCGCCTGACTGACCGATGCAGCCGCACAGCATGAGCAGATTGATGACACCACGATAATTCATGTCGCTGTGGTACCAGTGGTTCATCGCGGCGCCGATGATGATCATCGACTTGCCGCGCGTCTTGTCGGCGTTGTCGGCGAACTGGCGCGCGACAGTGAGGACCTGGTCGCGCGGCACGCCGGTGATGGCTTCCTGCCACGCGGGCGTATAGGCAGCGTTGTCGTCGTAATTCTTCGCGCCCGACCCCAGGCCGCGATTGATGCCGAACTGCGCGGCCTGCAGGTCGAACACGGTGGCGACCAGCGCGTTGCGTTCCTCGCCAGCCTTGCCGAGATCGAGGCGCACCACGGGCACGCGGGCCACATGCACATCACCCGATTGCTCATTGGCGTTGAAGTGCGGGGTGACGTTGCCCCCGAAGTACGGGAAGGCCACGTCACCGATTTCATGCGCCTGCGCGCCATCCTCGATCACGGACAGCTTCAGCTTGCAGTCATGGCCGTGCCGGGCTTCCTTCTCTTCCAAGTTCCACTTGCCCTGATCGTCGCGACCTTCCGGCCCCCAGCGGAAGCCGATGGAGCCGTTGGGCAGCACCGCCTTGCCATCCAGATCGAATGCAACGGTCTTCCAGTCCGGATTGTTCGCCTGGCCGAGCTTGCCGTTGAAGTCGCTGGCGCGGAGATAACGTGCCGGCTCCAGCACCTTGCGGCCATCGGCGAGCGTGCGCTCTTCCAGCATCACCAGCAGGGGCAGATCAGTGTAGCGTCGCGCGTAGTCGTCGAAGTAGGCGCTGCGACCCTTGCCGCCATCCTTGAAGTAGAACTCCTTCATCACGACATGCCCCATCGCCATGGCGACGGCGGCATCGGTGCCCTGCTTCGGATGCATCCACAAGTCAGCCAACTTGGCGACCTCGGAATAGTCCGGCGTGACGGCAACCGTTTTCGCGCCCTTGTAGCGCACCTCGGTGAAGAAGTGCGCGTCCGGCGTGCGTGTCTGGGGCACGTTGGAACCCCAGGCGATGATGAAAGTGGAGTTGTACCAGTCCGCACTTTCCGGCACGTCGGTCTGCTCACCCCAGATCTGCGGGCTGGACGGCGGCAGGTCGCAATACCAGTCGTAGAAGCTCATGCAAACGCCTCCAATCAGCGACAGATAGCGCGAGCCGGCGGCGTAGCTCACCATGGACATGGCGGGAATGGGCGAGAAGCCGATCACGCGGTCCGGACCCCAAGTCTTGATGGTGTGGATGTTCGCGGCGGCGATGAGCTCGTTCACTTCCTCCCACGTGGACCGTACGAACCCGCCCATGCCGCGCACCTTCTGGTAGTCGCGGCGCTTGGCTTCGTCATTCTGGATGGCAGCCCAGGCCTCGACCGGCGTCAGCCTCCGGCGCGCCTCGCGCCAGTGCTTGAGCAGGCGTCCCCGCACCATCGGATACTTCACCCGGTTGGCGCTGTAGAGATACCAGCTGTAACTGGCGCCGCGCGCACAACCACGCGGCTCGTGATTGGGCATGTCCCAGCGCGTGCGCGGGTAATCGGTCTGCTGGGTTTCCCAGGTGACGATGCCGCCCTTCACGTAGATCTTCCACGAGCAGGAGCCGGTGCAGTTCACACCATGCGTGGAGCGCACGATCTTGTCGTGTGCCCAGCGGTTGCGATATGCATCCTCCCAGGTGCGGTCCTCGCCTGTGGTGACGCCATGCGCCCCGGAGAACGCCTCACGCGGCTGGGAGAAGAAGGTCAGTCGGTCCAGAAAGTGACTCATGGCTCAGTGCTCCATTGCGAATATTCGCGATCAGGGATTGGGTCAGGGATTTTTGTCAGGGGTTTTTGATGTAGGCGTCGGTGCGCAGGTAGAACCACCAGTTGATGACCAGGCACAGGGCGTAGAAAGCGGCGAAGCCGTACATGGCGAACTGCGGTGTGCCGGCCTTGATCTGGTCGCCGATGACGATGGGGGCCACGAAGGCGCCGTAGGCGGCGATGGCTGATGTCCAGCCCAGCACGGGGCCAGCCTGAGTACGATCAAAGATGACGCCGATGGTGCGGAAGGTGGAGCCGTTGCCAATGCCACTGGCAGCGAAGAGCACGATGAAGAGCGAAATGAACGCAGGAAAGTACTGCTCCGGCGTGGCCGAGCCGTAGGCCTGCATCATCACGTAGCCCACAGCCACCGAGGCCACGACCATGATGGCGGAGATCACCTGCGTCACCACCGAGCCACCCACCTTGTCGGAAATCCAGCCGCCCAGCGGACGCACCGCCGCGCCGACGAAGGGGCCGATCCAGGCGTAGGTGAAAGCCGACGGCGCGTTCGGGTTCTTGAGCGTGTGCTGCATGACCCCCGCCGCGTCCGGCACGTGACTGACACCGAAGATGACGGTGATGGACAGCGGCAGCGCCATCGAGAAACCGATGAACGAGCCGAAGGTCACGATATACAACGCTGTCAGCGACCAGGTGTGCTTGTCCTGGAAGATGGCGAACTGGCGATTGATGTTCTCCTTCATCGGGCCGAAGGCGGCCAGCTTCATGAGGAAGAGCGCGCTCACCACATCGAGCGGGATGGCGACCCACATGCTGATGAGACCGAGGCCGGTCGGCTTGGGCAGATAGAGATACAAACCCAGTATCGCGGGCACAAATGCCAGCGTGTAGAGCCAGGTTATCTTGGCGAAAGACACGATGGGATGGCCCGCATCCGGGGTCACCGTCTTCAGGTTGTTCATCCCGAACCAGCAGAGGATGGACAAGGGCACCAGCGACAGCACCCAAGCGAAGCCGGCGTTCTGTATCCACGTCGGCGTGCCGGCCACGATCTTGCCGAAGATCCAGCCGCTGTCCTTGAGCAGCGGCATCGACTCGCCTCCAACGGCGCCGAAGATGCCCATGGTCATCACCAGCGGAATGACAATCTGCATAGTGGTCACCCCAAAGTTGCCGAGACCCGCGTTGAGTCCCAACGCCGTGCCCTGCAGGCGCTTCGGGAAAAACGTGCTGATGTTGGACATCGAGCTGGCGAAATTGCCGCCGCCCACGCCGGACCACAGGGCCATCAGCTGAAACGCCCAGAGCGGCCAGTCCTTGTGCTGCAGCGCGATGCCGGTGCCGATGGCGGGTGCGAGCAGCATGGCCGTGGTGAGGAAGATGGTGTTGCGACCGCCGGCGATGCGCACCAGAAACGAGGCGGGAATGCGCATCGTGGCGCCAGCGATGCCGGCAATGGCGGTGAGCGTGAATAGCTCCGCCTGGGTGAACGGAAAGCCCAGGTTGAGCATCTGTACGCTGATGATGCCCCACATGCCCCAGACGGCGAAGCCGCACAAAAGCGCCGGCACCGAAATCCACAGGTTGCGATAGGCGATGCGCTTGCCGGTGCTCTCCCAGAAGGCATCATCTTCGGGGCGCCAGTCGGCGATATCGGCGCCGCGTGCGGCCTGCGGTGCGGGCGTGGCGGGCGTTGCCTTGGTGAGTGTGCTCATGACATGTCCTCTCGATCAGGCCGCTACCGGACGCGTGGCGGTGGGCGCTGCCGCCTGACGCCGCGGCACGATTTCGGTCCAGTACATCCACACCAGCGAAACAGTGGTCACGCCCCAGAGCAGCATGAAGACCGAGGAGCGGATGCCGGTGAGATCGACCAGCGCGCCGAACATGATGGGCAGCAGGAATCCGCCCAATCCACCGACCAGACCCACAATGCCGGAGATGACGCCGATGTTGTGCGAGTACTCGTCGGAGATGTACTTGAACACCGACGCCTTGCCGACCGCCCAGGCGATGCCCATCACGAACATGAGGATGGTGAACACCGTGGCGTTGAGCCCGATGTGCAGCTTGAGATCGCCGGTCGCCGTCTTGATGACCAGATCGGTTTGCGGGTAGGAAAGGAAGAAGAGGCACACCCAGGACACCAGCATCACCCACCAGGTGACCGGATGGGCGCCGTGCTTATCGGACAGCCAGCCGCCGATGGCGCGCAGCACGCCCCCCGGCAACGAGAAGCAGGCCGCGAGCAGTGCCGCGATCTTGATGTCGAAGCCGTATTCCGTGATGTAGTACTTGGTCATCCACAGCGACAGCGCCACGTAGCCGCCGAACACGATGGAGTAGTACTGGCAGTACTTCCACACCTTGGGGTCCTTCAGCGCCATGAGCTGCGCCTTCACCGACACCGACTTGCCGCCCACGTGCGAGGGATCGGTGTAGCTGAAGGTCCAGAACAGGATGGCCGTGACCAGCATGCCGGCGGCATAGACCTGCGGGACCATCTGCCAGCCAAACGCCACTACGAGGGCCGGCGCCACGAACTTGGTAACCGCCGCGCCGGAATTGCCGGCGCCGAAGATGCCCATGGCGAATCCTTGATTCTTCTTGTCGAACCAGCGCGCGCAGTAGGCGATGCCGACTGAGAAGGAGCCGCCAGCCAGACCGACGAACAGGCCCAGCAAGAGGAAGTGCCAGAACTCGGTTGCGTAGCTGATGAGCCAGATCGGCACCACCGTGGACAGCATGAGCAGGAAGAACACGATGCGTCCGCCGAACTTGTCGGTCCACATGCCCAGCGGCAGGCGGATGAGCGAGCCGGTCAGGACCGGGGTGGCGGCGAGGAGGCCGAATTCGGTTTCGTTGAGTCCGAGCTGTTTCTTGATCGGAATGCCGATGACGGCGAACATCATCCAGATCGCAAAGCAGACGGTGAATGCCAGCGTGCTGGAGGCCACCACGGAGTACTGCTGGGTCTTGCGGCTTGCCATGGAATCGCTTCCTTCCTTCCGCACCGAACACCGGGGACCGCAAATCACGCGTGCTAACATCCGGCCGCTAACGTGATGCAACGCAGTCGTGGGTTCGAGTTGTCTGTGCCGACTCGGTTATTGTTTGTGTGTGATGGCAAGACTAGGCGCCGCCGGTAACCACCGAAGCAGGTCGCTTCACGATTCGGCAACGCCGTGTAACAACGGGTAACAACCCAGTGGATACCTACATTGACTCAGCTCGCCCCGCACCTTCTCGCAGTGGATGACGACCCGGAAGTCACGGATCTCATCTGCGCGTACCTGGGCAAGCAGGGCTTCCGCGTGAGTGCCGCGCACAGCGCCGAGCAGATGAATGCGCTGCTGGAACGCGACCCCGTCGATCTGGTGCTGCTGGATCTAGGATTGCCCGATGCGGACGGCCTGGCGCTGACGCGCAGGTTGCGCGAGCACTGGCACGGCTCGGTCATCATCGTTTCCGGTCGCGGTGACACGGTGGATCGCACCATCGGCCTGGAGCTGGGTGCGGATGACTACCTGGCCA
>JAEUPH010000214.1 GCA_016790395.1 Rubrivivax sp. | reverse complement strand
AGCAACCCCACCGTGGCGGCGCTGGAGGAGCGCGTGGCCGCGCTGGAGCAGGGTCGCGCCGCCGTGGCCTGTGGCAGCGGCATGGCGGCCGAGGCGCTGGTACTGACCACGCTGTTGCAGGCCGGTGACCATGTCGTGGCTGCCGGCGCGCTGTACGGCGGCAGCGTGACCATGCTGGCGGTGAACCTGAAGAAGTTCGGCATCGAGACCAGCTTCGTCGATGCGACGAAGCCCGAGGCCTTTGCCGCCGCCATGCGCCCGAACACGCGCGCCGTGTTCGCGGAAACGCTCGGCAACCCCAGCCTGGTGGTGCTGGACGTGGCCGCCATCGCCGACGTGGCCCATGCGCATGGCGTGCCGCTGATCGTCGACAACACCGTGCCCAGTCCCTTCCTGTGCAACCCGCTGGCGCTGGGCGCGGACATCGTGGTGCACAGCGCCACCAAGTACCTGGCCGGCCACGGCACCACGCTGGGCGGCGTGGTGGTGGAAAGCGGCCGCTTCCCCTGGGACAACGGCAAGTTCCCCGGCATGACCGAACCTTCGCCCGGCTACCACGGCGTGAAGTTCTACGAGACCTTCGGCAACTTCGGCTTCACCATGCGCTGCCGCATGGAAGGTCTGCGCGTGTTCGGCGCCGCGCTGTCGCCCATGAGCGCGTGGCAGATCCTTCAGGGCGTGGAGACGCTGCCGCTGCGCATGGAGCGCCACGGCAGCAACGCGCTGGCGCTGGCCCGCTTCCTGAAGACGCACCCGGCCGTGAGCTGGGTGAACTACCCGGGCCTGGAAGACCACCCGCAGCACGCACTGATGCAGCGCCAGATGCGCGGCGCCAGCGGCCTGCTCGCCTTCGGCGTGCAGGGGGGCGTGACGGCGGGTGTGAAGTTCATCGAGTCAGCCCAGTTCATGAGCCATCTCGTCAACATCGGCGACACGCGCACGCTGATCAGCCACCCCGCCAGCACCACGCACCGCCAACTGGACGAAGCGCAGCAGTTGGCCGCCGGCGTGCCGCCGGACATGGTGCGCATCTCGGTGGGGCTGGAGCACATCGACGACATCCTGTGGGACGTCGACCAGGCGCTGGCGGCCTGCCGGGCGTGAGCGAAGTCTCGACCCGGTAGGATCGCCCCCCATTTCCGGGGCTGCCCTTAAGGGTGGCTAAATCTCTGCGCGTCGAAACTGCACCGCATGGACCTCACCCGTTCCCGTTTGCGTTGGTCTGCCTGGATGGCCGCTCTGGCCATGCTGGTGGCAGCGCTCGCGCCGGGTTTGTCGCAGGCGCTGGGCACGGGGCCCTCGTGGCTGGAGGTCTGCACGGCCAGCGGTCCGCGCTGGATGGCCGCCGACCCCGACATGCCCGACGCGCCGCTGTCCGGCAGCGCCCAGGTGCTGGAGCAGTGTCCCTACTGCTCCCTGCATGTGCCCGTGGGGCATGTGCCCCCCGTTCCCCAGGCGCTGGCGCTCAAGGTCGAGACCGTCGTCCTCGCGGTGCGCACGGCCACGGTGGCGCCGCAGGGCGCACCGCAGCGCCGGGCCGCGCCTGCGCGCGCGCCCCCTCGCGTGGTCTGACACCCCCGGCCGTCTCGGCGGCCACTCCGATTTCCTGCGCCTGACGACGGCGGGCCCGAGCCCGCCCGGTCCAGCGTTGCCTGCCTTCCTCTTCCCGGCCACGACGCCTTGCCGCGTCGGCCTGGCGCCGCCGTGCGCCTGTCAGAAACACACCCAGGACTTTGTCATGAACTTCCGCACTTCTGCTTCCATCGCCGCCCTCTCCACGCTGACCGCTGCCGCGCTCACCGCCTGCGGTGGTGGCGACTCCGACGCCGCGCCCAGCGGTCCGCAATCCATCACCCTCGAGTTCGCCGCCTATGCCGGCAGCGCACCCGTCAAGTGCGGCACCGTCATCGCCGGCCTCGGCAGCGGCAATGTGGATGCGCAGCTGAAGGACTTCCGCCTCTACGTCTCCAACGTCAAGCTGGTGAAGGCCGACGGCACCAAGGTGGCGCTCACGCTGGGCGCCAACGACGACTGGAACCTCACCGTCGGCAGCGACAGCCTGACGCTGATCGACCTCGAGGACGGCACCGGCTCCTGCGCCGGCGGCACGGCCGCCACGAATGCCAGCATCAAGGGCACGGTGCCCGCGGGTGACTACGTCGGCGTGGAGATGACGATGGGCGTGCCCTTCGCGATGAACCACAGCGACTACGCCGCGGCGGTCAAGCCGCTGGACATCCAGGCCATGGCCTGGAGCTGGCAGTCGGGCCGCAAGTTCGCGAAGATCGAAGTCACCGACCCCGCCGGCACGGCAGGGAGCTGGGTGGCCAAGGTCTTCAACTTCCACCTGGGTTCCACCGGCTGCACCGGCAATCCGGCCAGTGGCCAGACCGTCAGCTGCACCGCGGCCAACCGCATGGCCACCAGCTTCGCGTCCTTCAACCCGGCTTCGCAGAAGATCGCGGTGGACGTGAAGGCGCTGCTCGCCGGCACCGACATCACGGTGAACCAGGCCGGCGCGCCGGGCTGCATGTCGGGCGGCACCGACCCCGAGTGCCTGAACGTGTTCAAGTCGCTGGCCATCGACTGGAAGGCCGACGGCACGGGTTCGGGCCAGCCCGTGGCGGCGGGCGCGTCGCAGACGCTTTTCAAGGCGATGGCGAAGTGAACGCGCGGCGCCGAGCCGGCCTCGTGACCGGAATGGCCGGCGCTGCCGCCGCCCTGCTGGCCGCGCTGGCGGCCTGCGGGGGCGGCGGCACTGAGCTGGTGGAATCGCGCGCCGGCACCGGCGACTGGGTGTGGTCGCTGCCCGCGCACTTCCCCACACCCAAGGTGCCGGCCGACAACCCGATGACGGTGGCCAAGGTCGAGCTGGGCCGCTTCCTGTTCTACGACCGGCGTCTGTCCGGCAACGGTCAGCAGGCCTGCGCCGGCTGCCACCTGCAGGACAAGGCCTTCACCGACGGCCGCGCGCGCGCCGTGGGCTCCACGGGCGAGCTGCACCCGCGCAGCGCGCAGCACCTGGGCAACGTGGCCTACAACGCGACGCTGACCTGGGCCAACCCCTCGCTGGTGACGCTGGAGCGGCAGATGGAGAACCCGCTGTTCGGCGAGTCACCCATCGAGATGGGCATCAACGACGGCAACAAGGAAGCGGTGCTGCAGCGCCTGCGCGACGACAGCTCCATCGCCGGCTACCCGGCGCGCTTCCGCGCCGTGTTCCCCGAGTCGGCGCAGCCGGTCACCTGGGCCAACGTCATCAAGGCCATCTCGGCCTTCCAGCGTTCGCTCATTTCGGGCAACAGCCGCTATGACCAATGGCTGCAGGGCCAGGCCGTGCTGAACGCGGCCGAGCAGCGCGGCATGAACCTGTTCTTCGGCGAGAAGGCCGAGTGCTTCCACTGCCATGGCAGCTTCAACTTCAACGACCAGATCGTGCACGCCGGCAGCCGCATCGTGGAGACGCCCTTCCACAACACCGGCCTGTACAACCTGGGCGGCACCGGCGCCTTCCCCGAGCCCAACCGCGGCGTCTTCGAGCTGAGCGCGAAGGCCGATGACATGGGCCGCTTCCGCGCCCCCAGCCTGCGCAACGTGGAAGTGACCGCGCCCTACCTGCACGATGGCTCGGCCGCCACGCTGGACGAGGTGGTGGCGATCTATGCCGCCGGTGGCCGCCACATCGCCAGCGGCCCGCTGGCCGGCGACGGCCGGACCAACCCGTTCAAGAGCGACCTCGTCAGCCGCATCGACCTCAACGCCCAGGAGCAGGCCGACATCGTCGCCTTCCTCAAGACCCTCACCGATCAGGAGTTCCTCACCCATGCGCGCCATGCCGACCCCTTTGCGCCGAAGTAGCGCTGCGCTGCTGGCCGCGCTGGGCGCGGCGGCCGCCCTGGCCCACGAACCCGGTGCCGATGCACTGCCCAGCGCGCCAGGCTGGCGCGTGGGCGGTGCTGCGGCGCTGCTGCTGCCGCGCGCCGACGAGCGCTGGCCCACTGCCGCCTGGCCTGGCGTGCTGACCGACGGCAGCGCCCCGCGCGACCAGCGCGGCGGCCTGCGCCTGGAGCACGCCACGATGGACGTGGCCGGTCGGCTGAACGACCGCCTCGGCGCGCACCTCGCGCTGGGCTGGCACGACCGCGAGAGCGCGCACGTTGAGGCCGCGCGTGTGGTCGCCCGCCAGGCCTGGGGCGACGACGACATCGAGCTGGCCGCCGGCCGCGACACCGTGAACCTGGGCGCAGTGATCGACGGCGCCGGCCACTTCGACCGCTTCTCGCAGATGCCGGTGGCCAAACGCGCCGTGCTGAACGGTGCATGGGTCGACGACGGCCTGGCCCTGGCCTGGCGCCGCGAGGGCCGCGACGGCCTGCGCGCGCTGGAACTGGGTGCCTGGCGGGGCCGCAGCTTCCCCGGTGGCCCCACCGGCCCGGTGGCGCCCAGCCTGCACCTGCACGCCGGCTGGGGCCACCTGGACGCCCACCTGGGCCTGGCGCGCTGGCAGCCGACCTGGCGCGGCGCCGCCGGGCGCACGGCCGGCCAGGTGGGCCACCTGCACGGCACGCCGGACTGCCGTGACGGCCTGCAGCAGAAGCTGTGTTTCGACGGCCGCAGCGACGTCTTCGCCGGCAGCCTGCAATGGGAGCCCGAAGGCGGTCGCTGGACCTTCGCGCTGGCCGGCCTGGGCCGGCGCGAGCGCGGGCGGGTCTACGCCACCAGCGGCGACGCTGCGCTGCGTTCGCGCATTGGTGGGCTGTGGGCCGATGCCGTGTGGCGACCGGCGGCGCGCTGGTCGCTGGCGGCCCGGCTGGAGCGCCTGAGCACGAGCCACCGGCTTGAAGGCGCGGGCACCGTGCTGCTGGCCCGCGAAGGTGGGCTGGAGGGCGCGGCACCGGTGACGCGCAGCACGGCGGCCGTGGAGTTCGAACCTGCGATCGGCCTGCGGTTGGCCCTGGAGGCAGGGCTGGAGCGTTTCGCCGGCGGTGCGACCAGCCACGTGGCCTTGCGCGCCGTCTGGCGGCAGCCGCGGTGGCTGGGCGGCAGCTGGTGAACGCGGCACGGCGCCCCTGGGTGCTGCTGCTGGCGGCGGGCCCGTGGTTGGGCGCGCTGCGCCCGGCGCGGGCGCACGGCAGCTGGGCCGGCGAGGTGCTGGTGGACCACCCCTATGCCCCGCCCACCGCGCCGGGCGCGCGCGAGGCCGCGGTCCACTTCCGCGGCCTGGCCAACCGCGGTCGTCAGGCCGAGCGCCTGATCGGCGCGCGGTGCGAGGTGGCCGAGCGCGTGCTCATGCTGCGCCGTGGCGGGGCCGGCGCAGAGCCGCAGGCCGTGCCGGCGCTGGACCTGCCGGCCGGCGCGGAACTGCGCGCCCGCCATGGCGGCGACTGCTGGCTGGCCCTGCAGGGCCTGCGCGGACCGCTGCGCGACGGCGAACGCTTCGCGCTGTGGCTGCGCTTCGAGCGTGCGGGGGAGCTCGAGGTCAGCGTGTGGGTGCAGCAACCCCGCACGCGATCCTGAACCTTCGCACGTCGACGCGCCGGCCCGCCGCTCAGCCCAGCCCGAAGAACTCGCGCATGCGCTCCAGCAGCTGCGCGCCGCGGCCGTTGCTGCGGCCCGGCTCCGCGCTCGGCGGCTCCAGGCCGGCCAGCCGCGCTTCGTTGGCCTGCTGGCGCTGCGCCAGCAGTTCCGAGATGTGACGCGCCAGCACGGGCCGCTGGCGCAGGATGTCCTCGAACCCGGCCTTGTCCAGCCGGTAGCAGGCCACGTCGGTGGCGGCGGTGACGGTGGCGAAGCGCGGTGCGCCCGTCATCAGCCCCATCTCGCCGAAGAACTGCCCGGCCCCCAGGCGCACCAGCAGCTGCCGGCCGGCCGGCGTGTCGCGCCAGACCTCGGCCTCGCCGCTGGCGATGATGTACAGCCAGTGCGCGGTCGCGCCCTGGTGCGTCATCACGTCGCCGCGCACGAAAGGCGCATGCACCAGGCGCTCGGCGATGCGCCGGCGCTCAATGTCGTCCAGCGGCTGGAAGAGGTCGATGGCGGCCAGCGCCTTCAGCCGCTGGGCCAGTTCGCGCTGCCAGGCGGCTTCGCGCTCGGGCGCACCGTCCTGCACCAGGTGCACGGCCTGGTCAGGCAGGGCCAGGCGCCAGCCGCAGCGCTCCAGCTGCGCCAGCAGGTGCACGCGCACGGCGGAGTCGGTCACGTCGTCGGGGTTGGGGTCGCTGAGCCAGTAGCGCAGCGCGTAGCGCACGTAGCCGGGGCCGAACTCCATCGCCACGCAACTCGGCGGCGGGTGTTGCGCCACGTTGGGGATGCTGGCATCGGTGACGGCGCGCTCGGCCGCGGCGATCACCCCGGAAGGGTTCAGCCCGGCCTCCAGGTTGAACCAGATCCAGCGCCGCCAGGTGGCCGCGCCGGGCGCGGAAGGCGGCGGCACGACGCTGAACTTGCCCTTCATCAGCTGGCCGTTGGGCACCACCACGCGTTCGCCGTTGCGCGTGCGCAGCGCGGTGAAGCGCCACTGGATCTCCACCACCTGGCCGGAGACGTCGTCCAGCTTCAGCCAGTCGCCGATCTCGAAGGAGTCGTCCAGCTGCAGCGCCATGCCGCCGAGGATGTTGCCCAGCGTGTCCTGCATCGCGAAGGCCACCACGGCCGTGACCACGGCCGAGGTGGCCACCAGGCTGGTGAGGTCCACGCCCGCATGCGACAGCCGCACCAGGCCCCACAGGCCGTAGCCCGCGATGACGCCGATGTCCTCCACGATGCGCGGCATCTGCAGCGACAACCGCGGCAGGAGCAGCCGGAACACCGCCAGGCCCGCCAGGCGGATGAGCACGAGACCGAAGCCCAGCACGGCCAGCTGGTGGGCCGTCTTCGCCATCGCCACCTGGCCGCGCAGCGCGAAAGCGGCGGCCACCAGGTCCACCACCACCCACACCAGCAGCATCAGCAGCGTGGGGCGCACGGCTTCGCGACCGCCGGGCAGGCGGCGCCACAGCACCAGCCCGGCCAGCAGCGCCACGGCGCCGATCCAGGGGGTGTCCTCGCGCCAGAGCGTGGCCAGGAAGCCTTCCATGTGACGCAAGAATACCCGCCGCGTGGACAGCGGGCCGCCCCGGGTGCCAGGGCCCTGGGGCGGCGCTTAACATGCGCCGCCACCCCTGCTGACCTAAGCCGCCATGAGCATCTACGACCAGCACCTGGACCGCAACGCCGCCAACTTCGCCGCGCTCTCGCCGGTGAGCTTCGTCGAACGCAGTGCCGAGGTCTTCGGCGACCTGCCGGCCGTGGTGCACGGCGCGCGGCGCTACACCTGGGCGCAGGTGCGCGAGCGCTCGGCTCGCCTGGCCGCCGCGCTGCGCCACCTGGGCGTGCACCGCGGCAGCAGCGTCAGCGTGATGCTGCCCAACACGCCCGAGATGGTGGAAGCGCACTACGCCGTGCCGGCGCTGGGCGCGGTGCTCAACACGCTGAACACGCGGCTCGATGCCCCGCTGCTGGCCTGGCAGATGAACCACTGCGAAGCTCAGGTGTTGATCACCGACCGCGAGTTCGCGCCCGTGATGGCGCAGGCCCTGGCGCTGCTGCGCAGCGAGCACGACCGGCGGCCCATCGTCGTCACCGTGGACGACAGCGAATACACGGGCGCCGGCGAGCGCCTGGGCGAGTACGAGTACGAAGCCCTGCTGGCCACGCACGATCCGCTGCCGAAGCTGGAGGGCCCGGCCGACGAGTGGGACGCCATCGCCGTGAGCTACACCAGCGGCACCACGGGCGACCCCAAGGGCGTGGTCACCCACCACCGCGGCGCCTACCTCAATGCGGTGTGCAACGCGGCCACCTGGACCCTGCCGCACTTCCCGAAGTACCTGTGGACGCTGCCGATGTTCCACTGCAACGGCTGGTGCTTCCCCTGGACCATCGCGATGCTCGGCGGCACCCACGTGTGCCTGCGCCGCGTGGAAGCCAAGGCCATCCTGGACGCGATGCGCGAGCACGGCGTCGACCATTACTGCGCCGCGCCCATCGTGCACAACCTGCTCATCAACGCGCCGCCCGAGCTGCGCGAGGGCATCACGCAGAAGGTGCGCGGCATGGTGGCCGGCGCGGCGCCGCCGGCCGCCATGATCGAAGGCATGGCGAAGATCGGCTTCGACATCACCCACGTCTACGGCCTGACCGAGGTCTACGGCCCGGCCGCGGTGGCCGTGAAGCGCGAGGCCTGGGCCGGAGAAAGCCTCTCTGAGCAGACGCGGCTGAACGGCCGCCAGGGCGTGCGCTACATGCTGCAGGAAGGCATGACCGTGCTCGACCCCGAGACGATGGCGGCCACGCCCGCCGACGGCCAGACCATGGGCGAGATCATGTTCCGCGGCAACATCGTCATGAAGGGCTACCTGAAGAACCCGCTGGCCACCGACAAGGCCTTTGCCGGCGGCTGGTTCCACACGGGTGACCTGGCGGTGATGGAGCCCGACCGCTACGTCAAGATCAAGGACCGCAGCAAGGACATCATCATCAGCGGCGGGGAGAACATCAGCAGCATCGAGGTCGAGGACGCCCTCTACCGCCACCCCGCCGTGCTGGCCTGCGCCGTGGTGGCACGGCCCGACGCCAAGTGGGGCGAGACTCCGGTGGCCTATGTGGAGACCAAGCCCGGCGCCAGCGTGGCGGCGGCCGACCTGGTGGCACACTGCAAGACGCTCCTGGCCGGCTACAAGGTGCCGCGCGAGATCCGATTCGAGCCGATTCCGAAGACGAGCACCGGCAAGATCCAGAAGTTCCAGCTGCGCGAACGGGCCAGGAGCTCGTCCGCCATCGAATAGGAGACGGCCATGGCCGAAGAACCCCTCGTTCTGCATGAGAAGGATTCGCGCGGCGTCGTCACGCTCACGCTGAACCGGCCGCAGGCCTTCAACTCGCTGAGCGTTGGCCTGCTCGATGCGCTGCAGGGCGCGCTGGACCGCGTGGCCGCCGACGACACGGCGCGCGTGGTGGTCATCAAGGCGGCGGGCAAGGCCTTCTGCGCCGGGCACGACCTGAAGGAGATGCGCGCCGAGCCCTCGCAGGGCTACTACGAGCGCCTCTTCGCGCAGTGCGGTCGCATGATGATGACGGTGCAGAAGCTGCCGGTGCCGGTGATTGCGCGCGTGCACGGCATCGCCACGGCCGCAGGCTGCCAGCTGGTGGCCATGTGCGACCTGGCCGTGGCCGCGGCCGACGCGCGCTTTGCCGTCAGCGGCGTCAACCTCGGCCTCTTCTGCAGCACGCCGAGCGTCGCGCTGTCGCGCAACCTCTCGCGCAAGTTCGCCTTCGAGATGCTGGTGACCGGTGACTTCATCGGCGCGGCCGAGGCGCGCGAGAAGGGCCTCGTCAACCGCGTCGTGCCCGCCGAGCAGCTCGACGCCGAGATCGACCGGCTGCTCGAGTGCATCGTGCACAAGCCGCGCGTCGCCATCGCCATGGGCAAGCAGCTCTTCTACCGCCAGCTCGAGAAGGGCATCGCCGCCGCCTACGACGATGCCTCGCACACGATGGCCTGCAACATGATGGACGAGGGCGCGCTCGAGGGCGTGCAGGCGTTCATCGAGAAGCGCCCACCCGACTGGCGCTGACCCTGGTCTGGCGCCAGCCGCGGCGCCGGAAAAAGCATCGAACAGGTGTCCGAAAGAGGAGAGTGCGTGGCCGCAGCCATCAAGAAGATCGAGATCAAGCGCCTGCCCGTGCAGGCCTACGAGGGGCTGCGCGACGTGCTGCGCTCCGGCGACCTGATCTTCTGCTCGGGTTCGTACGCCTTCTCGGGCCTGATCCAGAAATTCACCGGCTCGGTGTGGAGCCATGTCGGCATCATCTACCGCGACGAGACGCTCGGCCGCGTCTTCATTCTCGAGAGCGAGACGGGCATCGGCGTGCGCCTCGTGCCGCTGTCGAAGTACCTGCGCGACTACCACGGCCGCCGACGGCCCTACCGCGGGCAGATCGTCATCGGCCGCCTCGAGCCCGGCCTCGACGACGACCAGGTTCGCGTGGCCGTCAGCTTCGGCATGGACTTGCTCACCAAGCCCTACGACAACTGGGAGATCCTGCGCATCGCAATGCGCATCCTCTTCCGCCGCGGCCGCCGCTATCGCGACCGCAAGTTCATCTGCTCCGAGCTCGTCGACGAGTGCTTCAATGCCGCCGACGTGAAGTTCACCCGCCCCGACAACTACATCAGCCCCGACGACATCTGGCGCAACGAGCGTGTCGTGATGCAGGGGCGCGTGCTGTGAGGGCGCGCCGTTGGCCGCGTACCGCCGTGGCCACCTCCTCGGTCCCGACCTTCGGCCGCCCGGTGTTCGTGCCGGGCCCGGCCACGTGACCCTCTCATGGACATCGCCTACGTCTTCACCCCCGTGTCGCCGTGGACCTACCTCGGGCACGAGCGCTTCCGGGCCATCGCCAAGGCGGCGAACGCGCGCGTCGAGGTGCTGCCGGTGGACTACGGCGTCATCTTCCCGGCCT
>JAEUPH010000171.1 GCA_016790395.1 Rubrivivax sp. | reverse complement strand
GGCCTCGGGGTCGGGCAGCGTGTCGGGCGCCGGCTGGCAGAACAGCATCACGGGCTCGCCGACCTCGTTCAGCTCGGCATCCGTGCGCAGGCCGGCGAACTGCGACGGGCGGTCGCGGCGGGGCACGCGGCCGAAGGTCTCATAGTCGTGCCAGAAGAAGGTGGTCTCGGCCATGCGCACACGATACCTCGCGCTTCGTCGGGCGGGCTGTCGATCCGTCGCCGCGGGCGCCACCGGCGCGGCGCGTCAGCGCCCAATCCGCACGCCCCTCAACCTCACCGGAGCCCGCCATGCCGCAACGCCCCACCCTGCCCCAGCCCGCCTGCCCCACGCCGCGACGCCGCGCCTGGGTCACCGCAGGCCTGGCGCTGCTGGCCATGACCATCACCGCCCGCGCTGCGGGTCCCGAGCCGGACATGGCGAGCCTGGCTGCGCAGCGTGCCGCCCTGGCGCCGCTGGCCAAGATGGATGGCCTGTGGCGGGGCCCGGCCAGGATGCTGCAGCGCGACGGCACCTGGCGCACCCTGACGCAGACCGAGCGCGTGGGTCCCATGCTCGACGGCACCTTGCGCATGGTCGAAGGCCGCGGTCACGAGGCCGACGGCCGCATCAGCTTCAACGCGCTCGGCGTCATCGGCTACGACCCCGCCGCCGGCCGCTACACCTTCCGCGCCTGGGCCCTGGGCCAGGCGGCGGACCACCGCTTCGAGCTGACGCCCGGCGGCTTCATCTGGACGCTGGGCGGCGGGGGACCGCCGGTACGCTACACCGCCACCCTGGAGGGCAACCGCTGGCATGAGCTGGGCGAACTGGTGTTGCCCGGACGGCCGCCGGTGAAGGTCTTCGAGATGACGCTGGAGCGCGTGGGCAACACGGACTGGCCCGCTGCCGGCGCGCCGGGCCCGTGATCGATCAGACCCGCTTCAGGCATTCGTGCTCCCGCGGGTCGGCCGGGCAGCGGCCCCACAGGTGCGCAGGCCGGCGCAGGCAGACGGGCGCTCGCGACGGTGCACGCGGCCGGAGGGCTCGTGGTCGCGCCAGAGAAACGTCTTTCCAGCCTTGCGGCACGATAGCGCACGGGCCGGCGCGATCAGCCGGCCGCAGGGAGGAGAAGACGATGGAGAAACTGCAGGCCGCTGGCGGGCTGCCCCGCTGGATGCTGGCTGCCTCGGCCCTCGGTGCGGCCGGCCTCTACCAGTTCCTGCTGCTGGCGCCGCTGGCCCTCGCCTTCGCGGTGCCGGCGCTGTGGTTCGGCTCGATGTTCTTCGTCTGGGGCGGGCTGCTGGGTTTCTTGGTCATGGCCTGGGTGGTGCAGCCCGAGCGGGCGCGGCCGCCGGCCGAGCTGCCGCGCGAGGCCGCGCCGGCGCTGTTCGCCCTGGTCGACGACATCGCACGCCGGCTCGACGCCCCCGTGCCGCACGCCATCGCCCTGGACGACGAGCTGAACGCCGGCGCGCTGGAGCTGAACCGGGGCCTCTCGCTGCGCCGCACGCGGCGAGTGCTGGTGCTGGGCCGGCCGCTGCTGGCCGTGCTGGACCGCGAAGCCCTGGCCGCCGTGGTGGCGCACGAGCTGGCGCACTTCTCGCGCCGGCACGGCCGCCTGGGCCACTGGCTGTACCGCACGCGCGCCGCCTGGCTGGACTATGCCCGAGCCGCCGGCGGCGACGACAGTTCGCCCTGGGAACGCGCCGGCCTGGCCTTCGCGCAGCTGTTCGTGCCCTGGTTCCAGCGCGCCAGCTTCGCGCAGTCGCGCGCCGACGAGTTCGAGGCCGACGCACTGGCCGCGCAGGCCTGCGGCGGCCCGGCCCTGGGCCGCGCCTTGCAGCAACTGGACGCCGCTGGCGCCGCTTGGCCGGGCCTCACGGCGCGCCTGCGCGCCGACTGGCAGCGCCAGCACGCCCAGCCGCCTGGCGATCTGATCGACCGCCTCGGCGCCGCCCTGCGCGAAGCCGCCATCACCGCCACCGTCGACGCCAGCGACCGCCGCCACACCACGCACCCGCCCACACCGGCCCGGCTGCAGGCGCTGGGCACGGCCGCCGGGGCCGTGCGCTGGGACGCGGCCCCGGCCGGGCCGGCCCTGCTGGGCGACCGCTGGACACAGGAAGCCGCCGGGCCCGACGCCGCCACGGCGGCCGCACGCCACGCCTGGGCCAGCTGGCACCGCCTGCGCCAGCACACGGGCGAAGCGGCTCCGCAGCCGAGGGCGCCTCGCGAAGCGCTGGCCGCCGCGCTGGCCGGCCACCCGGTGCTGCGCGCCGCCTGGTGCCAGGAGCAGGAGGCGCCACGGCGCCTGTGCTCGCTCAGCCTGCAGGCCGAACCGCGCGCCATGGAGGCCGAGGGCGTGGATGAGGAAGCGCTGGTCGACCTGGGGCTGGGCCTGCTGCAGGCCTTGTTCGAGCCCGCGGTGGCGCTGCGGGCCCGCGTGGTCTACACCACCGAGCCGGTGCCCGAGGAACTGGCCGCGCGGCCCGACACGCGGCTGTTCGGGCCCTGATCCTTCAGACCCGCTTCACCACCACGCTGCCGATGGAGTAACCCGCGCCGAAGGAGCAGATCACGCCCAGGTCGCCGGACTTCATGTCGGCATGGTGCTCGTGGAAGGCGATGATGGAGCCGGCGCTGGCCGTGTTGGCATAGCGGCTCAGGATGATGGGCGCGATGTCGTCGCCCCCCGCCTCGTCGATATTGCGCCCGACCAGCTTCTTCACGACCAGCTGGTTCATCCCCAGGTTGGCCTGGTGCAGCCAGAAGCGCCGCACCTGCGTCGGCTCGTAGCCCAGCGTGTGCAGGTGCTGCTCGATGTGCGCCGCGGCCATCGGCACCACTTCCTTGAACACCTTGCGGCCCTCCTGCATGAAGGTCTTGTCGCGCGCGTCGGGGTCGGTGTCCTCGCAGCGGTTCAGGAAGCCGGCGTTGTTGCGGATGTTGTTCGAGTACTGCGTGACGAGCTTCGTGCCGAGGACCTGCCAGCGCTGCGCCGCCTTGCCCTCGCCGGCCGACTCGGCCGACTCCACCACCACCGCGGTGCACACGTCGCCGAAGATGAAGTGGCAATCGCGGTCGCGCCACTCCAGGTGCGCCGAGGTGATCTCGGGGTTCACCACCAGCACCCGCTTCGCGCTGCCGGTGCGCACGGCATTGGCGGCCTGCTCGATGGCGAAGGTGGCCGAGGAGCAGGCCACGTTCATGTCGAAGCCGTAGCCGCGCGCG
>JAEUPH010000153.1 GCA_016790395.1 Rubrivivax sp. | reverse complement strand
TGCAGCCCTGGCGCATGTGGCGCGCGGCGCGCGCGCTGCCGGCGCGGGTGTTCCACTTCCACGACCCCGAACTGCTGCCCATCGGCCTGCTGCTGCGCTGGGGCGGTGCGAAGGTGATCTACGACTCGCACGAGGACGTGCCGCGCGCCGTGCTCAGCAAGTACTGGATCCGGCCTTGGCTGCGACGGCTCGTGGCCACCGTGTTCGAGGCCTTCGAGGACTTCGTGGCGCGGCGCCTGTCGGCCATCGTCACCGCCACGCCGCACATCGCGCGCCGCTTCGCGAAGCTGAACCCGCGCACGCGGGACATCAACAACTTTCCCATGCAGCGCGAGCTGGCCGACGGCGTGAACGCCGCCACCGAAGGGCGCACGGTCTGCTACATCGGCGGCATCGGGCGCATCCGCGGCGTGGTGGAGATGGTCACGGCGCTGCAACATGTCGACGCCACGCTGGTGATGGCCGGCCCCTTCGAGAACGCCGACACCGAGGCCGCGGTGCGTGCGCTGCCGGGCTGGCAGAAGGTGGACTACCGCGGCATCGTCCCCCGCGACGAGGTGCGCCGCATCATGGCTGGGTCGCGCGCCGGGCTGCTGTTCTTTCACCCCGAGCCCAACCACGTGGACGCGCAGCCGAACAAGATGTTCGAGTACATGTCGGCCGGGCTGCCGGTGCTGGCCTCGGACTTCCCGCTGTGGCGTTCGCTGCTGGAGGATTCGGGTGCCGGCCGCTGCGCCGACCCGCAGGACGCCGCCTCCATCGCCCGCTGCATCGCCGCGCTGCTGGACGACCCCGCCGCCGCGGCGCGCATGGGGGAGCGTGGGCGCGAGGCGGTGAACACCGTCTACCACTGGGCGCACGAGGAGAAGAAGCTCGTGCAGCTCTACCGCGAGGTGCTGGCATGAAGACGATCGTCACCGTCATCGGCGCGCGGCCGCAGTTCATCAAGGCCGGCGTGGTGTCGCACGCCATCGCCGCGCAGGGGGGGCTGCGCGAGGTGCTGGTGCACACCGGCCAGCACTTCGACGCCAACATGTCCGACGTGTTCTTCGCCGAACTGGGCATGGCGCCGCCGACGCACCAGCTGGCCATCCATGGCGGCCGCCACGGCGCGATGACGGGCCAGATGCTGGCCGCGGTGGAGCAGGTGCTGGTGGACGTGGCGCCCGACGCCGTGCTCGTCTATGGCGACACCAACTCCACGCTGGCCGGCGCGCTGGCGGCCGTGAAGCTGCACATCCCGGTGGCGCACGTGGAGGCCGGGCTGCGCTCCTTCAACATGGCGATGCCGGAAGAGGTGAACCGCATCCTGACCGACCGCATCTCGCGCTGGCTGTTCACGCCCACTGACACGGCACGCGAGCACCTGCTGCGCGAAGGCGTGGACGCCGAGCGCATCCTGCCCGTGGGCGACGTGATGTACGACGTGGCGCTGCACCACGGCGCGCGCGCCGGCGCGCAGGGCGGGGCGCTGGCGCGCCTGGGCCTGGCGGCGGGCGGCTACGCGCTGGCCACCGTGCACCGTGCCGAGAACACCGACGACCCCGCGCGCCTGGCCGTGGTGGTGGCTGCACTGTCCCTGCTGGCGGCCACGCTGCCGGTGGTGTGGCCGCTGCACCCGCGCACGCGCGGCGTGCTGCAGGCCCAGGGCGTGCTGGCCACGCTGCCGGCCGCACTGCGCGTGGTGGAGCCCGTGGGCTACCTGGACATGGTGCAGTTGGAGAAGCACGCGTCGCTGGTGGCCACGGATTCCGGCGGCGTGCAGAAGGAAGCCTTCTTCCACCGTGTGCCTTGCGTGACGCTGCGCGACGAGACCGAATGGGTGGAACTGGTGGACAGCGGCTGGAACCGCCTGGCCCCGCCACGGGATGCAGCCACCGTGGCCGCAGCGCTGCACGCAGCCATCGGCTCGCGCGGCCGCGACGTGCAGCCCTACGGCGAAGGCGACGCGGCTCAGCGCATCGTGGCGCGGCTGGCGGACGACCTGGGCGCGTGAACATCCTGCTCGTCAACCACTACGCCGGCACGCCGGCGCTGGGCATGGAGTACCGGCCCTACTACCTGGCGCGCGAGTGGGTGCGGCTGGGGCACCACGTGCAGATCGTGGCGGCGGACCAGTCGCACGTGCGGGCAAAGCAGCCGACGTGCGTCCGCACCGCGGACGCACCCTCCTGGATCTCGGGTGACGAAGTGATCGACGGCATCGCCTACCGCTGGGTCGCCACGCCGCCCTACGCCGGCAATGGCCTGGGCCGCGTGAAGAACATCTGGGCCTTCTGCCGGGCCGTCTGGCGCGACACGCCGCGCCTGGTGCACGAGTTCAAGCCCGACGTGGTGATCGCATCCAGCACCTACCCGATGGACAACTGGGTGGCGCGGCGCATCGCCCGGCGCGCGGGCGCGAAGCATGTGTACGAGGTGCACGATCTCTGGCCGCTGTCGCCCATCGAACTCTCGGGGATGTCGCGCCGCCACCCCTTCGTCGTGCTGGTGCAGGCCGCCGAGGACTTCGCCTACCGCCACGCCGACCGCGTGGTGTCCATGCTGCCCAAGGTGCACGCCTACATGGCCTCGCGCGGGCTGGACCTGAAGAAGTTGGCGATCGTGCCCAACGGCATCTCGCTGGACGAATGGGAGCAG
>JAEUPH010000135.1 GCA_016790395.1 Rubrivivax sp. | reverse complement strand
TCCACCAGCAGGCTGCCACTCTCCGGCGTCACCACCTCGGGCGTGCCCCAGATGCGCGTAGCCACCACGGGCGTGCCGCAGGCCATGCTCTCCAGCAGCACGTTGGCCCAGCCCTCGCGGCTGGAGGCCAGCACCAGCGCGTCGGCCGCGCTGTACCAGGTGGCCAGTTTCTCGTTGGGCAGGGCGCCGGTCAGCGTCACCTGCTGCTGCAGGCCCAGTTCGGTGATCTGCGCTTCCAACCGCGGGCGCTCTTCGCCTTCGCCGATGACGTACAGGCGGGCCTGCGGATGCTGCTTCAGCACCTGGGGCATGGCACCCACCACCAGGTGATGGCCCTTGCGCTCGATGAGGTGGCCCACGCTCAGCAGCACCGGGCCGCCTTCGATCTTCAGTTCCGCCCGTGCCTGGGCCGGCGGCACGGGGTGGAAGCGCTGCAGGTCCACCCCATTGCGGAAGACGTTCAGCCGCCGCTCCTCGATGCCCCAGTCTCGCAGCACGTCCATCAGCGCGGCGCACACGCCGATGCTGGCATCGGCCTGCTGCGCCGCCCAGTGGATCATCTTGCGCGGCAGCGCGTACTGCGGGATCAGGTTGAGATCCGTCCCGCGCGCCGTGATGGCCAGCGGCTTGTTGAAGCGCTTCGCGAGCCAGGCCGCGGCCACGCCGTCGGGGTAGTAGTAGTGGGCGTCGATGACGTCGAAGTCGAAGCCTTCGTCGATCAGACGCTGGATAGGCCCCACGGAGGCCAGCGCCAGCAGCCAGGGCGCCACGCTCATGCCGACCTTCGGGATGAGCGGGAAGCGCGGGTGCAGCACGTCAATGCCGTTGCGCGTCTCGCGCGCTGGCGTGCGCGCCATGCGGCCGTAGTCGCCCCAGCGCTCGCCTGTCAGCGGGAACCAGGGCACCGGCGCCACGACCTTGGTCTCCACCGCCCCCGTCTTCAGCAGCTCGCGCAGCCGGGTCTCGACGAAGATGCCGTGGATGGGACGCGCCGAACTCGGGTAGAGCGACGAATACAGCAGCGTGCGGATCGGTCGCGCCATGGCCGCGCTCACGAGAGCCCGGGCCGCGCGGTGGCCTGCGCTGCGGCGGCCGCGGCCGGCTGGCCAGCACGCAGCGCACCGGCCATGGCCGCCACGCGCAGCGCATTGCCACGCCAGGTGAGGCCCATCTCGCCGATGGTGGCGCGGGCCCGCGCCGAGAGCTGCTGGCGCAAGGCCGCGTCGCCGGCCAGGCGGCCCAGCGCGGCGGCGAAGCTCTCGTCGCTGTCCACGTCGAAGAGCAGCGCGTTGTCGCCATCGCGCAGGATCTCCATGATGTTCGGCACGCGCGGCGCCAGCACGGCCTTGCCCAGCGCCAGGTACTCGAACAGCTTCAGCGGCGATGCATACGGTGTGACGGCGGGTTGAAGCGCGATGTCGAAGGCGGCCACCCGGGCAGGCACATCGTCGCGCGGCACCACGCCGGTGAAGCGCACACGCTCGGCGAGACCCAGCTGGGCCGCCAGGGCTTCCAGTTCGGCGCGGGCAGGCCCGTCACCCACCACCAGCAGCCTTGCGTTTGCCGGCGATGCGGGGCCGGCCATCCAGTGCAGCACACGGTCCACGCGGTGCCAGTCGCGCACGAAGCCGGTGAAGCCGAGCACCAGCGCGTCGCTCCAGCCGAGCGCCGCCTTGGCGGCTTCGGGCGTGGGCGCGCCAGCGAAGTGGTGCTCGTTGATGCCGTTGGGGATGACCACCAGCCGCTCCGCCGGCACACCGTGGGCCGCGATGGTATCGGCCAGCACCTGCGTCACCGGCAAGACGACGTCAGCCTTGCGCCAGGTGAGGGTCTCGCTCCAGCGCGCCAGCCCCGGCAGGCCCAGCCCGCCGAAGCGCATGCGTTCGTCGGTCAGCGGCGAGTTCACTTCCAGCAGCATGGGCAGGCCCAGCTTGCGCTTGAGCATCACGCCCGACACCAGGAACAGGTTGGATCGCTCGTACAGCACGTCGGGCTTGAACTCGCCCGCCGCGCGCAGCAGGTTGCGGTACGCCACCCAGGAATAGCCCAGCTCCAGCAGCTCGTACAGCGCCTTGGGCAGCTTGGCCCGCAGGCCGTGCACCCAGCCCACCTTGGCGCCCATGGCACCGCCGCCGCGCCCGTCATCGCCCGCCGGTGCCACCACGCGCACCTCGTGCCCCAGCTCGCGCAGGGCCGAGATCATCTCCTCGATGTGGACGGCCTGGCCGTCCTTCGAGGCGGTGCGGTGGTGGTACAGGATCTTCATGGGTCGGGCTGCCGGCGCGCCGGCCTCGGGGTCAGGCGGCGGCCCGGGCAGGAACCTGGCCCATGGTGTTGCGCAGGAAGGCGTCGAACATCAGCAGCGTCCACAGCGGCGTGCTGTGGTCGCTGCGGCCGCTTTCGTGCTGCTCCACCAGCTGTCGCACGAGGCCGGGGTTGAAGAGGCCGCTGTCCAGCATCGGCCCTTCCAGCAGTGTGGAGCGCATGCGCTGCTTCAGCGGCCCGCGGAACCAGCGCGCCAGCGGCACGGCGAAGCCCATCTTCGGGCGGTAGAGCACGTCGTTCGGCAGGTGCGGCTCCAGCGCCTTCTTGAAGAAGGCCTTGCCGTTGCTGCCCTTGAGCTTGAAGCTGCTCGGCAGCGTGGCCGCCCACTCCACCAGGGGGTGGTCCATCAGCGGTTCGCGCACTTCCAGCGAATGCGCCATGCTGGCGCGGTCGACCTTGGTGTTGATGTCGCCCACCAGGTAGGTGTGCAGGTCGATGTACTGGATCAACGCCAGCGGGTCTTCGGTGCCGGCGTTTGCGGCGTGGCGCTTGAAGACCTCCAGCGCCGAGTAGCCGCCCAGTTCGCTCTTGAACTTGGCGCTGTAGAGCTGGCTGCGCATGGGCTGGCGCAGCTGCGACATGCTGTGGAAGTAGGCCTCCACCGAGGTGCGCGCCATGCCTTCGAAGGTGGTCTTGGCGCGGAACACGCGGGGCGCCCAGTCGGCCTTGGGATAGAGCTTGCCCAGCATGCCGAACACCGGCCTGCGGAAGCCTTCGGGCAGCGCCGCGCGCATGCTCTCTTCCATCATGTGCAGGCGGTAGCGGCGGTAGCCGCCGAAGGTCTCGTCGCCGCCGTCACCCGACAGCGACACCGTCACGCGCTTGCGCGCCAGTTCGCTGACGCGGTAGGTGGGGATGGCGCTGCTGTCGGCGTAGGGCTCGTCGTAGAGCCTGGCCAGTGTGTCGACGAGGCCGAAGTCGTCGCTGCGCACGGTCTCGACGTAGTGGTCCGTCTGGTAGCGGTCGGCCACCATCTTGGCGAACTCGCTCTCGTTGTAGGCCGGGTCGTCGAAGGCGATGGAGCAGGTCTTCACCGAGCCGGTGGACTGGCTGGCCATCGCGGCCACGACGGCGCTGGAGTCCACGCCGCCGGAGAGGAAGGCGCCCAGCGGCACCTCGGCGATCATGCGCAGCTTCACCGATTCCTGCAGGCGGCGCATCAGCTCTTCCTGCGCCTCGACTTCACTGATGGCGCTGTCCAGCGTGAAGCGCACGTCCCAGTAGCGCATGGGTTCCGGCATCGCCTGGCCGCGGCGGATGACCAGCGTGCAGCCCGGCGGCAGCTTCTTCGCCTGCTTGAAGATCGTGCGCGGCTCGGGCACGTAGCCGAGCGCGAAGTACTCTTCCACCGCGTAGGGGTCCACCTCGCGCTTGAGGCCGCCATGGGCCATCAGGCTCTTGAGCTCGCTGCCGAAGAGCAGCGTGCCGTCGTCGAGCAGCGCGTAGTACATGGGCTTAACGCCCAGGCGATCGCGACCCATGAAGAAGGTCTGGCGGTTGCGGTCCCACAGCGCGAAGGCGAACATGCCGCGGAAGCGCTGCACGCAGGCCTCGCCCCAAGCCTCCCAGGCGTGCACGATGCACTCGGTGTCGCTCTTGGTGTGGAAGACGTGGCCCAGGGCCTGCAGTTCGGGAATCAGGTCCTGGTAGTTGTAGATCTCGCCGTTGAACACCACCACCACCGAGCCGTCTTCGTTGAAGAGCGGCTGCTGGCCGGTGGCCACGTCGATGATGGACAGGCGGCGGTGACCCAGGCCGACACCGGGCTCGATGTGCAGGCTGCCTTCGTCCGGGCCGCGGTGGGTCTGCGACTCGTTCATGCGGTGCAGCACCGCATGCACCACGGGGCGCGCTGAGCGGGTGTCGAAGATGCCGGTGATGCCGCACATGGTGTTTACCGCCCAACGTTGACAACAGACGGCGCAACCAAGCTTGTTGCGACCAGTCGAGGCGGAACGCTGGCCAAAGCCCAATCACGTCCCGCTTGCAGCCTCGCAAAAGCGCGCTTCGCGCCGGGGCTGCGCGCAAACAGCGCCCTAGATTCAAGAGGAAAGTCCTTGGCCCATTCGACAACCAGCTGTTCCACAGTCGATGGCAAAGCTTCGAACGGCAATCCATCGCGATCAAGCCGCGCACTGAAGGCGGCGTCCTCCATCAACCCTTGCTGCTGACGTTGCCAACGACGGAACTGAGCCTTCAAGTCTGGAAGCCGCCACCAACGCAAGGATCTGTGGCTCCAACGAGCCTCATCGACAAAGGCTATACGTTCACTAGGCTCCCACTTCCGAGGTTGCAGATTGCCTCCCAACGAAGCAACCGCGCAGAGTAGAGAGTCCCCGCGGTAGACACCGAGTGGAATTCGGAAACCGATGCGACGCAGTTCCGCCGCGAACGAAGCAGAGATTGCGAAAAGGTTGCCATGAAGCCCGCCAGTGGACTTCATTTGTCTGGCAATTCGGGCAGCAGAGCGGCCGCTGAGTGGCGCACCAGTCGCAGCAAGCTTCTTTGGGTCGACAGCGAGGCCCTCTACCAAGGACCGAATCGCGGGCGTCTCCAGCTCGACATAGCCATCAACAAACACATACGCTGAAGCCGGACGCGCAATGCAGGACATGAACTGGTTCCACGCATGAGCCTTGTCAGCCAGAGGCAGAAACCACACCGAGTATGGTTGCTCAATCGTGCCCATAGCTCCGGCTAGTGCATGCGCCAAACCAATCTCTCCATTGACGATGACGTCGACGGTCCCGTTAAGCGATTCGAGCGCCCGACCAATTGATCTCAGCGCTCGGAGCACGGTCGCTGGATCCTCGCGAGACGAATACATCGAGACGGAAAGCGGGAGATCCCCAGCGACACAGTTGTCGACCAGCATGTGCTCATCACCCTTTTGAGTACTGATCGCCATTCGTCTATCGGATCGAGAGGTGGCCCAGGCCGACACCGGGCTCGATGTGCAGGCTGCCTTCGTCCGGGCCACGATGGGTCTGCGACTCGTTCATGCGATGCAGCACCGCATGCACCACGGGGCGCGCTGAGCGGGTGTCGAAGATGCCGGTGATGCCGCACATGGTTCAGGCGTTCCTTGTCTTGTAGCCGGCGGCGGCCAGCCCGCGGTCGTAGAGGCCCTGGTACGCCGCCACCATGGCCTGCATGCTGAACCGGCGCTCCACTTCGCTGCGCCCGGCCCGGCCCATCGCCAGGGCTTCCTCGGGCCGGCCGGCCTGTTCCACCAGCGCCTGCGCCAGGGTCTCGACATCGGCCGCCGGCACCACCGTCCCGGTGCGGCCATGCTGCACCAGTTCGGCATTGCCGCCCACCCGCGTGGCCACCACGGGCAAGCCCGTGGCCATCGCCTCGAGGATGGTATTGGAGATGCCCTCGGCCAAGGACGGCAGCGCGAAACAATTCCATGAGCGCATGACATCTGCCACGTCGCTTCTCTCACCCGGCAGCCAGGCCAGCGCGCCGGCCCCGCCCTCGTCCAGGATGGCCTGCGCCTGCGCGCGCAGCGGGCCGTCACCCACCATCACCAGGCGCATCCGCTCGCGCAGGGCGGGCGCCAGGGCCAGCGCGCGCAGGAAGGCACGCGCCAGCAGCGTCTGGTCCTTCACCACCTGCATGCGGCCCACGGTGCCGACGATCCAGTACTCTGGCGCGCTGAAGGGGCAGCCCGGCAGCGCAGGGGGCGCTCCTGCAGCGGGATGGAACTTGTCGGCATCGACGCCGTTGTAGATCTGCGTGATGCGCGCGGCGCGGATGCCCACGCGGTCGACCAGGTAGCCCTCCAGGTCCTTCGAAAGCGCCACCCAACGCTGCACGAAGGGCGAATACAGGCGACGCACGCGCTGCAGGTGGCGGTTGCTGCCGTCGATGTCGTCGATCTCGCGGCCATGCTCGCCATGCACGCGCAGCGGCACCCGGGCCAGCGCCGCGGCCACCTGCATCTCCAGCGGGCCGAGGTTGCGCGTGTGCACCACGGCCGGCCGCAGCCGGCGCAACACCGGCCACAGGCGCGGGTAGACCTTGAAGCCCTGGCCGGGCCCCTTGCGCAGTTCGATGAACTCCACGTCGGCCGGTTTGACGCGGCGGCGGAACTCGGTGACCTCGGTCAGCGCCAGGATGGCGTGCCGGTAGGCCTGCGCCGGCATGTGGTTGATGAGGTTCGCCAGGCCGTTCTCCAGGCCACCGGTGTCGAAGCGGTGGACGATGTGCAGCACCAGCGGGCGCAGGTCTTCGC
>JAEUPH010000095.1 GCA_016790395.1 Rubrivivax sp. | reverse complement strand
GAAGTTCGTCGAGAAGATCCAGCCCGACCTCATCGGCAGCGGCATCAAGGAGAAGTACGTCTTCCAGAAGATGGGCGTGCCCTTCCGCCAGATGCACAGCTGGGACTACTCCGGCCCCTACCACGGCTACGACGGCTTCGCGATCTTCGCGCGCGACATGGACATGGCGATCTCCAGCCCGATCTGGAAGCTGTCCAAGTCGGCCCCGTGGAAGACGGCAGCCTGACCTTCACGACATCCGCAGGAGAACGACCATGCCCCAGACCGCCGACAAGGTCATCGACCACGAACTGCTGTTCCGCGAGCCCGAATACCAGAAGCTGTTCGCCGACAAGAAGGCGAAGTTCGAGTTCAACCACAGCGACGTGCGGATCGAGGAGATCCGCAACTGGACCAAGACGCCGGAGTACAAGGAGAAGAACTTCGCCCGCGAAGCGCTGACCGTGAACCCGGCCAAGGCCTGCCAGCCGCTGGGTGCGGTGTTCGTGGCCAACGGCTTCAACCGCACGCTCAGCTTCGTGCACGGCAGCCAGGGCTGCGTGGCCTACTACCGCAGCCACTTCAGCCGCCACTTCAAGGAGCCCACCAGCTGCGTGAGCTCGTCGATGACGGAGGACGCAGCCGTGTTCGGCGGCCTGAACAACATGGTGGACGGCCTGGCCAATGCCTACAGCCTGTACAAGCCGGACATGATCGCCGTCAGCACCACCTGCATGGCGGAAGTCATCGGCGACGACCTCAACGCCTTCATCAAGACGGCCAAGGAAAAGGGCAGCGTGCCGGCCGAGTTCGACGTGCCCTACGCGCACACGCCGGCCTTCGTAGGCAGCCACGTCACCGGCTACGACAACGCGCTGCTGGGCGTGCTGCAGCACTTCTGGGATGGCAAGGCCGGCACCTCGCCGCCGCTGGAGCGCCTGCCGAACGACAGCATCAACTTCATCGGCGGCTTCGATGGCTTCGTCGTCGGCAACATGAAGGAGATCAAGCGCATCTTCTCGCTCTTCGGCGTGCAGGTGAACGTGCTGTGCGACCCGAGCGAGGTGTGGAACACGCCCACCGATGGCGAGTTCCGCATGTACGAAGGCGGCACCACCAAGGAGACGGTGGAAGCCGCACTGCACGCCAAGGCCACCATCGTCTTCCAGGAGTTCTGCTGCGAGAAGACGGCCAAGTACATCGCCGAGAAGGGCCAGGAGGTGGTGGCGCTGAACGCCCCGGTGGGCGTCGCTGGCACCGACCGCTTCCTGATGGCCATCAGCCGCCTCACCGGCAAGCCCGTGCCGGCCGAGCTGGAGAAGGAGCGCGGCCAGCTGGTGGACGCGATGGCCGACAGCCAGAGCCACCTGCACGGCAAGCGCTATGCGCTGTACGGCGACCCCGACCAGATGATCGGCTATGCCGAATTCCTGCTGGAGCTGGGTGCCGAGCCGGCACACGTGCTCGCCACCAACGGCAGCGAAGACTGGGCGAAGAAGGTGCAGGCGCTGTTCGACAGCACCCCCTACGGCAAGGGCTGCAAGGTCTACCCCAAGCGCGACCTGTGGCACCTGCGCAGCCTGCTGTTCACCGAGCCGGTGGACTTCATGATCGGCAACACCTACGGCAAGTACCTGGAGCGTGACACCGGCACGCCGCTGGTGCGCGCGGTGTTCCCGATCTTCGACCGCCACCACTACCACCGCTTCGCCACCTGGGGCTACAACGGGGCGCTGTGGCTCTTCACGATGCTGCTGGACGAGTTCTTCGAGGCGCTGGACGCCAACACCAACGTGCCCGGCAAGACCGACTACTCCTTCGACGTCATCCGCTGAACGCGGGGCCAGAGGGCAGGGCGTGATCTACGTGCTCGAACTGCCCGAGGACCAGGCGCCGCGCGCCTGGTTCGCCTACGACACCGATGACCTGGCGCGCAAGCTCGACGGCTGTGACGCCGGCGAGTTGCTGGCCCGCGGCCGGTGCCGCGTGTTCGGCGACGAGTCGGCGGCGCTGGCCGCCTTCGAGCGCGCGGACGATCCTGCCTGGCAGGGCGCGGGCTGGCGGGCGCGGCTGGCGCTGCGGGAGCAGCTCATCGCGCTGGAGGTGCTGGCGGACGATCTGTAGCCGGCGCGCGGCAGCGGCTGGTGTCGGCCCTGCGGCCAGGCTTCAGTCGGCCGTCACGATGCGGTTGCGCCCGGCGCGCTTGGCGGCGTACAGGGCTTCGTCGGCCTGCAGCACCAGCTTCGGGTCGTCCAGCGGGCCGGTGGCGACACCGATGCTCAAGGTCTGGCCACGTCCGTCGGGGAGCAGGTCGTCCCAGCCTGCGCTGGCCACGGCGGCGAGCAGGCGTTCGGCCAGGCGTTGCGGACCGCTGCCCGGCTCGGTGCCGGCGACGATGAGGAACTCCTCGCCTCCCCAGCGGATGACGACGTCGTCGGCGCGCGCCGTGCCGTTGAGCGCCGCCGAGACTCGACGCAGCACGGCGTCCCCGGTGTCGTGCCCGAAGTCGTCGTTCACCGACTTGAAGCGGTCCAGGTCGCACAGCAGCAGGGCGACCCGCTGGCTGCCGCGCTCCGCGACGAGGCGCTGCCAGCGGCGCCGGTTGCCCAGGCCCGTCAGCGGATCCAGCTGGTTGCTCTGCTCGAGCGTCTTTGCAGCATCGGTCAGCGAGCGCCGCTCCAGCACCTCCTGCGCCCGGGTGAAGACCTGGCTGGCCAGGCGCTCGACGCCCTCGCGCCCGCTGCTGCGCGAGCGCTGCAGGGACAGCCGCAGATCGGCCAGTGCCGCCGGCAGATCGCCGAGTGCCTGCTGCGCCAGCGCCCGCTGTTCGAGCGCGGCCGCCTCTTCCAGCTGCAGGCCAGCCCCGGCGTAGGCCGTGGCGGCCTCACTGAGCAGGTCTCGCGCCAGCGCGGGCTGGCCCTGGGCCAGGGCGATCCGGCCCCGTGCCTGCCAGACCGTGGCCGCATGGTCGGGTGCCCAGCTGGCCGGGTCTGTCTCCAGGGCGTCGAGCAAGGCCTGCGCCGGCACCGGCTGACCCATCTGGGCGAGCAGGTTGGCATGGTTGCCGCGCGCCGCGTCGCGGCACACGCGCCCGGCCGCTGCCGAGGCGATCACGAGCTCGTGCGCACGCGTTGCCTGCTCGGCCGCACGCTGCTGCGCTTCGCCCGACAGCATCGGCATGACCTGGGCCAGTGCATGGCCCAGATTGACGAGCGCGACATAGGCGACCCAGGGAGGCTCGCTGCACGGGCCGACGCGGCGCCAGGCCCCCTCCAGGATCTGGGCCGAAACGCCAGGTGCGCCCAGATGCGTGAAAAGGCTTCCCAGCGAGGCAGCGGCCGACAGGTGGTCCTCCAGCTCCACCCGCGGATCCTGCGCGGCCACGAGCGCATCGATGGCGTGGTCCAGTGCGCGGGAGACCTGGCCCAGCTCGAGGGCCGTCGCAGCGGCCAGGGCGGAGGCCCGCGCCACCCAGCGCGGAAGATCGTCCTGGTTGGCCATGCCCAGTGCGGCAGCGAGGTCGGCGTACTTGCCCTGGGTGTCGCCGCCGTCGCCCAGGGCGGCGGCGCGCAATTGCAGCGCCATCACCCGCAACTCCGTGCTCAGGGGTTGCGCCAGCAGATCGTTGACCGCCGCGATCGCCGCGTGCGCATCGCCCTGGTGACGCTGCGCACGCGCCGCTTCCAGGCGCGCGCGCTGGGCCTCGAGCGGGGCCATCGGTGAGGGATCGACCCCATCGGGGGCGGTGGGCATGGCTGGACGGATGGCGGGCGGAGTTCTGTCCATCCTGTCGATGTCGGCTTGGCGCGGGCGCGACTTGAGTGCCGTGGGAGGGCCGGGCCTGTGCAGCCTCAGGGTGACGCGACGAACTCTCGCAGCACGGCCATCGCTGGCTCCGGCATGTCGCGCCAGGCGCCGTGGCCAGCGCCATCGAAGACGGCCAGCCGGCCCCAAGGCGCAGGAATGGCGGCAGCGATCTCCTGCGCGTCCTCCAGCGGCGTCACCGGGTCCTGCGCGCCGGCCATCACCAGCACCGGGCACTGCACCTTCGCCAGGCCGGGCAACAGCTGCATGGTCTGCTGTTCGCCGTTGGCACTCGCGAACAGGATGTCCTCGTTGAACACCGTGCGCGCGCGGGCCTGCGGGTCGGCCGGCGTGGTGTTGTAGAGGGGGTGGCACAGCTGCTTGTAGGGCGCCCAGGTGGCGGCGCTGGGCGCAGCCCAGAAGGTGCGCGCGGCGGCGCCGGCCTCGGGGCCGCCCAGGCGCGTGAAGGCCGCGACCTTGCGCTCCAGGCCCAGGTGGTGGCTGGTACTGGACAGCACCACGCGCGCCGGGTGCGCCGGGTGGCGCGCCAGGTAGCGCTGCGCAACGAAGCCGCCAAAGCTCTGGCCCAGCACGATGGGCTTCGCGATGCCCAGCGCGTCGCACAGCCGCACCACATCGTCGGCAAAGGTGTCCAGCGTCCACTCCTCGGGCGGACGCCGGTCGCTGCGGCCATGGCCGCGGTGGTCGACGTAGACGATCTGCGCCACGTCGGCCAGCCGGCTGAAGATGGGCTTGAAGCCGGAATGGTCGTACCCGGGACCGCCGTGCAGCAGCACCAGCGTGGGCTTCTCGCGCATGCGCGGGCCGTCGGGCACGAGGGCCGGGCCTTCGACGTCGATGTACAGGCGCACGCCGGGTTCGATGGTGATGAGCATGGCAGGTGACGCGGCTATCCGGCCCTCAGGCGCCAGGGATGCGACTTCTCCGCCGCATTGCGTTGCCGGAAGGCCTTGGGCGACACCCCCACCGTGCGCTTGAAGACCTTCGAGAAGCTGAACGCGTCCTGGTAGCCCACGGCAGTGGCCACGGCCTCCAGGTGGCGGTCGGTCTCCGACAGCAGTTTCATCGCGCGCTGCATGCGCAGCGTGCGCAGGTGGTTCAAGGGCGTGTCGCCCATGGCATTGCGAAAGCGTTCGGCCAGCGCGGTGCGCGACAGGCCGGCGCGCTGCGCCAGTTCGTCCAGGGTCCAGGGGTGGGCGCTGTCCTCGTGCATCAGCGTCACGGCGCGGCGCACGGGGGCGTCGCGCAGCGCGTGGCTCCAGCCGGCCTGGGCGTCGCCGCGCGCGGCCACCACGTCGCGCAGTGCGTAGGTGAACACCACGTCCAGCAGGGCGTGCACGATGCTGTCGGCGCCAGCTTCACCGCTGCGGATCTCCTGCTCAATGAGCCCGGCTGTCAAAGCCAGCGGCCCCAGCCGGGGCCTCGCCTCGGCGCGCAGCACGAACCAGGCGGGCAGCTCGGCGAAGAAGGGGTGCAGCGGCGCGTTCCACAGCTGGTAGGCGCCGCTGATGACGGTGCTGCCGCCTGGCGCTGCGGCCACCGGCTCGCCGATGGTCAGCGCCTGCAGCCCTGCCAGGCTGGCCGGCACGCTGAGCGCGTGATCGCAGCCGCGCGCCATCACGGCGATGTCGCCCCTGGTCAAGGCCAGCGGGGCCGGCAGGCTGGGTGCGTGCACGTGCACCGGGCCTTGCACCACCACGTGCAGGCCGATGCTCCTGTCGCAGGGGAAGCGCAGCGCCACGTCGGCCGGCAGTTCGCGCAGGTCCAGCAGACGGCGGCGCAGTCCGGCGTCCTGGAGAATGTCCGTCAGCAGGTCCATGGTGGACGATTGGACATGAAAAGTGGATTCATGTCCATTCGTAGTTCCGTTGCGGCGCGGCACACTGTCTTCCATCGACAACCCACCCGGAGCACACCATGTCCCGCATCCTCGTCGTCGGCGCCAGCGGCACCGTCGGATCAGAACTCTCCCGTCTGCTGGCCGCCGCTGGCCACGCCGTGGTGAAGACCACCAGCCGCAAGCCCACGTCGCCCGACCAGGTGCAGGTGGACCTCGTCACGGGCGCCGGCCTGAAGGCCGCTTTCGAAGGCGTGGACCGGGCCTTCTTCCTCGCGCCCCCGGGTCATGCCAATCAGGAAGCGCTGCTGGCGCCGCTGATCGACGAAGCGAAGGCGCGCGGCCTGCGCAAGGTGGTCTTGATGACGGCCATGGGCGCGGACGCCGACGAGGCCGCACCCATGCGCAAGGCCGAGCGCCGTCTGGAAGCCACGGGCCTGCCCTTCAACATCATCCGGCCCAACTGGTTCATGCAGAACTTCAACACCTTCTGGATCCACGGCATCCAGACGGCGGGGCAGATCTTCCTGCCGGTGGGCCAGGCCAAGGGCAGCTTCATCGACGCGCGCGACATCGCGGCCGTGGCGGCGAAGCTGTTGACCGGTGACGGCCTGGCCAACCGGGCGTTCGACCTCACCGGCCCCCGCGCGCTGGACCACGCCGAAGTGGCGGCCATCCTGACGCAGGCCACCGGCAAGGCGATCGGCTTCACCGACATTACGCCCGAAGCCATGCTGCAAGGCCTGCTGGGCGCCGGCCTGCCGAAGGACTACGCCGAGTTCCTGGTGCTGATCCTGGGCTACTTCAAGGCCGGCTACGCCGAGCGCACGACCGATGCGGTGCAGCAGATCACCGGGCAGGCGCCGCGCAGCATCGAGCAGTATGCGCAGGACTACCGTTCGGCCTGGGTCTGATCAGCGCGCCAGCAGCGACGCGGTTTCGAAGCCCGCGTCGGCCGCCTGCGCCGGCGCGGGCCAGACCCCGGCGTCCAGCAGCTTGCGCGCCAGCAGGTGGGTCCTGGGCTCGTCGACCGTGTCCACGGCGATGAGCCGGTCGCCGGCGTAGTGCCAGACGGAGAACGAGGCGGCCGCGGTGTCGCCGCGCAGCACGCTCTGCGTGGCGCCCGTGGCCAGGCCGGCCATCTGCAGCTTGCGCCCGTGCTGGTCGGACCAGAACCAGGGCGTGGCGGTGAAGGGCTTGTCCTGCCCCAGCAGCGCGGCCGCGGCGGCCTTGCCGCCTTCGCTGGCGCCCTGCACCGACTCCAGGCGCAGCAGGCTGCCGTCGGGCAGGCGCCGGGCCGTGCAGTCGCCGGCGGCCACGATGGCGGGGTCGGCCGTGCGGCCGCAGGCGTCCACCACGATGCCGCGCTCGCAGGCCAGGCCGGAGGCGCGCGCCAGTTCGTCGTTGGCCTGCGCACCCACGCCCAGCAGCACGGCGCCGCAGGGCAGTCGTTCACCGCCGGCCAGGCGCACGGCCTTCACGCGGCCGTCGGCGCCGGCTTCCAGCGCTTCGACCTGAACGCCGGTGCGCAGCTGCACGCCGTGCGAACGGTGCAACGCCTCGAACCAGGCCGACAGCAGCGGCGGCAGCACGCGCGCCAACAGGCGAGGCAGCGCTTCCAGCACGGTCACTTCCACACCCTTCTTGCGCGCCGTGGCGGCCACCTCCAGCCCGATGAAGCCACCGCCGATGACGACCAGCGGGCCGCCTTCGGCCAGCGCGGCGGCCAGGGCCGAGGCTTCGTCCCGTGTGCGCAGCACGTGCACGTTGGGTGCGTCGGCCTGGTCGAGTGGCAGGCGACGTGCCCGCGCGCCGGTGGCCAGCACCAGACCGGTGTAACCCAGGCGTTCGCCGCCCGCGAGGACGATTTCCTTCGCTGGGCGGTCGATGGCTTCAACCTGGACGCCTGTGCGCAGTTCGATCTGCTTGCGCGCCAGCGCCTCGGGCGCCCGCATCACGAGCTGCGCCGCTTCCACCTCACCCGCCAGCCAGGCCTTGCTGAGTGGTGGGCGGTGGTAGGGCGCATGCGGCTCGTCGCCCAGCAGCAGCAGTTCGCCGGCGAAGCCGCCGGCGCGCAGCGCCTCGGCCGTCTGCACGCCGGCCTGGCCGGCGCCGACGACGACGATGCGCCCTGGGCTCAGGCCAGCTGTCACTCCTGGCACTCGGGCAAGCGGATCTGTGCACCCGCCAGCGCCGGCGACACCTTCACCTGGCAGGCCAGCCGGCTGCCGGAGCGGCGCTCGGCCACCACGTTCTCCAGCATGCCCAGCTCGTTGTCGCCGGCGGCCGGCAGCAGCGCCAGCAGCTCTTCGCCCAGGTAGCAGTGGCAGGTGGCGCAGGCGCAGGAGCCGCCGCATTCGCCGACGATGCCGTCCACGCCGTTGGCGGTGGCGGCCTGCATCAGGCTCCAGCCGTCGGGGGCGTCCACGGTGGTGGCGCTGCCGGTGTGGTCGATGAAGGTGATCTGCGTCATGGTGCGGGGTCCTTCAGTGTGCGGCCAGTTCCAGGCGCACGGGGCTGCGGAAGGTGGACGAAGGCATCCAGGCCAGATGTTCGCGCACGCGGCGGTAGTCCGGCACGACGCGGTGGAATTCCTCGAACGCGATCTTCACCGACAGCCGTGCGATGGCCGTGCCCAGGCAGGCGTGCACGCCGCCGCCGAAGCCCAGGTGGCCGCGCGGCTTGCGGGCGATGTCGTAGACGTCGGGGTTGGGGTACTGCCGCTCGTCGCGGTTGCCCGAGCCGTAGGCCAGGCAGACGAAGTCGCCGGCACGCATCGTCTGGCCGTGAAGCTCGACGTCCCTTTGCAGGCAGCGGCGGAAGCGCTGCGCCGAGGTGTTGTAGCGCAGCGATTCCTCCACCGCGTCGGGCAGCAGCGCCGGGTTGGCCACCACGGCGCGGCGCGCTTCGGCGTGGTCGGCCAGGTTCAGCGCGAACATGCTCATGAAGCCGCCCAGGCTCTCGATGCCGGCCATGATCAGCGTGGTGGTGGTCAGCAGCACCTCGCGCTCGTCCAGCCGGTCGCCGTCGATCTCGGCCATCGCGAAGTGCGAGATGAGGTCGTTC
Source organism: Rubrivivax sp. (assembly GCA_016790395.1). Classification (GTDB taxonomy): domain Bacteria; phylum Pseudomonadota; class Gammaproteobacteria; order Burkholderiales; family Burkholderiaceae_C; genus Rubrivivax. Next base: position 11,827 of record JAEUPH010000095.1, on the reverse strand, counting down.
ACCGGGTTGGCACGCCGCTCGGCGATGACGCCGGCGGCGTAGTCCTGCATCCACTGGTAGGCGGCGATGTGCTGCGGCGCCTTGGCGCGCGTGGTGGGGTCGCTCTGCACCATCAGCAGGGCCTTCTCGCGCACTTCGGCTTCGTTGCCCAGCGGCAGGCCGAGCGCCGCGAACAGCACGCGCACGGTGAACTTCGACGAGAAGTCGCCGATGAAGTCGAAGCTCGGCCGGCCCGCCAGCGGTGCCGCGCAGGCTGCGCCGATGTCGCGGATGGGCCCGGACAGCGTCTCCAGGTTGCGTTTCATGAAGGCGTGCTGGACGAGCCCGCGCAGGCGGTCGTGGCGCGGGGGGTCGGTGGTGCCCAGCGTGGCACCGGCGCGGCCGGGCAGTTCCGTCATCAGGTTGCCCTTGGCGGACGAGTACGTTTGCCAATCCTGCCCGGCGCTGACGATGTCGGCGTAGCGCGACAGCACCCACATCTGCGCTTCATGGCTCCAGAAGCAGGGGTGCTCGTCGCGCAGGGTGCGGTAGTCGGGGAAGGGGTCGGCGTCGACGACGGGGGAATAGGGGTCGAAGGCGAACATCGTCCTGTCTCCTCAGCCTGTTGCGGCGGATCCCGCCATCTTGCGGTGGCCGGCGCCGAAGGGCCTGCACTTGCTGCGGCGCAAACTTGCACTTTTTGCGTAGCATGCGTCGATGGCCCGCCGCCGCACCCTGCCCACCTTCTCGCTCTACGGTGAACCCGGCACACCGGGTTCGGCGCTGCTGCACGTGGAATCCATCCAGGCGCGCAGCCGGCTGTATCGCTGGGAGATTGACACCCACGTGCACCACGGCCTGCACCAGCTGGTGCTGCTGCACGCTGGCCCGGTGCGCGCGGTGTTGGACGATTCGCGGGTGGACGCTCAGGGCCCGCTGGCCTTCGTCATGCCGCCGGGCGTGGCCCACACCTTCCGTTTCTCGGCCGCCAGCGACGGCCACGTGCTCACCTTCGACGCGCGCCGCCTGGCCGAAGGCGACGCCGAGCTCGGGCTGGGCGATGCGCTGTCGCGCCTGTTCGCCCGCCCCCGCGCGCTGCCGCTGCCGCCGCACGCGGCGCCGCGCCTGCAGGCGCTGTGCGCCGTGCTGCTGGCCGAGCACGAGGCCACCGACCACGGCCCGCTGCCGGCCTGGCTGGCGCGTGGCGTGGTGTGGCGGCTGGCTGCGCTGGCCGAGCGCGACGCCTCCGCGCCACGCCCTGCGCGCGGTGGCGCCCAGGCGCTGTACACGCGCTGGGTGGCGCTGGCCGAGGCGCACTACCGCGAGCACTGGCCCGTGACGCGCTACGCCGAGCACCTGGGCCTCAGCGCCGAGCGGCTGAACCGCATGGTGATGGCCGAGGCCGGCCAGACCGCGCAGGCCCTGCTGCACGAGCGCCTGGTGCGCGAGGCCTGCCGGCGCCTGGTCCATGTGGCGGCGCCGGTGTCCAGCATCGGCTTCGAGCTGGGCTTTGCCGACCCGGCCTACTTCTGCCGTTTCTTCAAGCGCCACGTCGGCGTGGGGCCACGCGCCTACCGGGCCCGCGCCGCCGCGGGTTGAGCAGGCCGGGGTGGCGCCGGCAGCGCCAGCCTCAAGGACAGGCTCTCGCGTGTCGATATCCCCGAAGCGACCGCCGACGAGCACCCCCATGGCCCTGCGAAACCTGAAGATCTGGATCCAGCTGCTGCTGACCATCGGCGCTGCGCTGGTGCTGGTGTGGGTGGCCGTGATCGCCTGGGAAGGCCGCGGCAACCGCGAGGCCGCCATCGCGCAGGCCGCTGCCTTCTCCGCCAGCATGCATGAAGCCACCATGGCGGGCCTCACCGGGATGATGGTGACGGGCACGGTGGCACAGCGCGCCGTGTTCCTGGACCAGTTGCGGGAGCTCAACGCCATCCGCGACCTGCGCGTGCTGCGCGGCGATGCGGTGAGCCGGGTCTTCGGCCCCGGCGCGGTGGCGGGGCAGGCGCCGCCCGACGAACTGGAGAAGCAGGTGCTGGCCACCGGCAAGGAAGTGGTGCGCGTGGAGCAGGACGCCAAGGGCGAGGTGCTGCGGGCCGTGCGGCCCACGCTGGCACTCAAGAACTACCTGGGCAAGGACTGCCTGACCTGCCACGTGGTGCCCGAAGGCACGGTGCTGGGCGTGGTGAGCATGAAGATGTCGCTGGAGGCCACCAACCGGGCACTGGCCGACATGCGTGCGCAGTCTTTGATCGCGGCCCTGGTCACCTGCATCCCGGTGCTGCTGCTCATCTACCCCTTCATCCAGAAGGTGGTGACGCGCCCGCTGGAGAAGGGCGTGCGCCTGGCCAACGGCATCGCCCGCGGCGACCTGCGCCAGTCGATCGACGTCGAGACCACGAACGAGACCGGCCAGCTGCATGCCGCGCTGAAGGCGATGAGCGGCAGCCTGGTGGGCATCGTGGCTCGCGTGCGCCAAGGCAGCAACGCCATTGCCGCGGCCTCGGGCGAGATCGCCGCCGGCAATGCCGACCTGTCCAGCCGCACCGAGATGCAGGCCGCGGCGCTGCACGAGGCGCTGTCGCGCACTTCGGCGCTCACCGAGTCGGCGCGCCGCAACGCCGAGGGCGCGCGCCAGGCCGACGAATTGGCGCGCGCCGCCGCCGACGTGGCCGTGCGCGGCGGCGAGGCCGTCTCGCGCGTGGTCGGCTCCATGGACGCCATCCACGAGACCTCGCGCCGCATCGCCGACATCACCAGCGTCATCGACGGCATCGCCTTCCGCACCAACATCCTGGCGCTCAACGCCTCGGTGGAAGCCGCGCGGGCCGGCGAGCAGGGCCGCGGCTTCGCCGTGGTGGCCGAGGAGGTGCGCCACCTGGCCACGCGCTCGGCCGGCGCAGCGCGCGAGATCAAGGCCCTGGTGGAGGCCTCGGTCAGCGAGATCGACACCGGCACGCGCCTGGCCCACGAGGCCGGCAGCACGATGAAGAACGTGGTGCAGGGCGTGGTGCAGGTCAACGCGCTGGTGGACGCCATCACGCAGGCCAGCCGCCAGCAGATCCAGGGCGTGGAGCAGGTGAATGCGGCCATCGCGCAGATCGAAGGCGCGACGCAGCAGAACGCTGCGCTGGTGGAGCAGGCCGCCGCGGCCACCATGTCCCTGAAGGCCCAGGCGGTGGACCTGGATCGGACTGTCGGCGTGTTCCAGCTGGACGAAGCGGCCGAGCCGGCCTGAGCCGTCGGGTTTGTCGCAAACCCGCCAAGCGCGGGCTGCCGGACCCGCGCCAAGTGCTTGAATCTGCGGGGGCGTGGCCCTGGCACCGTTCCTGCGGTGTGCCCGGCATCCACTGCCACCCGGGGCCGCCATGACGCCATCGCTCACCGCCAAGATCGCCGAGGTCTTCGACGAGCCGGGCTGCGACATCAACCAGGCCAAGAGCGCCAAGGAGCGCAAGAAGGGCTGCACCAAGCAGCTCACGCCCGGCGCCGCGGCCGGTGGCTGCGCCTTCGACGGCGCCAAGATCGCGCTGCAGCCCATCGTGGACGTGGCGCACCTGGTGCACGGCCCCATCGCCTGCGAAGGCAATGCCTGGGACAACCGCCACAGCGCCAGCTCGGGCCCGCAGACCTACCGGCTGGGCTTCACCACCGACATCAACGAGCTCGACGTCATCCACGGCGCCGAGAAGCGGCTGTTCAAGGCCATCCGCGAGATCATCGAGCGCCAGAACCCGGCGGCGGTGTTCGTGTACCAGACCTGCGTCACGGGGATGATCGGCGACGACATTGAGGCGGTCTGCAAGCGCGCCGCCGAGAAGTTCGGCAAGCCGGTGATCCCGGTCAATGCGCCCGGCTTCGCCGGCCCGAAGAACCTGGGCAACAAGCTGGGCGCCGAGGCCCTGCTGGACTACGTGGTGGGCACGATGGAGCCCGCATTCACCACGCCAACCGACATCAACATCATCGGCGAATACAACCTCAGCGGCGAGCTGTGGCAGGTGAAGCCGCTGCTGGACGCCCTGGGCGTGCGCGTGCTGTCGTGCCTGAGCGGCGACGGGCGCTATGCCGAGATCGCCTCGGCGCACCGTGCGCGCGCCAACATGATGGTGTGCAGCAAGTCGATGATCAACGTGGCCACGCGCATGCAGCAGCGCTGGGGCATTCCGTACTTCGAAGGCTCGTTCTACGGCATCGCCGACATGAGCACCACGTTGCGCGAGATCGCGCGGCTGCTGGTGGAGCGCGGCGCGCCGACCGACCTGCAGTCGCGCACCGAGGCGCTGATCGCCGCGGAAGAAGCGCGCGCCTGGGAGCGCATCCGCGCCTACCGCGAAAGGCTCACGGGCAAGAAGGTGCTGCTCATCACCGGCGGCGTGAAGAGCTGGAGCGTGGTCTCGGCGCTGCAGGAAGCCGGGCTGGAGGTGGTGGGCACCAGCGTCAAGAAGAGCACCCGGGAAGACAAGGAGAAGATCAAGGAGATCATGGGCGACGATGCCCACATGATCGACGACCTGTCGCCCAGGGAGATGTACGCCATGCTCAAGGCGGCCAAGGCCGACATCATGCTCAGCGGTGGGCGCAGCCAGTTCGTGGCGCTGAAGGCGCGCATGCCCTGGATGGACATCAACCAGGAACGCCACCACGCCTTCGCCGGCTACGAGGGCATGGTGACCATGATCGAGCAGATCGACAAGGCGCTGTTCAACCCGGTGTGGCAGCAGGTGCGCACCCCAGCGCCGTGGGAACGCACCGACCCCCTGCTGGCCGCGGCCTGAGCCGCTGGCGGTAAGCTTGCCGCCTTCGCCAACCGCCCCGCCGCCCGCCGCGGCGCCGCCGAAATGAGCACTTCCGCCTTCTCCCGCCGCACGCTGCTGCGCGGCGCCTCCGCCGCTGCCGTGCTGGCGTCCTTCGGTGCCGCCCGGGCGCAGTCCTCGCGCACCGTGCGCATCCTCGTCGGTTTCCCGCCCGGCGGTGGCACCGATGCCATCGCGCGCATCCTGGCCGAGGCTTTGAAGGACGAGCTGGGCGGCGCCACCGTCATCGTGGAGAACAAGCCCGGGGCCGGCGGCCAACTGGCGGCGCAGGCGCTGAAGGCCGCCGCGCCCGACGGCAACACCGTCTTCCTCAGCCACGACCACAGCATCTCCATCCTGCCGCAGGTGGTGAAGACGCCGGGCTTCGACCCCGCCAAGGACTTCGTCCCCGTGGCCGGCTTCGCCACCTTCGTCAACGCCTTCGCCGTCTCGGGCGGCAACCCGGCCAAGGGCTTCAACGAGTACGTGGCCTGGGTGCGCGGGCAGGGCGGCAAAGGCGCAGTGGGCGTGCCGGCGCCGGCCTCGGTGCCGGAGTTCCTGGTGAAGGTCATCGCCGAGAAGTACAAGCTGGACCTGGTGGCCGCGCCCTACCGCGGCAGCGCGCCGATGATGGCCGACATGCTGGGCAACCAGATCGCCGCCGGCGTGGGCAGCATCCCCGACTTCATCGAGAACCACAAGCACGGCAAGGTGCGCGTGGTGGGCGTGCTCGGCAGTGCACGCCAGGCCGTGATGCCTGACGTGCCCACCTTCGCCGAACTGGGTCTGGCGGGCTTCGAGGACGTGCCCTACTACGGCCTCTTCGCGCCCGTTGGCACGCCCAAGGCGGCGCTGGACGGGCTCTCGGCCGCATTGGCCAAGGTGCTGGCGAAGCCGGCCGTGCACGACCGCCTCGCCGCCATGGGCCTGACCGTGGGCCACATGACCGGCGAACAGCTGGGTCAGCGCGAACGCGCCTACACGGCGGTGTGGACGCGCATCATCAAGGCCACGGGCTTCGTGCCGCAGTGAACCTGTGCGGCGGCGCGCGATGCGCCGTCGCGTTTGTCGCAAAGCCGGCAAGGCCGCGGGAGCGGCTTTCGCAGCCAAGTCCCTGATTTGACTGGGTTGCCTGCCTGGCACCGTTCCTGCAATGGAGGCTCCTGAACGACCAGGAGCCCCCTGCATGGCCCGTGTCATCGAATCCCGCAAAGCCGCAGCGGTGAACCCGCTGAAGATGAGCCAGCCGCTCGGCGCGGCCTACGCCTTCATGGGCGTGGGTTCGTGCATGCCGCTGATGCACGGCTCGCAGGGCTGCACGTCCTTCGGCGTGGTGCTGCTGGTGCGCCACTTCAAGGAAGCCATTCCGCTGCAGACCACGGCGATGAACGAGGCCACCACGGTGATGGGCGGCTTCGACAACATCGAGAAGGCGCTGCTGAACATCCGCCAGCGCGCCCAGCCGGCGATCATCGGCCTGTGCAGCACGGGCCTGACGGAAACGCGCGGCGACGATGTCGAAGGCCACCTGAAGCTGATCCGCCAGCGCCACCCGGAACTGGCCGACACGGCGGTGGTGGTGGTCTCCACGCCCGACTACGTGGGCGCCTTCCAGGACGGCTGGGCCAGGGCGGTGACGGCGCTGGTCTCGCAGTTGCCCGAAGCCCAGGCCGAGAAACGCGAACGCCAGGTGAACCTGCTGCCCGGCTGCCATCTCTCGCCGGGGGACATTGACGAGCTGCGCGAACTCATCGAGGCCTTCGGTCTGCAGCCGGTGTTCGTGCCCGATGTCTCCGGCTCGCTGGACGGCCACATTCCCGAGCAGTGGCTCGGCACCACGCTCGGTGGCACGACGCTGGCGGACATTCGCAGCCTCGGCGCTGCCACGCACACGCTGGCCTTCGGCGAGCAGATGCGCGAAGCGGCCGAGGCGCTGCAGGCGCGCACCGGCGTGCCCTTCACGCTGTTCGACCGCCTCACCGGCCTCACCGCCACCGACGCCTTCGTCGCGAAGCTCTCCGAACTCTCCGGCCGCGAGGCGCCGCCTCGCATCCGCCGCCAGCGCAGCCAGCTGGTGGACGCGATGCTGGACGCGCACTTCCACACCGGCCAGGTGCGCGTGGCGCTGGCGGCCGAGCCCGACCTGCTGTGGGCGGCCGGCAGCTGCCTGGCCGAGATGGGCATGGAGCTGGCCGTGGCGGTGACGACGACGAAGTCGCCGCTGCTGGAACGGCTGCCGCTGGCCGAGGTGGTGATCGGCGACCTGGAGGACTTCGAGCAGTCGGCCCAGGCCGCCGGCGCACAGCTGCTGATGACGCATTCGCACGGCCGCCAGGCGGCCGAGCGCCTGGGCCTGCCGCTGTTCCGCATCGGCATCCCGATGTTCGACCGTGTCGGCAACGCGCACATCTGCCACGTCGGCTACCGCGGCACACGGCGCTTCGTGTGCGACGTGGCCAACCTGATGATCGAGCAGATCCCCCACCACGGTCCCGACGACTGGCCGTTGCCCGCGGCCTCGGTGGCGGCCGCCACCGTGCCGGCGGTGGCCACGCTGCCGGCGGTGATCCCGCGCATGTCCGCGGCCAGCGCCTGAACCCCCCACACCAAGGAAGCGCCATGAAGGTTGCCTTTGCCACCCAGGACCAGCAGCGCGTCGACGCGCACTTCGGCTGGGCCCGCCACCTGGCGGTCTACGAGGTCACGCCCACCGGCTACGCCTTCGTGCAGGACTTCGGCTTCGGCGAGGACCTGGCCGAAGACGGCAACGAGGACAAGCTGGCGCCCAAGCTGCAGGCCATCGGCGATTGCGCCATCGTCTACGTGGCCGCCATCGGCGGCAGCGCCGCGGCGCGCGTGGTGGCCAGCAAGATCCATCCGGTGAAGGTGACCCAGCCCGAGCCCATCCTGGACATCCTGGACAAGCTGCAGGCCACGCTGGCCGGCACGCCGCCGCCCTGGCTGCGCAAGGCGCTGATGAAGGGCCAGGAGCGCGCCTTCGACTTCGAGGACGACGAGGTGAGCAAGTGAACGACACTGCCGAAGCCGTCGTCAGCGACGACGCCGCGCTGATGCACGACCCCTTCATCGTGGAGCTGGTCAAGCAGCTGCGCGCGCAGGACACCCACGGCACCTGGGAAGGCAAGAGCGACCGCACGCTGCTGGACCCGTACGTCCTCAGCGCCGAGCAGCGCCGGGCCATGCCCATCATGGGCGACCCCGACCCCGAGACGCTGTGGCGGCTGGACCTCTTCCACAACGCCGTGGGCCTGTGCATCGAGCGCACCACGAAGTGCATGGTGACGCCGATGATGAAGATGAGCCACGAAGGCTTCGGCCGCGCGGTGCTCACCACGGGCCGGCTCATCGTCGTCAACCGCTACCTGCGTGACGTGCACCGCTTCGGCTACCCCAGCCTGGCCAAGCTGGCCGAGGCCGGCAACAAGCTGGTGTCGGAAGGCGTGGGCCTGATCGAGCAATACCCGGAGGTGGCCCACTATGGCTGATGTCGAGACCTTGAAGGCGGAGATCAAGAAGCTCAACGCCCGCGCCACGCAGGCCAAGATGGACCTGCATGACCTGAGCGAGGAACTGCCGGTGAACTGGGAGCGCATCCCCGAGGTGGCGAAGCTCGCGCACGAGGCCCACGCCGCGCTCATGGCCGCGCGCAAGGCGCTGGCGGAGGTGGCGTGATGAGCGGCACCTTCAGCGTCACGCTGCCGTCGGGCGCCACCTGGACGCCGGCCTTCGTGAAGCAGATCAACGAGGAGAAGTGCATCGGCTGCGGCCGCTGCTTCCGCGTCTGCCCGCGCGGCGTGCTGGAGCTGGTGGGCCTGGACGAAGACGGCGAGCGCATCGCCCTCGACCCCGACGGTGACGAGGACGAGGAGTACGAGAAGAAGGTGATGACGATCGCGCACCAGGAACTCTGCATCGGGTGCACCGCGTGCTCCAAGATCTGCCCGAAGAAGTGCTACACGCACGCGCCGGCACAGGCCTGACGCGGCCGCTGCACGCCAGCGTGCTGGCGCGTCGGGCCACGCGCGACGACGAGGTCGACGACGTCTTCAGCCTGCTGGTGGCGCATGCCGACGAAGCCGCAGGCCCGCGCGAGCAGATCGAGCGCGTGGCGCTGACCGTCGCCGTGGCCAGCCTGGGCGACCAGCACCTGTGGCAGGACCTGGGTCTGGCCTCGCGCGCCGAGCTCTCGGCGCTGATGCGCCACTGGTTCCCTGCGCTGGTGGCGAAGAACCACCGCGACATGAAGTGGAAGAAGTTCCTCTACCGCCAGCTGTGCGAGCGCGAGCAGGTGCTGATCTGCAAGTCACCCAGCTGCGTCGCCTGCAGCGACTTCGACCTCTGCTTCGGCCCCGAGACCGGCTGAGGAGAAGTTGACGCCGCGCCGCCGCGGTGGCGGCCGTCGCTCAAGCCGGCGTCCCCGCGGGCGATAACCGTGCAGCCATGCCGACGCACACCGGATTCGACCTGTCCAACCTGCGCACGGGCATCCGGAGCATGTACCTGGGCCTGGACCGCCAGGCTGCCCGGGTCCGCGCCGCGCACCTCAACGAAGTCACCCGCTTCACGCCCTATGCCATGGGCACCAACATCGGCTGTGCCGCGCTGGTGCTGTGGGTGCTGGGCGGCAGCCGCACGCCGGGCCTGTGGCTGTGGGCGGGCGTGCTGACCACCTTGTGCGCGCTGGCCCTGCTGGGCTGGCGGCGGCACCTGGGCCGGCGGCGGGAGCTGGCCTCGGTGCCCTCCGTGCACCGCGCCACGCTGCACGCGGCCCTGCTGGCCGGCCTGTGGGCGGTGCTGCTGGTGCTGTGGTTCCCGGCCCTGCCACCGACGCGGCAGCTGGTGCTGGCCGTGCTGTTCACCGGCATGCTGGGGGCCGGCACCTTCATGCTGAGCCCGCTGCCGCTGGCCAGCATGGCCTATGCGGCCGTCTTCAGCGTCTCGGCGGGCGCGGCGCTGCTGCTCTCGGGCGAGGCCGCCTACCTCAGCGTGTTCGTGCTGCTCGTCTTCTACGCGCTGCTTTCGGCCTTTGGCGCGCTGACGCTGTGGCACAAGGCCACGGCGCTGCTGTTGTCGCAGGACCAGGCCGTGCGCCAGGAACACATGCTGGCCGTGCTGCTGCGCGACTTCGAACAGCACGCCGGCGACGCGCTGTGGGAAGTGGGCCCGGACGGCCACCTGAACCACGTCTCGCCGCGCCTGGCCGAGATGCTGGGCCTGCAGCCGGCCGATGCCCGCCGCGCGCCGCTGCTGACGCTGCTGGCCGAGCGCTGCAGCGAAGGCGTGGCTGCGCTGCGCGAGGCCATGAACCAGGGCCGCCCCTTCCGCGATCTGATGCTGCAGCGGCGCGTGGACCACGGCGTGCGCCATCTGGCGCTCACCGCCAAACGCCTGGCCGACAGCGGCGATCGCACGCTGGGCTGGCGTGGCGTGATGGCCGACATCACGGCCAAGGTGGAGGCCGAGAACAGCCTGTGGCGCCTGGCGCACACCGACTCGCTCACCGGCCTGGCCAACCGCTTCACGCTGCGCGACGCGCTGGCCGGCGTGCTGCGCGAGCAGCGCGGCGCCGCGTTGCTGATGCTGGACCTGGACGACTTCAAGTCCATCAACGACACCCACGGCCACAGCGTCGGCGACCAGTTGCTCGATGCCGTGGCCGCACGGCTGCGCGCCTGCGTGCGCCCGGGCGACCTGGTGGCACGGCTGGGCGGCGATGAGTTCGCGGTGCTGATGACGCACTCCGGCCGCGCCGACGACGCCGTGGCGCTGGCACAGCGCCTGGTGGACGCGCTGCGCCAGCCGCTGGACCTGCAAGGCCGCCGGCTGCTGATCGGGGCCAGCGTGGGAGCGGCCTTGCGCGTGGGCGAGGGCGTGAGCGTGGACGAATGGCTGGTGCAGGCCGACACCGCGCTGTATGCCGCCAAGGGCGCGGGGCGCGGCCAGCATGTGCTTTACGAAGCCGGCATGGGCGAACGCAGCCGCCGCCGCGCCGCGGTGGAGGCCGGATTGCGCCTGGCCATCGAACGCGGCGAGCTGGCGCTGCACTGGCAGCCGAAGGTGGACATCGAGCGCTGGCAGATCGTCGGCGCCGAAGCCCTGATGCGCTGGCAGCACCCTGAGCTGGGTTCGGTGCCGCCCAGCGAGTTCATCGACGTGGCCGAGACCACCGGGCTGATCGACGAGCTCGGCCATTGGGCCCTGCAGGAGGCCTGCAGCGCCGCCATGGGACCGCTGGCCGGCCTGGTGGTGTCGGTCAACGTCTCGCCGTCGCAGCTGCGCGACGCGCAGTTTCCCGACCGCGTGCGCGAGCTGCTGCGCCGCTGGCAGCTGGAGCCGTCGCGGCTGGAGCTGGAGATCACCGAGTCGGTGTTCATGGACGACGCCCCCGGCGTGCTGGCCCGCCTGCACGCGCTGCGCGACCTGGGCGTGCGCGTGGCGCTGGACGACTTCGGCACCGGCTACTCGTCGCTGGCCTACCTGCGCCGCTTCCCCTTCGACACGCTGAAGATCGACCGCGCCTTCGTCAACGAGGTGCTGCTGCGCCGCGACGCGCGCGCCATCGTGCAGACCATCGCGCAGCTGGCGGTGATCCTGGGCATGCGCACCGTCTGCGAGGGCGTGGAGACGCAGCAGCAGCTGGCCGCCGTGGGCCAGGCCGGCTGCGACGAGGTGCAGGGCTACCTCGTCTCGCCGCCGCGGCCGCTGGCCGAGTTCGTGCGGCTGCGCGGGGGCTGGCGCAGCCAGTCGCCGCTGCGCGTGGCGCTGCACTGAAGCGCGGCGGCGGGCACGCCGCTTGCTCGTCCACGCTTGTGTACTTGAGTACATAACAATTTGTCGTAGAGTCGACAGCTTCGGAGTTGCCGCATGAAGCTCGCGCTTGCCCCCTGTGTGGCCGCACTGGCCCTGCTCCTGGGCCCGCCCGCCCGGGCCGGTGAGGTGTCGGTGGCCGTGGCCGCCAATTTCGTCGTACCGCTGGAGCGCCTGGGCAGTGCCTTCACGGCCGCCACCGGCCACAAGCTGAAGGTCTCGCC
>JAEUPH010000027.1 GCA_016790395.1 Rubrivivax sp. | reverse complement strand
GCCACGTGCGGAAAGGCCGCCAGCTGGCGGCGGTGCAGGCGCTCGTAGTCGGCCGCGTCGGCCACGGCCACGCGCAGCAGGTAGTCGTAGTCGCCGGCCATCAGGTGGCATTCCAGGATGTCGGGGCTGGCGGCCACCGCGCGCTCGAAGGCGTCGAGCGCGGTTTCGCTCTGGTTGTGCAGCGTGATCTCGATGAACACCGTCTCCGGCTTGCCCAGCTTGGCGGCGCTCAGCAGCGCGCCGTAGGCCTCGATCACGCCCGCTTCCTCCAGCCGCTGCACGCGCCGCAGGCAGGCCGACTGCGACAGCCCGATGCGCTGCGCCAGTTCGGTGTTGCTGATGCGGCCGTCGGCCTGCAGCAGCGACAGCAGCTTCTTGTCCAGCCGATCAAGCTTGGGCGGTTCAATGGCCATGGCCTGCAAGTATCTTCGGCCAGATGCAGGATACGCAACAGGTTCTTGCGCCAAACACGGGTTTCACGCCCCCACAAACGGCAACTCCTTCGAGCCGACCTGTCCGACGATGACGGCCATCGAACCACCCCCTGGAGCTCCCCATGCGCATCGGCGTCCCGAAGGAAATCAAGACCCACGAATACCGGGCCGGCCTCACGCCGCCTTCGGTGCGTGAACTCGTGGGCCACGGCCACGAGGTGCTGGTGCAGGCCGGCACGGGCGGGGGCATCGGCTGCGACGACGCGCAGTACGTGGCCGCCGGCGCGCGCATCGTGCCCGACGCCAAGACCGTGTTCGCCGAGGCCGAGATGATCGTCAAGGTCAAGGAGCCGCAGCCCGTCGAGTGCCGCATGCTGCGCAAGGGTCAGCTGCTCTTCACCTACCTGCATCTGGCGCCCGACCCGCAGCAGACCCACGGCCTGCTGGAAAGCGGCTGCACCGCCATCGCCTACGAGACCATCACCGACGCGCGCGGCCACCTGCCGCTCTTGGCACCGATGAGCGAAGTGGCCGGCCGCATGGCCGTGCAGGTGGGCGCGTATTCGCTGCAGAAGGCCAACGGCGGCCGCGGCGTGCTGCTGGGTGGCGTGCCGGGCGTGGCCCCGGGCAAGGTGGCCATCGTCGGCGGCGGCGTGGTCGGCACGCACGCCGCCAAGATGGCCGTGGGCCTGGGCGCGGACGTCACCATCCTGGACCGTTCGCTGCCGCGCCTGCGCGAGCTGGACGACCTCTTCAACGGCCGCGTGCACTTGGTCTTCGCGTCGATGGACGCCGTGGAGCAGGCCGCGCTGGCGGCCGACCTCGTGGTCGGTGCCGTGCTGGTGCCCGGCGCCGCCGCACCCAAGGTGCTGACGCGCGCGCAGGTGGCGCGCATGCAGCCGGGCAGCGTGATCGTCGACGTGTCCATCGACCAGGGCGGCTGCTTCGAGACCTCGCACGCCACCACGCACGCCGAGCCCACCTACCTCGTGGACGGCGTGGTGCACTACTGCGTGGCCAACATGCCCGGCGCGGTGGCGCGCACCTCCACCTGGGCGCTGAACAACGCCACGCTGCCCTTCGCGCTGGCGCTGGCCGACAAGGGCTGGCAGCGCGCCTGCCGCGAGGACGCGCACCTCAAGGCCGGCCTCAACGTGCACGCCGGCCGGCTGACCTACGCCGCCGTCGGCGAGAGCCTGGGCCTGCCGACGGTCAGCGCCGACAGCGTGCTCGGCTGATCTTCAGCGACCGCGCGGCCCGGGCCAGAACCGCATCTCGCCGTACTCCCAGGCCCAGGGCACGCCGGTCTCGCCCAGGATGGCCGCCACCAGCGCCGGGAACGCGGGCTCGGCGCGCACGTCGTTGGCCAGGATCACCACGCAGCGCCGGCCGGCTTCCACGCAGACCCAGGTGTTGGCCGTGGTGTCGTTGTGGCCGCCCTTGAAGAAGCCGGCACCTTGCGGGCCGGTGAAGGCAATGACGCCCAGGCCGGCGCCGATGTGCGGGAACGGCGCCGGGTTCTGCGCTGCCTGCAGCGACGGGAACTGGCTGCGCGTGCCGATGGGCAGCTGCGGCCTCACCAGCTCGGCGCGGCCCGCGGCGCTGAGGCCGTCGCCGCGCACGTAGGCCGCGGCCAGGCGCGCCATGTCGGCGATGGTGGTGTCCATGGAGCCGGCGGCGCGCACCTTGCTGCGTTCGTCGTGCGGTTCCACCTTGCCGTCGCTGCCGAAGCCGTCGGCCAGGTTGGGCCGGAAGTCGGCGCGCCAGATCAGGCTGGTGCGCGGCATGCCGTGGGCGGAGAACAGCCGCCGGTTCATCTCGGCGCCCACGTCCAGGCCCAGCCCCTGCTCCAGCACGAACTGCAGCAGGATGAAGCCGTCGCCCGAATAGGCGTAGCGGCTGCCGGGCTCGAAATGCATGCGCAGCTTCTGGTCGGGCTCCAGGAAGTAGAAGTTGGCGAAGCCCGCGCTGTGGGTGAGCAGCATGCGGGCGGTGAGCCGGCGCCAGCGCTCGTCGTCCGCCAGGCCGGCGTAGGCCGAGTAGCGGCGCACGGTGTCGGCCGAGGTGTAGCTGGGCAGCGGCTGCGGCAGGTAGCGGGCGATGGGCACGTCCAGGCCCAGCTTGCCTTCTTCCACCAGCTGCATCACCAGATAGCCGAAAGCCGCCTTGGTGAGCGAGGCGCCGTACATCACCGTGTCTTCGCGCAGCGGCGCGCCGCCGGCGTCGCGCACGCCCCAGGCGCGCGTGAACACCACCTGGCCGGCGTCCACCACCGCGAGGGCCAGACCCTGGGCGCCGGTGGCGGCCAGGGCCTGGCGCACGGTGTCGTCGATGCGGGTGAGGTCGGGTGCGCCGGCGCGGGCGGACGGCGCGGGCTGGGCGCAGCCGCCGAGGTACAGACTCAGGATGAGCGCCAGCGCGCCGCGCCACTGCCATGCGTTCATGAGGCCTCCGGGTGCGCGACGGTACACCCCAGGCGCGGGGGCTCCACCATGCGCCTTTTCCGCCCAGCGGGCTGCGTCAGTCCTCATCCCTGCTTCACGATCCCCCCGCTGTCATGCGCATCCACCCGCTCATCCCGCTGCTCGCCACGTTCCTCCTGTGGGCCGCCAGCCCAACCGCCGGTGCCGCGCCCGTGACGCGTTGGTTCCAGTTCAGCTCCACCAGCGGGCCGCTGCAGTTCGGCCCCTCGGTCGGCCGCTTCACCTACGACGATGCGCAGGCGCCCGCCCAAGGGGGCGTGGTCACCGGCGATAACCTCTTGATCGACCTGGAACTGCAGTTCGCCGGTCAGACCTGGACCGAACTGAACACCGACAGCGTGGAACTGCGCTTCCAGGCCGGGGGGCAGCTGACCCAGGTGCTGATCGGCGCCAACTGCAGCGCGACAGGCAGCTGCAGCCTGACGGCCGGCGCCGACGAGTGGTACCTGCGCGCTGGCGTGCCCGGTACGGCCAACGACTTCGCCTACATCGGCTTCGGCAGCGGCAACGTGCGTCAGCAGAGCCGCTCCGTCAATGGCCTGCTCGATGCCGAGCCCGCCGGCGTGCCGGAACCCGGGATGCCCGCATTGGTGCTCGCGGCGCTCGCCGCGCTGGCGCTCACGCGCAGGGGCAGTGGACCCGTCGCCCCCCGCGGCACCGGGCCTACAGTCCTGCCCCCCACCCACTGAGCCCGGCCACCACCCCCATCCCCACCCACCCGGCATGCCGCCCGCGCGTGCCCACCAGCACCAGCAGCGACCCCAGCCCCATCGCACCCGCCACGCCCCCGGCCACCACCGCGCGGGTGCCGGCAGGCAGCGGCACCAGCGCCGCCCAGAACAGGCCCGCCGCGGCCAGCAGGCCGAACACCGACAGCACGTGCCAGCTGGCCCACAGGATGCGCACGTGGGCCTCGCGCAGCAGCGCACCGCCTTCGGTGGGAATCCAGCTGCCCCAGCGCAGGCGGGCGAACAGCAGGCGCTCGCCCTGCACCGAGTGCACCGCCGCCACGGCCACGGCCAGCGTGCCGGCCAGCAACAGCGGGGCGTTCATGCGGCGGTCGCCTGCGTTGCCGCCAGGCCCTGTGTCCATGTGAAGTCCATGGCGGCCACTCTATCGGCGCCCGGCGCGGCGCGATACTCGCCACCGGCTCAGGTTTTGCCGCATGCCCACCCGCATCCCCCGCCCGCGCCCTTCTCCCAGCCGCAGAGCGCCCGTTCAGGGCCGCGCGCTGCAGACCGTGGACGCCATCCTGCAGGCCACGGCTCAGGTTCTGGTCAAGGACGGCGAGGCGGCGCTCACCACCAACCGCATCGCCGAACGCGCCGGTGTCTCGGTGGGCACGCTGTACCAGTACTTCCCCGACAAGCAGGCCGTCTTCCGCGCGCTGCTGGACGCCGAACGCCAGCACGCCGTGGCCACGCTGGACGCCTGGCTCGTGGAAGTCACGCAGCGCCGCCTGGGCGTGTCGGCGGCGGCCGAAGGCATCGTGTCGCGCGCCTTCGAGGCCTTCGCCGGCCGCACGCCGGCACGCCGCAAGCTGGCCCGCTTCCTGTGGCGGCAGGACAGCGACGAGACCATCGCGCTGGCGCTGCGCGCCACCATCGAACGCATCGCCGTGCGGCTGCAGGACGCCTCGGGCAGCGCCGTGCCGCTGGAACGCCTGTTCGTCGTCACGCGGGCCGTGCTGGGCACGCTGCGTTACGCTTCGCTGGAGGCCTCGCCGCTGGTGGCCTCGGGCGCGCTGGAGCCGCTGCTGGTTGAAATGAGCGTGTCGATGATGACGCCCATGGCCTCGCCCCGGCGGCGGCCCCGCCGGACGGGCTGAGCGCGCCGCGCGGCCTCAGCGCTGCTGCGTGGCAGGCTGGCCGGGGGCGCGCTCGCGCAGCGCCTGGGCGCGCTGGGCGAGTTCAGCCGAAGCGGCGGCGTCGCCGCGGCTGGCCCAGGACACGAAGAAACCCAGCAGGATGAGCAGCGCGGCGGCGGCGACCAGGACATAGATCCAGGCATGCGGGCCGTTGAGTGCAGCGCGCAGCACGGGCCGGAGGTTCGAGAAGAAGGCGTCCACGGCAGTCGGGGTTCAGGATGTCGAAGGGCTGTCGAGCCAGGACTCTAGCGAGGGTAAACCCGCCTGTCAGGCGGTGTTGACAGCTTGTTTCAGCCGAGGCGGTTCGGCAACGAACCCGGCCCGCCGCACCGCCGGTGCGTCCCCGCCCGCACAGCCTGCTGACCGCCCGCCCCTGCCACCAGGGCCGAACCTGGAGGGCGAGGCGGCGGATCCCGATGATGTGCCTCCGGCATTGACGCCCGTTGAGCCTCGCCGTAACGTCGCCTCGGACAGGAGGTGACGGCATGACGGACAACCCTGCGATCACGCGCGCCGAGGAGTTCCCCACAGCCGTGAGCTATGTCCTGGGCTACCTCGCCGCCTTGGCCGCGTTGCCCCTGCTGGCCCATGAGCTGCCCTGGCGCGAGATGCCGCTCATCAGCGCCGGCTTCGTGGCGCTGGTGGTCTGCCTCCGCGTCTTCCAGCGCATCGTCATCCGCGACGTGCTCTCGCCCGTGCGGGCCCGCGCCGTCATGCGGCGCGTGGACCTGGCCTCGGTGCTGCTGGCGGCCTGCTCGGTGTTCGTGGCCGTCTCCTTCGACGCCCGCGGTTCGAGCGACAGGCTGGCGGTGCTGCTGATGCTGGCACTGGCCACGCTCGTGGGCTGCCTCATCATGCTGCGCCAGGCGCGCGAGCTGTGGTTCTCGTCGACCTTCGTGTCGCGGCAGGAGCTCTAGCCGCCGGCGCGCCCTGCGCTGCCTGTTCCAGCCACAGCAGCGTTTCCACCTGCGCCACCAGCCGGTGCAGGTACTCTGGCGACAGTTCGCGCAGCGTGCGCAGCGCTTCGTGCACCAGGCGCTGCGTGTTCAGCGGCCCCGCCTGCGCGGGCACCTGCGCCAGCGCCTGGTGGACGCGCTGCTCGACGCTCAGTCGCGACCAGGTGCCGCGGTGCCGGCTCACCGACCGCAGCTCCGGCCGCGTCGCCTGCGGCGTGGCCGTGCACTGCGCGATGTGGTCCAGCAGGCCCCCCAGCGGCGTGGCCGGGTGCGCGCCGGCGGGCTGCGCCTCGGCAGCCGCATGCGCGCCCGCGGCGCGCAGGGCCTGCAGCCTCGCCTCCAGCAGCTGCCGCGCCGCACCCTCGTGGCCGGCCGCGCGGCGCGCCAGGGCGTCGATGCGCCGCGCCCGCACCGCCTGCACGAAGGCCGCTTCGTTCATCCGCCCCCCGCCGGCTTGGCCTTGCCACGGGGCATGGGCGTGATCTCCACGCGCCGGTTCAGCGCGCGCCCGGCCGCGTCGGCGTTGGACGCCACCGGCTGCTCGGCGCCGAAGGCCGCGGCGAACACGGCCGACGCCGGCACGCCTTCGGCGATGAGCGTGCGCGTGACCGTCAGCGCGCGCTGCGCCGAGAGCTCCCAGTTGTCGGCGAACTGCGCGCTGTGGCCGCGCACGGGGCGGTCGTCGGTGAAGCCGCTGACCATCAGCACCTCGTCGCGCGCCTTCAGGTAGGCCGCCAGCGTGGCGCCCAGGCTCTTCAGCAGGCGCTGGCCGTCGGGCTGCAGCTCGTCGGAGTTGAAGGCAAAGAGCAGGCTGCTGCTGATGCCGATGCGGCCGCCGCTGAGCGTGACACGCCCTTCGGCCAGCGGCACGGCCAGCGCCTGCTCCAGCGCCGTGCGGCGCTGCTCCTCGGCCTGGCGCTTCTTCACCTCGTCGTCCAGCCGCGTCGCCAGGTCGGCCTGCAGCGCCAGCGCGTAGACCAGGATCAGCACGAAGGCGCCCAGCAGCCCGGCCATGAGGTCGCCGAAAACGGCCCACACCGGGGTGCCGGCGTCCGTGGCGGCGTCGGCGCCGTCCTCCTGCAGGCCGGCGTTCATGCGGCTTCGCCGGTCAGTGCAGCTGGGCGGTTCGCCAGGCGCTGCAGCTCGTCGACGACCTGCTTCTGCGCGTGCAGGCTGAGGTCGATGACCTCGCGCGCCTGCGCCACGTAGTAGGCCAGCTGCTCGTCGCTGCGCGTGGCGGCCTGGGCCAGGGTCTCTTCCACGCGCTGCAGGTGGGCCAGCATCTGGCCGCCGGTCTGGCTGAAGAGCTCGACGGCGCCGCCGAAGGCGTCGCCCAGGCTGGCCACGTCCACCGCACTGGCCGTGAGCTGGGCGCTCACGGCGTCCAGCCGTGCGGTCTCGGCCTCCAGCCTCTCGGTGAATCGTGCGCCGGCCTCCTGCAGCCAGCGGGCGGTGGCGGCCACCAGCGCGTCGATGGCGGCCTTCTGCTCGGTGGACGTGTGCTGCACCGCGCCCAGCAGCGTGTTCAGCGTGGCCATGATGCGGCTGCGCTCTTCCAGCAGCGCGTTGTCGTGGGCCAGGCTGTCGCTGAGCCGGCCGCGCAGCTCGGTGGCCATCGCCGACCAGGCGGCCAGCCGCGCCTCGTCGGCAGACGCCTGCTCGGCCTGCTGGCGGGCCTGGCCCTGCTCCAGGCTTCGCAACAGGGCCGTGGTCTGCTGCTGCGCCTGTGCCCCCAGGGCGTCCACCCAGGCGCCGGACTGCTGCTCGAAGCGCTGCGCCAGCCCGTCCAGCTGCTGCTGCACGGTGGCGGCGATGTGGCCGTGCAGCGCCGCCGTCTCGCGCGTGATGCCGCTCATCGTCGCTTCCACCGCCGCCTGCACCGTGGCCGCGGCGCTGCGCGCGCTGTCGCCCAGGCTGCGCTGCAGGGTCTGGTCCACCGAAGCGGCCAGCGCCCGCCAGGCCTGCCCGGCGTGGTCGTGGAACTGCTGCTGGCGCGCCAGCAGCGCGTCGTTGGAAACCTTCGCCTGCTGCTCCAGCTGCAGCATGAGCGCCGACAGCCGCTCCACCAGCAGCGGCATCTGCGCCGCCTGCTGCTGCTGCAGCGCGAAGGCAGCCTCGCGCTCCTGCGCGCGCTGGAAGGCCGGCGTGAAGGGGCGCAGCGTGCTGGCGACCTGGCTGTCCAGCGCCTGGCCGGCGGCCGCGCGCTCGCGCCGGCTCAGCGCCGACATCAGCCCCAGCATGGCCGAGCCCGCCACGCCCGCGACCGAGGTGCCGAAAGCCAGCCCCAGGCCGCGCACCGGCGCCGACAGCGTGTCGCGCATGGCGGTGATGTCGCCGGCATGTTCCAGCGCCACGCCGGTGCCGTTGAGCGTGGCCACCATGCCCAGGAAGGTGCCCAGCATGCCCAGCAGCACCAGCAGGCCGGCCAGCATGGGCGCGAGCGCCGGCCCGGGCAGCGGCAGACGCTCGCCGGCCACGCGCGCCTGCACCGCGGCGCGCAGCGGTTCGGGCACGGTCGCCAGCCAGCCGGGCAGGCTCGGCGGTGTCGCCGTCAGCGCGGCCAGCGCCTGCTGCAGGCCCTGCGTGGCGCGGTCGAAGCGCCGCAGTTCCAGCACGCCCGCGACGTAGAAGGCGGCGATGAGCGCCGTCATGGCCAGCGCCAGCGGCTGCTGCAGGTAACCGATGGCCACCCAGGCCAGGGCCAGCAGGCCGGCGACACCGGCGGCCTGGAAGAGGAACTTGTTCATGCGGGGTCGGTGAGGGCGGCGCGCAGCGCGTCCAGCAGGCCTTCGGCGGGCTGCAGGCGCAGGTCCAGCTCGGCCTGCAGCAGGCGCTGCATGTCGTGGCGGAAGCCGGCCAGCCCTGCGGGGTTCAAGGGTTCGGAGGCGGCCAGGCGCCACCGCGCGTGCAGCTTCTCCAGCAGCACGGGCATGGCGGCCAGCTGGGCCTGTTCGCGCGGCGCCAGGGCGTCGGCCAGCACGGCGTCCAGCGCCGCCAGGCGCGCCAGCGGCGGGTGGCGGCGGCCGGCCTTCAGCAGCGTGGCGCGGGCCTGGGCGCGCAGCGGGCCCAGCGCGGCTTCCATGGCCTGCTGCAGCTGGAAGTGGCGACGGCGGAAGGGCAGGAAGTCGTGGCCTTCCTCGCCCGCGGTGTCGCCGGGGTCGGCGATGGCGCGGCCCAGCGCGGCGCGCACGCGCGCGAACTCGGCCTCCAGCGGGGCCAGGAGGGCCGGGGTGGCCGCGGCGGCGGCGGCCGGGGCCGGCGCCTGCAGCACGGCCGACAGGGCGATGGCGTCCTTCCAGCCCAGCCAGCGCGCCAGGCCTTCGACGAAGGACGGCGCCGTGGTGGGGCGGTCGACGAGGGACAGCTGGGCCAGCAGCCCTGCCAGCGCCGAGCCGTTCAGGCTGGGTCGCGGGTGCTCAAGCGGCATGCGGGTTGCGGACGGTCGGGCGAAAAGTCGCGCACTCTACACCGGCCCCGGCGGGGCGAGAATCCGCGCCAGGGCGCCGGGGCGCCGCAGGGGGAACGACGATGCGAAGCACTTTCGTGGGCGTCTTGGGCGCGCTGGTGCTGGCCCTGCTGCTGCCCGGCCTGGCCGCCGCGGCCGACCCGGCTCCAGGCGCGCGCCCCGGCTTCTTCCGCGAGGCCTGGGGCCTGGGCTTCACCGTGCCGCCCCACTGGCGCACGGCCGACAAGGACGGGCTGCTGCTCCTGGTCTCCGATACCGAGGCCGGGCTGATGATCGTGCGCTTCCTGCCGCGCGCCACCCGCGACGAACTGAGGGCCGGCTACCAGCAGGGCCTGCAGGAGTCGGGCTTCATGGCCGCGCCGGTGGAAGACGCCAGGCCCTTCGACGTGCCCGGCGCCAGCGGCCTGGCCGGCGTGATGGAAGGCCAGGCGCAGGACGGCACGATGCTGCGCGTGCGCAGCATCGGCGTGCTGTCGCGCCACGGCGGCGCCGTCGTGGTGCTGGCGCTGACCACGCCGGCGCAGTTCGCGCGGCTGCAGTCGCGAGCCGACGCGCTGGCGCGCTCCATCGTGTTCAGTGCGCCGCCCAAGGCCGCTCCCATCGCCGGCGACTACCAGTTCATCCACGTGTCGCAAAGCGGCAGCTACTCGCGCGAGGCGCGCCTGACCCTGTGCGCCAGCGGCCGCTACCGCAGCAGCGGCGAGATGGCGGGCTCGGGCGCCGCGGGCTCGGCCTACAGCGGCAGCGGCCAGGGCGGCAGCTGGTCGGCCACGGGCGACGCCAGTGGCGGCAGCCTGCTGCTGCAGCCCGACGGCGGCCCCGCCCACACCCTCGGCTGGCGGGTCAGCACGAACCCGCGCGACCGCAGCGGCTGGGGCCCCGCGCTCTACATCGGCAACGATCTCTACCAGAAGGTGGGCGAAGGACGCTGCTGAAGGCGGTCTTCAGGCCGCGCCTGCTGGCGTGCCTGTGTGGCGCCGCACACCGTTCACCGGGTGCCGGGCTCGGGCGACGAGGGCAGCAGGGTGTCCGATCCGAGGCGCGTGGCCAGCAGCTGCAACGCCCGGTGCACGGGATGGCGCTGCAGGAAGCTGGCCTTGAAGGCCGCAGGCACCCATGGGTCGGCCATCCGCTGCAGACCCTGGAGGCCTCGCGCCGCCGAGGACCGTGCGGCCTGCGTCTGGCCCTGTTGCAGGTGGTGGCGCGCCATGAACCAGGCCGTCCAGGGGCCGGTGGCCGTGGCGGGCTCGGGGCCCGGTTCGGGCATGGGAAGTGAGCCCATGCCGCGGCAGGCCAGCAGTGCTTGCAAGGGTTCCGCCATCAGCAGCATGCCGCCCTGGCGGGCACGCAGCTCCAGCTCGGCGAGCTCGGTGACGGACCAGGGGCAACTCTCGTCCAGACCCGACCACAAGGCCCACTCGCAGGCCAGTGCGGCGTCGCCGCAGGTGACGGCCTCGTGCGGCCAATGCACCGGGTCGGGCTGGCCCGTGGTCAGTGCAATCTGAACGTGCAGCAGGTCCAGCTGCAGGCGCTCCCGATGGCGCAGCCGCGAGGCGATGGCCGGCTCGCGCCGGCCGATCAGCTGCCGCGCCAGGTCAGCGCGACCCAGGCTCAGGTACAGAGCCGCCAGCGTGCGGTGGACACTCTGGAACTGGCCCTGCGTCGCCAGGCGCAGCTCGAACTCCTGGCCCACCGCCAGGGCTTCCTCGAACTGCCCGGCCCAGCGCAAGGTGTCGACCAGGTTGCGCAGGATGACCAGAAGGTCCATGGGGGCGATGGAGGCCGAGGCGGCCGCCTGTCGGGCGCGGCGCGCCTCGGTCAGCGCCTGATCCACCAGCCCCTGGCGCAACCACAGCAAGGCCTGCGCTGAACACAGCACGATCCAGGTGGCGCGGTCCTGGTGCGCCGCCAGCAGCGGCAGGACCCGCTCCGCCTCCCGTTGTGCCAGTCGAGGCTGGCCGCGCAGGCCCAGCACCATGGCCTTGGTCGCCGCCAGGGCGGCGGCCAGGCGCTCATTGCCCATCTCGCGTTGCAGCCTCTCGCCGACGGCCAGGTGCTGCAGGGCACTGTCGAAGTCGCCATCGGCCGAGGCCCGGCTGGCGCAGGCAAAGCGGCATTCCGCCTCCAGGCGCATGTCGCCCAGCGCGATGGCGTCGGCGAGCATGTTGCCCACGTCGCTCAGTCCTGAATCCACATCGCCTTGGGCTGCGCGCAACACGGCGCGCACGAAGCGCACGCGCAAGGCCTGTCCTTCGGTACGCACCAGGGGTTCCAGCTCGCGCAGGCAGTGGGCGGCCTGCGCGGCGGTGCCGATCTCGCTCATGGCCTCCGCGTTGTCGAACCACTGCTCGAAGGCCTGATCGGGCTGGCCCTGGGCCAGGGTGATCCTGGCGGCCTGGGCGTGGAAGTCGAAGGTCTCGTCGGCACGGGCGGCGCGCCAGGCCAGCACGGCGGCGTTCAGCAGGTGCGGCACGGCGGCCTCATCGCGACCGGCGGCGCGCCAATGGGCGGCCATCCGGCCGGGCTCGTGCGGGCGCGGCGCCAGCCAGCCGGCCACGCGCTCGTGCAACACCTTGGCAATGGCGGTGGGCAACTGCGACAGCGCCACTTCGGCAAACAAGTCGTGGCTTGTGCCCTGGGGGCCGAACATGCCGCGCTGTTCGAGCTGGGCCCAGGCCTCGGCCAGCGTCAGGGCGTGGCGACCGGTGACCGCCTCCGCCAGCTCGACGCTGAAATCCTGGCCCGCGACGGCAGCCACCTGCAGCAGCTGGCGCGCGTCGGCGGGCAACTGGCCCAGGCGCTCGGCGACGAGGTCCCGCACCTGGCGCGGGACGGCCAGCTGCTCGGGCTGCAAGGGCAGCTGGTTGTGCACCATGTGGCGCAGGGACTCCAGCACGTGCAGGGGGTTGCCACCGACCCGCCGCAAGAGGGCCCGGGCCAGGGTTGCGCTGTCGGCGGCGCCGGCCGCGTGGCCCTGTCTCGCCAGGTCGGCCAGCAAGGGGCCGAGCAGGCGGTCGATGGCCTCTTCATCCAGCGGTGGCAGGGTCACCGTCTGCACGCCGCCCATCTGCTGCAGGGTCTGCAGCCGCTGTGCTGCCTGAGGCCCGGCGTGCAGGCGCGAGGCCAGGCCGATCCGCAACGGGCAGGCGCCGGCATCGGCCAGCCAGCGGCCGAGCAGGGCGACGCTGGCGTCGTCGGCAAACTGCCAGTCGTCCAGCAGCAGGGCCACGCCGAGCGCGCCAGCCTCGGTCAGCCAGTCCTGCAGCGGCGGGGCCAGCGAGCGCGCGGGCTGGCGCTGGGGGACCTGGCTGCCGCTGAGCGGGAGGGGCAGCACCTGCCGCAAGGCCTGGCCGGATGGCGTGTCGCGCAGCGCGGGGTGGGCGCGGTCCACCTGCTCCACCAGCCGGGCCAGCAAGGCCAGCGGCACGGCCTCGTCGCCGGGACGGGCGCGCACCAGCTGCGCGCCGGGCCATTCGGAGGCCAGCTGTTCCAGCACGCGTGTCTTGCCCTGGCCGGGCTCGCCCAGCAGCGCGAAGTGCTGCTGGTTCTGCCAGGCCTGCTGCAGCTGGACCAGCAGGAGGTCGCGGCCCAGCAGCTGCGGCGGGCGCCGCAGGGAAACGGGCAAGGACTTCGGCGGGCCCAGGCCCTGCCCCTGGACGGCTTCGATGGCCTGCAGCAGGTTCAGGGTCTCGGCCGAGGGCCGGGTGCCCACCTCGTTTTTCAGGACCCGCTCGCAGGCGTCGAAGGCCAGCAGGGCGGCGGTGCGGTCTCCCGACAGGTAGTGCAGCCGCATCACGCGGCGGTGCGCGGCTTCCGACAGCGGCGCCTGGCCCAGCAGGGCCTGGGCCAGCGGCAGGGCCAACTCGATCTGACCGGCTTGCTCGCAACGCTCTGCCTCGGCCTCCAGGGTCTGCAGGTGGGCGGCGTGGCGCTGCTCGCGCCGGCGCAGCAACCAGTCGGAAAAGTCGTGGGGAAGGTCTGGCGCCACGTCGGCCAGCAGTTCATGCGTGTGGTCCAGATCGTGACTGACGCCAGGAGCGAGACGCAGCGTGTGCTGGCCGCCCACGATGTCTGCGCCGAGTTGCTTGCGCAGCTGGAACAGGCGCTGGCGCAGCGAGCTGCGGGCGGCCTCGGGCGGGCTCTCGGGCCACAGCAGGCTGGCCAGCTGGGCGCGCGGCGTGGGCCCTTCCAGCACCAGCCAGGCCAGCAGCGCGGCGTCGCGCGACGCCAGTGCCACCGCTGGAACGCCAGCGCGCAGCACGCAAGGGGTCACCGACAGTTGCAGATGCAGGCCCGCTGGCATGGCACAAGTATCGGCGCGCCGCGCATCACGGCTTCCAGAACACCGCACCCAGCGTCGTCGACGTCGGCGTGGCAAGCACCGCGCCGCTGGCCACCTGGGCCGCGCCCGTCCCCACCTGGCCCACGTCATTGGCACCCCAGCACATGAC
>JAEUPH010000004.1 GCA_016790395.1 Rubrivivax sp. | reverse complement strand
CGGTTGCATCTACTGCTACGCCAGGCCGACGCACAGCTACCTGAATCTTTCGCCCGGGCTCGATTTCGAGACCCGCATCATCGCCAAGGTGAATGCAGCCGAAAGACTGCGCGCGGCACTGGGGGCCCGTGGCTTCAAGCCGGCCCCGCTGAACATCGGGTCGGTCACGGACGCCTACCAACCGGCCGAGCGCCGCCTGCGCATCACGCGCTCGGTGATCGAGGTCCTTGCCGAAGCCAGGCACCCCTTCTCGATCATCACCAAGAGCAGCCTGGTGGAGCGCGACCTCGACCTTCTGGCGCCGCTGGCGGCGCAGCGGCTGGCTGCCGTCTACGTGTCCTTGACCACACTGGATCCTGAACTCGCGCGTTCCATGGAGCCCCGCGCGGCAGCGCCGCACCGGCGCCTGAGCACCATCGCCCGGCTCGCGGAAGCCGGCATTCCCGTGGGCGTGAGCGTGTCGCCGGTCATCCCCTTCCTGAACGAGCCCGAACTGGAGCGCATCCTGGAAGCCGCACACGCGGCCGGAGCGAGACGTGCCTTCAGCATCGTGTTGCGCCTGCCCTGGGAGGTGAACCCGCTCTTCCAGGACTGGCTGCATCGAGTCGCACCCGACAAGGCCGCACGCGTGATGGCCCGCGTGCGCGAGATGCGCGGCGGCAAGGACTATGACGCCGCCTTCGCCACGCGCATGACGGGCCGGGGCGTGTGGGCGCAACTGCTGCGGCAGCGCTTCGACAAGGCCTGCGCACGCCTGGGCCTCAACCAGGATCGCGTGGAACTCGACCTCACGCAGTTCCGCCCGCCTGGGCGGCCCGGCCAGGCCGAACTGTTCTAGCGTCGGATCACCAGCCCGCCCGCCGAGCGGTTGCTGCGGCGCACGCCCGCGATGTGCGTGGCCGGGGCGCAGTAGCGGTGGGCCAGCGACTCGGCGCTGTGGATCAGCGCATCGGCTTCTTCGATCTTCTCGCGGTGGCGCTTGGCCACCGCGCTGGCCATCTCGATCAGTTTGGCATTGCCGGTGTTCTGCCCGTGCAGCAGCAGGGTCTCCACGGCCGCCTTGGGCTGGCCTCGCAGCGCGTGGTTCATGGCCTGCTCAGCCAGCTGCATGATCTCGGCATGGGCATCGCGCACCCACTGCACGGCCTGGGGCGTCAGGCGCACGGCGGCCGCCAGCACTTCCGAGGCCGCCTTGTTGACGGCGAAGCGCCGGGCCACCTGGTTCACCACCTGCGAGTACTCGGGATCCAGCACACCATGCTGGTCCAGCCGTGACCAGAGCGACAGCATGTTCGTGCCCGCCTCCATGTCGAAGTCCGGGCGATGGATCTCCTCCAGCATCTCTCGCGCGCGCAGCACGCCGACGGCGCTCTGGCCATCGTTGAGGATGTACAGGATGTTGCCGATCTCGGCCATGCGACGCAGCCGGACCGACTGCTCATAGGTCTTGGAGAAGCGCTCCAAGACCTCCAGCGCCACGCTCAGCGCCTTGGTGTCGTGCATGTCGTAGCGCAGGAAGGCCAGCAGCATCATCGACAGCACGTCGAAGAGTCGCGACTTGTTGCCCATCTGCCAGGTGCGCTCCAGCATCTGCGTCGCCGTGGCGTTGTCGCCGCCATAGAAGCTGAGCGTGCCGCAGTGCTGCAGGCGCAGGATGCAGCCCGGGGTGATGGTGGCCGCCGTGCGGTAGGTGGCCAGGGCTTCGTCGATGTTGCCCTGCTCCATCTGCACCTTGCCCATCACGTCGTAGCAGTCGGCGTAGGTGGGGTGGTCGCCCATCAGCGACTCGAGCGTGCGGCGCGCCTGCACGATCTCGCCATCCGAGAGTTGAACGCGGGCCACGCCCAGGCGCGCCCAGGGCACGGCCTTGGACTCGATCACCGCATCGAAGAGCACCTTGGCCTCTTCGTTGCGCTTGAGGATGAGCAGGATCTCTGCACCGATGCGGGCCGCGTACAGCCAGTACATCTGCTTCTCGTAGAAGCGGTTCAAGCACAGCTGCGCTGCCAGCTCCAGCTGCTTGGCATCCATGGCGTCGAAGATGTCCTTCAGCACGCGCTTGCGCTGGCGCGACTCCTTCAGCCGCTCGAACAGCGTGTTGGCCGAGAAGGGCTTGATGAGGTAGCTGTCGAGCGCGGCCTCGGCGGCCTCAGCGACCTTCTGGTAGGTGGCCTCGCCGGTGACCATCATGAAGACGGTCGAGTACGGCATCATGTTCTCGCGTCGCAGCTCGTCCAGCAGGTCCTGGCCCGACTCCTTGCCGTTCTCGAAGTGGTCGTCGCAGATCACCACCTGGTAGCGCCGGCGCTCCAGGTGGTCGCGCGCGTCGGAGATCTTCGGCACGGCCTTCACGGTGCCGAAGCCAAACTCGCGCAGTTGCTGGAACATCACGCTGCGGGAGGTGGGATTGCCGTCGATCACCAGGGCGTGGTGGCCGACGACTTCGCTGTCAAGCTGCTGCATGTGCAGCCTCCGTGGCGGGTTGTGCCGAGCGCAGTTGCAGGCCGCCGGGCGAGCGGCCGGAACGCTGGATGCCGGCGATGTGGTTCACGGCCTGGCAGCTGCGCTTCAGCCGTGCCGCCGCGCGGCCGCACAGCGCTGCAGCATCCGGGATCAAGGCTTCGTGGCGGCGCGCGATGGCGCCGGCCATCTCCAGCAGCTTGGCGTTGGCGGTCTGCTCGCCGGCCGCCAGCAGCTCGCGCACGCCGGTGCCCGGGTCGCCCTTGAGCGCCAGGTCCATGGCGCGCTCGCCCAGCGACGACAGGCGGGCCTGCGCTGCGCGGATCACGGCCTGGGCCGCTTCGCCGCGGCGCGCGGCGGCCGCCAGCACTTCCGTGATGGCGCGGCTGGTGCAGTAGCGCAGCGCCACGCGCTCCAGCACGGCTTCGAACTCGCCGGCCTGGCGCAGGCCCTCGGGAACGCGCGACCAGGCGGCAATCAGCATGTTGGCCGCTTCCAGGTCGAAGTCGTCGTCGATCGTCTGCGTGCTGAGGTCGCGCAGCTCGGCCAGGGCGGCGTCGGCGCGGCCGGCGAGCAGCCCGTGCAGCACGTTGGACGTGCGCTCGAAACGGCGCAGGCGCTTCGATTCCGGGTAGCGTTCCCGGAACTGGCGCAGCTGTTCGCCCATGGCGGCCACGCCCGCGGTGTCGCCGCGCTCGTGGCGCAGCATGGCCACCAGCAGCAGCGTCAGCGCGTCGAAGAGCTTGCTCTGCACACCCATGCCGAGCGTGCGCTCCAGCCACAGCAGGGCCTCGTCGGTGCGGCCCTGGTAGAAGGCCAGGGCGCCGGCGTGCTGTGCGCGCAGCAGGCAGCCCGGCGTCAGGTCGACGGCGGCACGGTACTCTTCCAGCGCGGCATCGAACTCGCATTGCTCGACGAGGATGCGGCCCATGAGGTCGTGCGCGTCCGCCATGGCGGGGTTGGACTCGAGCAATTCGGCGGTGGCCTTGCGGGCAGCGGCGATCTCGCCTTGGGCGACCAGCGCGCGGGCGGCCCCCAGGCGGGCCCAGGCCGCGGTGGGCAGGGCCTCGGAAAGGCGCTCGAACACGCGTCGCGCGTCGCCGGGCCGTTGCAGCACCAGCAGCAGTTCGGCGGCCAGGCGTCCGCAGTAGCTCCAATAGGGCTGCCGCTCCTGGAAGCGCTTGATGGCGCGCACCAGGGCCGCTTCGTTGTCGCCGGCGTCCAGCGCCCGCAGCACGTCGCCGAGTTCACGCTTGCGCTGCCGCGCTTCCAGCACCCGCTCGGCGAGCGCGGCGCCGGTGTAGGGGCGCACGAGGAACCCGTCGAGCGCCGACTCGGCGGCTTCCACCACCTGGTTGTAGCTGGCCTGGGCCGTCACCATCACGAAGACCGTGCTCTGGGGCAGTTGCCGCTCGCGGCGCAACTCGTCCAGCAGGTCCTGGCCGGACAGGTCCGAACCCTCGAGCTCGCGGCTGCACACCACGATGTCGAAGGACTCGCGCTCCAGCAGCAGCCGGGCTTCACGGGCGCGGGTGGCCTGCGCGATGTGGCCGATGCCCATGTCGCGCAGCTGGGCCACGCCCGTGCTGCGCAGCAGCGGGTTGCTCTCGACGAGGAGGGCGCGGGCGAGGTGGAGGTCGCGGTCGATCATCGGCCAGCGTGGGGCATGGGGATGGCGGGAAGGGAAGTCGCTGTCCGGACTATCGGCCAGCCCGCTGCCGGCCTGAAGCAGGAAATGCGGGGCCCGGGTGGACTATTTCGGTCCTGGGCACGCCAGAGGCAGGCGCGCGCGGGCCACCAGCCCAGGTCGCCGCGCGTGGTTCACCAGCGACAGCTCACCCCCGAGCGAACGCACGATCTCGTGGCAGATGGCGAGCCCCAGCCCGGCGCCGGCGTGCGCGCCAGCGGCCGAGAACGGGCGAAACAGCTGCTCCTGCTGCCCGGCGGCCAGCCCGGGACCGCTGTCGTCCACCTCCAGCCAGGCATCGTCGCCCACGGGGCCGATGCGGACCACCAGGGGCGCGCCAGGAGGCGAGTGCTTGATGGCGTTGTGCAGGAGGTTGCGGGCCAGTTCGCGCAGCGCCCAGGCATGGGCGTGGACCGGAGTGGGCGCCGCGACGAGCTCGAAGTCGATGCCTCCCGCGGCCACCAGCGGGGCCAGTTCGAGCGAGACGGCGCGCACGACAGCGTCCCAGGGCTCGGGGGGCAGGGCGTTGCCCAGGCCCTGCTGGCGCAGCTGCTCCACTTTCGCCAGGGCCAGCATCTGGTTGGCCAGCTCCGTGGCCGACTGGACCGTGGCGTCGATTTCCTGCAGCGCCAGCGCCGCCGGCGCATCACCACGGCGGGCTGATTGCACCTGCGCCTTCAGCACCGCCAGTGGCGTGCGCAACTGGTGCGAGACATCGCGCACGAAGCGGCGCTGGTGCTCGTGCAACTGCGCCAGACGGGCCAGCACGCCGTTGGTGGCTTCTATGATGGGTGCCAGCTCGCGCGGCGCATCGGGCGCGCTCACGGGCGTGAGGTCGGACGCCTCGCGGCCGGTGAGCGCGGCGCTGAGCGCCTGGACCGGGCGCGTGGCCCGCTGCACCGCCAGCCCCACGACCAGCAGCAGCACGGCGACCAGGGCCGCCTTGCTCCACAGCGTGTCCAGCAGGATGCGCCTGGCCATGGCCTGCCGCAGCTCGAGCGTCTCGGCGACCTGGATCCTGGCCATGCCGAAACCGGCCGTGCCGACCACCGGTTGCAGCAGGACCACGGCGCGCACGGGTTCTTCCTCGAAGCGGCCATCGTAGAAGTCGACGAGAGCGCGGTAGGGCGTGGTGTCGGGCAGCGTGCCGCGCCAGGGGGGCATGCCCGCATAGCCGGACACGAGTTCACCCTGGAAGCCGGTGACGCTGTAGACGAGCCGGCTTTCGCCGCCCTCGAAGGGCTCCAGCGCTGCGTAGGGCACCACGGCGCGCAAGGTGGGCGGCGCGCCCTCGGCCACGGGCGCCGACACCGCCAGCAGTTCGCCGATGGCCTTGGCCGACGCCAGCAGCGTGCGGTCGTAGGCCTCATTGGCGGCGCGCAGGGCTTGCTGGTAGAGCACGGCGGCCTCCACGCCCACCAGCAGCAGGGTTGGCAAGAGGATGCTCAGCAGCAGCCGCGTGCGCAGCGAGTGCGCGGGCCCGGCTGCGCTCATGCCGCGGGCCGCAACAGGTAGCCCAGTCCGCGCAGCGTCACCAGGTCCACCGGCAGGCCGGCCAGTCGCTTGCGCAGGCGGTAGGCCACCACCTCGATGGCCTCCGCTTGGGCCCCGGACCCGGCGCCGAACACCAGTTCGCTCAGCCGCTCCTTGGGCAGCGCCCGCCCCGGCTGCGCGAGCAGGGCGCGCAACAGCGCCAGCTCCCGCGGCGGCAGGTCCAGCGGCTGCCCGTCGTGGTAGACGGCGCCGGTTTCGGGGTCGCCGCGCAGCCCGCCGACGGCCGCCACCGGCCGCTCGTCGCCGCTGCGGCGGTGCAGGGCCTGGACACGCGCTTCCAGTTCATCGAGGTCGAAGGGCTTGGGCAGGTAGTCGTCGGCGCCGGTGTTCAGGCCCAGCACGCGGTCGCCCACCGTGCCGCGGGCCGTGATCACCAGCACGGGCGTGCGCAGCCCCTCGTCGCGCGCAATGGCCAGCAGCTCCAGGCCGTCGCGGCCGGGCAGGCTGAGGTCCAGCAGCACCACGTCGGGCCGGCTCGCGCGCCAGCGGTCCAGCGCCCGCGCGCCGTCGTCGCACAGCACCACCTGCATGCCGGCGCGCTGCAGGCTGCGCTGCAGCGTCGTGGCCATCGCGGCGTTGTCTTCCACCAGCAGCACCTTCATCGGGGCGCGAGTCTGCGGCAAGGGCGTGGCCGCTTTGTGGTGGCCGGCTCAGTGCTTTCCCTGAGCCGGAGGACAGCCGATTGACAGCTGCCGGCCCCAACATTCGCACACCGCCACGCCAACACAACGAGGAGACACGCGCCATGCGCCGAGACCAATTCCTGAAGAGCCTGGGCGCCCTGGGCGCCGCCGGACTGCTGCCGCCCGCGGCGCTGGCCCAGGCCAATCTCAAGATGCTCATTCCCGCCAACCCCGGGGGCGGCTGGGACTCCACCGGGCGGGCCCTGGGCAAGTCCCTGCAGGCTGCCGGCGTCGCCGGGGCCGTGAGCTACGACAACAAGGGCGGTGCGGCCGGGGCCATCGGCCTGGCGCAGTTCGTCGCCGGCAGCAAGGGCGACGGCAATGCGCTCATGGTGATGGGCGCGGTGATGCTGGGCGGCATCATCACCAACAAGCCGCCGGTGCAGCTGTCGCAGGCCACGCCCATCGCGCGGCTGCTGAGCGAATACAACGTGTTCGTGCTGCCGGCGAACTCGCCCTTCAAGACCATGAAGGACGTGGTCGAGCAGCTCAAGAAGGACCCGGCCAGCGTGAAGTGGGGCGGCGGCTCGCGCGGCTCCACCGAGCACATCGCGGCCGCCATGCTGGCCCGCGCCGTGGGCGCCGATCCGGCGAAGATCAACTACGTGGCCTTCCGCGGCGGCGGCGAGGCCACGGCGGCCATCCTGGGCGGCAACGTCACGGTGGGCGGCAGCGGCTACTCGGAGTTCGCCGAGTACATCGCCGCCGGCAAGATGAAGGCCATCGCGGTCACCTCGGGGACGCGGCTCAAGGGTATCGACGTGCCGACACTGAAGGAGCAAGGCATCGACGTCGAGATCGGCAACTGGCGCGGCGTGTTCGGCGCCCCGGGCATCAGCGCCGCGCAGCGCAAGGCACTCACCGACATGGTGGTCAAGGCCACGCAGCATGCTTCCTGGGCCGAGGCTGTGGCCCGCAACAACTGGACGCCGGCGCTGCTGACCGGCCCGGCCTTCGACAAGTTCGTCGACGACGAGTTCGCCGCCCTGCGCGCCATCATGGTCAAGGCCGGGATGCTCTGATGCAGCCGGCGCCGCAGGCCGCCGTGGGCGGTGGAGTCGCCCTGGCCGGCCTGCTGCTGGCCGTGGGGGCCTGGGAGATTCCATCGGCGGCGGGCTATGCCGGCGTCGGCCCCAACTTCCTGCCCTGGCTGGTGGCCGGGGCGCTGGTGCTCTGCGGGCTGGCGCTGGTTCGCGAGGCGTTCACCGGTGGCTTTCGCGCCATGGAGGAGATGGACCACGTCGATCCGCCCGACTGGCACGGATTCGCCTGGGTGAGCGCAGCCTTGCTGGCCAGCCCGCTGCTCATCCTGCACATCGGCTTCATCCTCGACTGTGCACTCGTGTTCGCGTTGGCCCAGCACGGTTTCAGGCGCTCGGAAGGCGGCAGCACCCGCGGCTGGCAAGGCTGGCTGAAGGCATTGCTGCTGGGCATGGCGATCTCGGCGCCGGTGTTCTGGCTGTTCACGCGGGGCCTGGACATCGGCCTGCCCTCGCTCACCCAGACCGGCTGGATCTGAAATGAAACCCCCAAGCTCACTCCGTTCGCTGCCCCCCAAGGGGGCGCTCGGTGGCTTCGGAACGGCCGGGCGCCACTGAGATGTCAGTCTTCGACCACCTCATGCAGGGCTTCGCCGTCGCGGGCACGCCTTTGAACCTGCTGTGGGCGCTGCTCGGCTGCACGCTGGGCACGGCCATCGGCGTGCTGCCGGGCATCGGCCCGGCCACCGCCGTGGCCATGCTGCTGCCGATGACGATGAAGGTCGATCCGACCTCGTCGATGATCTTCTTCGCCGGCATCTACTACGGCGCCATGTACGGGGGCTCCACCACCTCCATCCTGCTCAACACGCCGGGCGAGGCGGGCTCCATGGTCACTGCGCTGGAGGGCAACCGCATGGCCAAGAGCGGGCGCGCGGGTGCGGCGCTGGCCACGGCCGCCATCGGCTCCTTCGTCGCCGGCAGCATCGCGACGGTGGTGGTGACGGTGGCCGCGCCGCTGATTGCCGAGCATGCCGTCAAGCTGGGCCCGCCCGAGTACTTCCTGCTGATGCTGCTGGCCTTCTGCACGGTCAGTGCGGTGCTCGGCAAGAGCACCTTGCGGGGCCTCACAGCGCTGTTCGTCGGCCTGACCATCGGCCTCGTCGGCATCGACCAGATCACGGGCGCAGCGCGCTACACGCTGGGGGTGCCGGAACTGATCGACGGGCTCGACGTGGTGCTGGTCGCCGTGGGCCTGTTCGCGGTGGCCGAGGCGCTTTACGTGGTGCTGTTCGAAGGCCGCATCGTCAGCACGCAGAACCGCATGAGCCGGGTGCACATGACCCTGGCCGACTGGAAGCGCTCGGTCCCGGCCTGGCTGCGTGCCACGTTCATCGGCATTCCCTTCGGCACGCTGCCGGCCGGCGGCAGCGAGATCCCCACCTTCCTGAGCTACGCCACCGAGCGCAAGCTCTCGCGCCACAAGTCGGAGTTCGGCACCACCGGGGCCATCGAGGGCGTGGCCGGGCCCGAGGCGGCCAACAACGCCGCCATCACGGCGACGCTGATCCCGCTGCTGACCCTGGGCATCCCCACCTCCAACACCACCGCCGTGCTGCTGGGCGCTTTCCAGAACTACGGCATCAACCCGGGGCCGCAGCTCTTCGACAGCAATGCCGCGCTGGTGTGGGCGCTGATCGCGTCGCTGTACATCGGCAACGTGATGCTGCTGGTCCTGAACCTGCCGCTGGTGGGCCTGTGGGTGAAGCTGCTGCACATCCCGAAGGCGCCGCTGTATGCGGGCATCCTCATCTTCGCCACGGTGGGCGTGTACGGCATCCGCCAGTCCACCTTCGACCTCGCGCTGCTCTACGGCGTGGGCCTGCTGGGGCTGGTGATGCGGCGTTTCGACTTTCCCACCGCGCCCGTGGTGGTGGGCATGATCCTCGGCCCGCTGGCCGAGGCGCAGCTGCGCAATGCGCTGGCCATCGGCGAGGGCCGCTTCTCGGTCTTCCTGACGCGCCCGATGTCCGCGGTGCTGCTGGCCGTGGTGCTGGCGGTGCTGTTGCTGCCGCGCGCGGTGGTCTGGTGGCGCCGGCGACGCGCACCGGCCGAGCCCCCGCTGTGACCCGGCCGGTGTCGCGGCCTACTTGAACAGGTCCTTCACCCGGTCGGTCCAGCTCTTGGCATTGGGCGAGTGGCGTTCGCCGCCCTTCTTGAAGGACTCGTCCAGCTCCTTCAGCAGCTTGCGCTGGTGCTCGGTGATCTTCACCGGCGTCTCCACGGCCACGTGGCAGTACAGGTCACCGGGGTAGCTGCTGCGCAGGCCCTTGATGCCCTTGCCGCGCAGCCGGAACGTCTTGCCGTGTTGGGTGCCTTCGGGCAGCTCGATCTCGGCCTTGCTGCCCAGCGTCGGCACTTCGATGGTGCCGCCCAGGGCCGCCGTGGTCAGGCCTACCGGCACGCTGCAGTGCAGGTCGTCGCCGTCGCGCTCGAAGATGTCGTGCGCCTTCACGCGGATCTCGATGTACAGGTCGCCCGGCGGGCCGCCGTTGGTGCCCGGCTCGCCGTTGCCGGCCGAACGGATGCGCATGCCTTCGTTGATGCCGGCGGGGATCTTCACCTCCAGCGTCTTCTGCTTCTTGATCTTGCCGGCGCCGTTGCAGGCCGTGCAGGGCTCGGGAATGATCTTGCCGCTGCCGTGGCAGTGCGGGCAGGTCTGCTGGATGCTGAAGAAGCCTTGGCGCAGGTGCACCGTGCCGCTGCCGTTGCAGGTGGGGCAGGTCTTGGCGCTGGTGCCGGGCTTGGCGCCCGAACCGTGGCAGGTGTCGCAGCTCTCCCAACTGGGCACGCGGATCTGCGTGTCCTTGCCGAAGGCGGCTTCCTCCAGCGAGATCTCCATGGCGTAGCTGAGATCGCTGCCGCGGTAGACCTGCTGGCCACCGCCACGCCCCCCTCGGCCGCCACCGGCGCCGCCGAAGATGTCGCCGAAGATGTCGCCGAAGGCTTCGGCGAAGCCACCGAAGCCATCGGGTCCGCCACCGCCGCGGCCGGCGCCCATGGAGGGGTCGACGCCGGCGTGGCCGTACTGGTCATAGGCGGCGCGCTTCTGCGCGTCCGACAGCATCTCGTAGGCTTCCTTGGCCTCCTTGAACTTCTCCTCGGCCGCCTTGGCGCCGTCACCCTGGTTGCGATCGGGGTGGTGCTTCATCGCGAGCTTGCGATAAGCCTTCTTGATGTCGTCCTCCGAGGCGTTCTTGGGGACGCCCAGGATGTCGTAGTAGTCGCGCTTGGCCATGGAAACTCACTGCGTCTTGGAAGTGAAGCCGCCGCGTGGGGCGCCGGGTGCGAACCCGGGCACCCGAACGCGGCGCCGTGGAACGTCAGGCCCGGGGGCCTGACGGCCGGTCACTTCTTCACTTCCTTGAAGTCGGCGTCGACCACGTTGTCGTCGGCCGGCTTGCCGCGCGGCGCTTCACCACCCGGGGCCGCGCCACCGGGCGCCGCGCCCGCGGCGCCGCCGGCCGCTGCGGCGGCGGCCTGAGACTCGGCGTAGACCTTCTCGCCCAGTTTCTGGCTGGCGGCCATCAGGGCCTCGGTCTTGGCCTCGATCGTGGCCTGGTCGTCGCTCTTCATGGCTTCCTCGACCTCGGCGATGGCCGCCTCGATCTTGGCCTTCTCGTCGCCTTCCAGCTTGTCGCCGTGCTCGGTGAGGCTCTTCTTCACCGAATGCACCATGGCGTCGGCCTGGTTGCGCGCCTGCACGAGTTCCAGCTTCTTCTTGTCCTCGGCCGCGTTGGCCTCGGCATCCTTGACCATCTTTTCGATCTCGGCCTCGTTCAGGCCCGAGTTCGCCTTGATGGTGATCTTGTTCTCCTTGCCGGTGGCCTTGTCCTTGGCGCCCACGTGCAGGATGCCGTTGGCGTCGATGTCGAACGTGACCTCGATCTGCGGCATGCCGCGCGGCGAGGGCGGGATGCCTTCGAGGTTGAACTCGCCCAGGCTCTTGTTGCCCGAGGCCATTTCGCGTTCGCCCTGGAAGACCTTGATCGTCACCGCCGGCTGGTTGTCGTCGGCCGTGCTGAACACCTGGCTGAACTTGGTCGGGATCGTGGTGTTCTTCTTGATCATCTTGGTCATCACGCCGCCCAGCGTCTCGATGCCGAGGCTCAGAGGCGTCACGTCCAGCAGCAGCACGTCCTTGCGGTCGCCGGAGAGCACCTGGCCCTGGATGGCCGCACCGACCGCCACCGCTTCGTCGGGGTTGACGTCCTTGCGCGGCTCCTTGCCGAAGAACTCCTTGACCTTGTCCTGCACCTTCGGCATGCGCGTCATGCCGCCGACGAGGATGACGTCGTCGATCTCCGAGACCTTGACGCCCGCGTCCTTGATGGCGATGCGGCACGGCTCCATCGTGCGCTCGATCAGGTCCTCGACCAGGGCCTCGAGCTTGGCGCGCGTGAGCTTGAGCGT
The DNA here is from genome assembly GCA_016790395.1 of Rubrivivax sp. Classification (GTDB taxonomy): domain Bacteria; phylum Pseudomonadota; class Gammaproteobacteria; order Burkholderiales; family Burkholderiaceae_C; genus Rubrivivax. The sequence goes on along the minus strand of JAEUPH010000004.1, from coordinate 648 downwards.
CAGGTGCTTCGGACCCGACGCGTCGGCCGTGATGTAGGGCAGGTTGATGTCGGTCTGCGTCGAGTTCGACAGCTCGATCTTCGCCTTCTCGGCCGCTTCCTTTAGGCGCTGCAGCGCGAGCACGTCCTTGGACAGGTCGACGCCTTGCTCCTTCTTGAACTCGGCGATGATGTAGTCGATCACGCGCTGGTCGAAGTCCTCACCGCCGAGGAAGGTGTCGCCGTTGGTCGACAGCACCTCGAACTGCTTTTCGCCGTCGACATCGGCGATCTCGATGATCGAGATGTCGAAGGTACCGCCGCCGAGGTCGTACACCGCGATCTTGCGGTCGCCCTTGTGCGTCTTGTCCAGGCCGAAGGCCAGGGCCGCCGCGGTCGGCTCGTTGATGATGCGCTTGACGTCCAGGCCGGCGATGCGCCCGGCGTCCTTGGTCGCCTGGCGCTGGCTGTCGTTGAAGTAGGCCGGCACCGTGATCACCGCCTCGGTGACCGGCTCGCCGAGGTAGTCTTCGGCGGTCTTCTTCATCTTGCGCAGGATTTCGGCGCTCACCTGCTGCGGCGCGAGCTTGTCGCCGCGCACCTCGATCCAGGCGTCGCCGTTGTCGGCGGGGGTGATCTTGTAGGGCATCAGGTCGATGTCCTTCTGCAC
>JAEUPH010000353.1 GCA_016790395.1 Rubrivivax sp. | reverse complement strand
GCGTGACCACCTGAGCTTTGATGAACGCGTGCGGCGGGCGGCGCGAAGGCTGCCCGAGACCGTGCCGCGTGACGAGGCGATGGCGCAGGGGTTGCGGCAGGCCTGTGCGGAGGCGCCGCCGGCGCCGGCGGCGCCGGCTTCAGCGTGGGTGAGCCGGGTGTGGCGGTGTGAGGGGGTGGGGCGGGCGAGTCCTTGAAGCCATGGCATGGTGGAGCAACGGGCCAGGGACAGGGGGCTGGGGCCGTGACCGCGAGTTCGGCTCCGGGCATTGCGCTCGCGGGCGGTGGCGGGGCCGAAGCGCTTTCTGCCGCTTGGCGACAGGCCGACGGACGGCGCCTGTCGGCCAGAAGCCACTGCGCGGTTCGTGCGGCTGGCAGCGCCGGCTGTCCTGGGCTGCCGGCGGCCCGCCTGCGCCGGCGACGCTGAGCCGACCTGGGTCACCCCGCGAACGAAGGGTGCCGCGCGCGGCCACGCACCGGCGGCGTAACGGTCGCGTAACGGCAGCTTCAAGACACTGGCCGCACGACGAACCTCGCCGGTCCAACGAAGGATGCACGCATGAACCCCACCCTGTTACGCCTGGGCTCGCTCATCGCCGCCTGGTGCTGCGCCGGAGCGGCATCGGCCGCCATGCTCACGTATGACATCGGCGGCACCATCACCGGCACGCCGCTCGACGGACAGACTTTCGGGGGCCACTTCACCGTCGACGCTCCCGCCGGGCAGTCGAATGTGCTGCTGCCTTTGCTCGACCTGGACTTCCGGTTCGACGGTGTCGTCTATCACGAGGACGACGTGGTGGGCGCCGCGGTGTTCCGCCCCAGCGGTGAATTGGCGTTGCTCTTCGGTACGTCTTGCCGGAACCTCGTTGACAACATTTCCTGCGAACTACCTGCCAGCGGAAACGCCTGGTACTTCGGTGCCGGCAACGGCGGAGCGGCAGGGCTGGGTTTCTCGCGCGAGGGTGCCTTCTATGGTGCCGACGCGACGATCACCTTGCGCGAGCCGAACACGGTGCCCGAGCCATCCACCCCTGCCCTGGCCTTGTTCGCACTGGCGGTGCTTGCCGGGACCGGGCTGACGCGGCGCGTTCAGCCGGGCGTGCGCTAGCACCGAAGGCCTTCGCGGTCGAGCGGGCACACCGCCTCGCTCGACGGGGACTCGCTGCGCCTGGTGGCTGATGCGACTTCGCGGCGCCATGCCCGGCTCGTGAACAGGGATGCGCGGCGCGAGCCGCCTGTGCGCCCCGCGTTTCCAAGATGTCCCGTTCAGGCCAGCCGAGCAGGAATCGGCTTGAACGGGAAGACCTGACAGATGAAGAGATCGGCAAGGTGCTGGTCGGCGCAGAAGTTGACCACCTCCTTGATCTTGCCGGCCTCGAACCGGAACACCAAGCACCAGGTCAGGTCCAGCCCGCCGGCCATGTCGCTCCAGCCGCGGTGGTGGTCGATGACGCAGTCGCCGCTCTCCACCACGGCCTGGGGCTGACCCTTGAAGTAGGCCCTGCCGAGTTGGTCGAAGAACGCCAGCACCTCGTCGACGCCGCAGCCAGGTGCCGGCCAGCGGGTGGTGGCCGGGGATGATCCAGCCGATGTCTGGCGCCATCACCGCGCTCACGCCAGCCACGTCCTTGGCCGCGCAGGCCGCGAAGAAGGCCTGGATCGTCTTCAGGTGGCTCAGGGCAGGTTCCTGGTGGGGTCTGTCGTTGCCTTGGGCCCGTGTCTCTTGGGGTTGCCGAATGATCATCGGTGCGAGAGTCGCAGGCGGGAAGCGGCCTGCGAGTCCTGGTACTGGCAACACGCCCCCGCCAGGCCGTCTGCCAGCGGCTGCATGCCCCCAACGCTTCGTTTCGGAGCCACCACCTGCATGAAGGACAGCCCCCGATGCGCCGCCTGGCTGCGTTCCTGGCGGCCCAGCGCGCTGCCATCGCGGCAACCAGCGTCGGCCTGCCCCAGGGCGCGCGTCGGATGACGGCAGGGCGGCGGCGCGAGGAACTGGCCAGCCTGGCTGGCGTGGGGCTCACCTGGTACACGTGGCGGGAGCAAGGCGCGACATCAAGCCGTCCGCGGAGATGCTGCGCCGCGTGTCGAAGGCACTGCGCCTCAGTCCCGCCGACGATGCCTACCTCTGCTCGCTGGCCCGCACGCCGCTTCTGCTGCCGGCGGCGTCTTCGGTACAGGTGAGTGGCAGCGTGATGAGCGTGGTGCACCGGCACCCGGCGCCGGTGTTCGTGCTCGATGCGCTGTTCGAGCTTCTGGCCTTCAACGAACAGGCCGACCGCCTGTACGGCCTGAGCACGCCGCAGGGGCCGTTCGAGCAGAGCCAGCTGTGGCAGGTCTTCATGAACCCGCGCCGGCGCTCGATGTACCTCGACTTCGCCGCGGCGGCGCAGAACTTTGTCGCGTTGTTCCGGCTCAGTGCGGTCGCCCGTGACGCCGATCTCGGTGGCCTTGAAGTACCCGACGCTGGGGCTGCTCCCACTGGGCCAGGTGCGCTTTCCGCTGGAGGCGGGCGCCGTTGCAATGGTGGTCTTCCTGGCGCCGCAGGACGAAACCACCGCGAAGGCTTTCGAACCTGTCCCTCGCGCCTGAGGCCTGCTTCGATCAGGACCGCGCTGGCTCAGCCCAGCGAGTCGTTCACCTGCTCGTTGAACTCCGACAGCGTGAACGCCGTGTTCACCTCGCGCGGCAGCGCGTCGCTGGCCGAGAACACGCCCAGGATGCGCCCGTTGGGTTCCACCACCGGCAGGTTGCGGAAGCC
>JAEUPH010000342.1 GCA_016790395.1 Rubrivivax sp. | reverse complement strand
AGCGGGTTGCCGCCGAAGGTGGTGCCGTGGTTGCCGGGGCCGAGCACGTTCTTCGCCCTCTCGCCCACCACGATGGCGCCCACGGGCACGCCGGAGGACAGGCCCTTGGCCATCGGCATCACGTCGGGCTGGATGCCGGCCCACTGGTGCGCGAACCACTTGCCGGTGCGGCCCATGCCGCACTGCACTTCGTCCAGCATCAGCAGCCAGCCGCGCTCGTCGCACAGCTGGCGCACGCCCTGCAGGTACTCGGCGCGCGTCTGGTTGATGCCGCCTTCGCCCTGGATGACTTCCAGGAACACGGCCACGACGTTCGGGTTGGTCTCGGCGACGCGGCGCACGGCGGCCAGGTCGTTCAGCGGTACGCGCACGAAGCCTTCCACCAGCGGCCCGAAGCCGGCCTGCACCTTCACGTTGCCGGTGGCCGACAGCGTGGCGATGGAGCGGCCGTGGAAGGCCTTCTCGTAGACGATGATCTCGGGCTTGTCGATGCCCTTGTCGTGACCGAACTTGCGCGCGATCTTGATCGCGCCCTCGTTCGCCTCCAGGCCCGAGTTGCAGAAGAAGGCGGCCGACAGGCCCGACAGCTCGCACAGCTTGGCGGCCAGCTGTTCCTGCAGCGGCACCTCGTAGTAGTTGCTGGAGTGCATCATCTTCGCCACCTGGTCCTGCACGGCGGGCACCAGCTTGGGGTGACCGTGGCCCAGCGTGTTGACGGCGATGCCTGACAGCGCGTCCAGGTAGCGTCGGCCCTGCGTGTCCCAGACCCAGCAGCCTCGGCCATGCGACAGCGCGAACGGCAGGCGGCCGTAGGTGTTCATCACGTGCGGCATGGGCCGCGAAGCCTGGGTGGCAACGGCAGGGTCGGGAGCGTTCATCGGGGTCCTTCCTTGGGACAGTGACGAAATCGCCGGTGGCGACTTCTCCGTCACGCACCGGCGCAGTTTCATTCTAAAGGCCGGCCTTCTGACGCCGAGGTGACTGCCAAGCACTTTGCTCGGGCGCAGAACATGCATGCTGCAACGCAACAGACAAGAGGCACAATGCAGCCTGTTCGCAGTGTGCACAGGCCCGCTGCCACCCACCCGGCCGGGCCCGCGTCCGCGCCGCCGCCGATGACCTCCCAAACGCCGCGCAAGTTCTCCATCCAGGGCGTCACGCTCGAAGGGCGCACGTTCCGGCCCAGCGACTGGGCCGAGCGCCTGGCGGGCGCCATGGCCTCGTTCCGCCCGGGGGGTGGTGCGGGTGGCAAGGCGGCCTACATCGGCTATTCGCCCTACTGCTTCCCCACGGTGTCGGGCAACGTCAAGTGCGTGATCGTCAACGAGGCGCTGCGCGGCATCGAGCCCATGGCCTGGGACTTCGTCATGAACTTCGCGCGCGACAACCAGCTGCGCATCGAAGAGATCACCGAAGCGCCCTGAGGAGCTCCGGCGGCCCTCAGGGCCGCTGCGCCTTGCGGGCGCCCGTCTTGCGGAACCAGCGCCCGAAGAGCTGCCGCAGTTCGTCCGCCACCATGGGCTTGCCCAGGTGGCCGCTCATGCCGGCCTCGATGCAGCGGGTGACATCTTCGGGCAGCACGTTGGCCGTGAGCGCCACGATGGGCTGGCCCGAACGGCCCGGCAGCGCGTGGATGCGGCGCGTGGCCTCCAGCCCGTCGATGCCCGGCATCTGCATGTCCATGAGGATCAGGTCGTAGGCCGTGGCAGCAGCCATCTCGATGGCCTGGGCGCCATCCTCCGCCGAGTCGACGCGCAGCCCGGCCACGGCGCGGATCAGCTCCGTGGTGACGATGCGGTTGACGGCGTCGTCCTCGACCAGCAGCACCGTGCGGCCCCGGCACAGGCGGTGCAAGGCGTCGTGGCTGTGCAGGGCCGCCGACTTGCTGGGCGAAACCGGTGGCGCGCTGCCCCGTTCCACCTGCACGGTGAACCAGAAGGTGCTGCCGACGCCGGCCGTGCTGCGCACCCCGCAGTCGCCGTCCATGGCACGCGCCAGCTGGCGGCTGATCGCCAGGCCCAGGCCCGTGCCGCCATAGCGACGGGCATGGCCGTGGTCCAGCTGGTGGAAGGGCGTGAACAGGGAGCCCAGCTGGTCCGGCGCGATGCCGATGCCGGTGTCGCTGACCTCCAGGCGCAGCACCAGCCGGCCGCCCGGGGCCTGCATGCAGGCCACCTGCACGGCCACATGGCCCTGGTGCGTGAACTTGACGGCGTTGCTCAGGAAGTTCACCAGGATCTGCTCGATGCGCCTGGCATCGCCCACCAGATGCTCGGGCACGCCGTCGTCGATGGCGCAGCGCAGCGCGAGATGCTTGATGCGCGCCTTGTCGGCCACCAGGGCGATCGACTGTTCCACCACCTGCGCCACGGTGAAGGGCTCCGGGTACAGCGTCACGTTGCCGGCCTCGATCTTGGCGAGGTCGAGGATGTCGTTGACGATGTCCAGCAGGTGGGTGGAGGCTTCCTCGATGCTGCGCAGACGCTCCATCTGCTTGGCCGTCGGAGACTCCAGCCCCAGCAGCTGCGCCATGCCCAGGATGGCGTTCAGCGGCGTGCGGATCTCGTGGCTCATGTTGGCCAGGAAGGCGCTGCGCGCCTGCAGCGCCACGTCGCCCTGGCCGGCTGCGGTCAGGCCCGTGCCCACTTCGCGCAGGTTCAGCACCACGGCAGGAGCGCCGTCGATGCGCAGCGGGCTGAGGTCGATCTGCACCTGCAGCGTGCTGCCGTCGGCGCGCAGCATCGGCAGCACCGGGGCATGCCCCATCGGGCGCCGCGACGGGTGCGCCATGAAGCCGGCACGCAGCATCTTGTGGCGGGCGCGCAGGGAGCTCGGCACCAGCTCGTCGACGTTGATCGCGGTGAGCTCGTCGCCGGAATGGCCCAGCAGGTCGGCCACGGCAGGGTTCCAGCGCAGGATGCGCCCGTCGCCGGCCACCACCAGCTGCGGCGAGTGGCTGACGCGGAAGACCTCGTCCAGCGTCGCCTTGGCCTCGTGCAGCGCCGAGACGTCCGTCAGCGTCATGACGAAGCCGGCCACCTGGCCGTTCATCTCGTGCGGCACGTAATCCACGACCACGTGCGCGAGCTGGCCGTCCGGGCGCGGGATGGCGCTCTCGAAGTGCTGGCGCCGACCGCCGAGGACGCCTTCCACGTAGGGCTGGGCCTGGGCGTAGACCTCGGCCCCCATCGCATCGCGCAGGTGCATGCCCTCGATCTGCTCCGGGGGCTTGCCGACCCAGCGGCCGAACAGCGTGTTGGCGAAACGGTTGCGCTGGTCCTCGTTCCAGTAGCTCACCATGCCGGCCACGTTGTCGGCCACGAGGCTCATGAAGGCCTCCTGCTTGGTCAGCGCCTGCTGCAGCAGGATGACGTCGTGCACATCGGTGTTGCAGCCGTACCAGCGCCGCACGTGGCCCGTGCCGTCGCGGTGGGCCACGGCCTGGCTGTCGAACCAGCGCCACTCGCCATCGTGGCGGCGCAGGCGGTAGCGCGTGCCGAAGGGGCTGGCGCTGCGCACGGCGCGCTGCCACTCGGCGAGCAGGCCTTCGCGGTCGGCCGGGTGCACCTGGCGCAGCCAGCCGTTGCCGAACTGCCGCTCCTCGTCGACGCCGGTGTAGGCCAGCCATTGCGGGTTCAGGTAGTCGACGGCGCCGTGGGTGTCGCAGGTCCACAGCAGGTGCGGCACCGACTCCACGATGGCCCGCACCTGCGACTGCGCTTCGGCCTGCGCCAGCTCGTCGCGCAGGCGCACCTGCTGCGTGATGTCGACGTAAGTCAGCACCAGGCCCGCGGGCACGTTCTTGCCGTCGCGGTAGGGCGACAGCCGGCGGCGCAGGTAGCGGCCGTCGGCCAGCGTCAGCTCGCGGTCGATCGGCACCGGCTCGGCCAACGCGGCGGCGATGTCGTCGAAGAGCTGGTCGTCCTGCTCCTTGGGCATGAAGTCGCGCAGGTCGCGGCCGATGTCGCTGGGCCGCAAGGGGAAGATCGCCGTGGCTGCCGGCGTGAACATGCGCAGGTGCGCGTCCCCGTCCAGGAACAGGATGGCGATCTCGGTGGCGCGGATCAGGTTGTTCAGGTCGGCCGTGGTGGCGCGCAGTTCCTGGATCTTGAGCTCGTGCTCGGAGTTGACGCTGTACAGCTCCTCGTTGACGGCGTGAAGCTCCTCATTGGTGCTCTGCAGTTCCTCGTTGGCCGCCATCAACTCCTCGTTGCCGGCCTGCAACTCCTCGTTCGCGGCTTCCAGTTCCTCCACCGTGTGCTGCAGCGCTTCGCGCACGCGGTGAAGTTCGGTCTCCAGCTCTTCGACCTGCAGCGAGATCCGCGAGGCGTCCGCGTCGGGCAGCACGACGCTGGGCAGGCCGGCGCCGGCGGCGCGGTCGTTGAAGAACCGCACCATGAAGTAGCCCTGAGGCAGGCTGCGGTCGTACACCGGGTCGACGACCACGCGCACGGCTTCGCTGCGGCCGCCACTCTCGTCCAGCACCTCGGCGAAGCTCACGCTCTCGCGGCTCTGCGCCGCCTTGCGCAGTGCCATGAAGACCGTGGTGCGCAGCGGACCCGTCATCAGCGCCGACAGTTCGCCGCGGAAGCGCCCCGGCGCGGCCTGCAGGAAGCGGCCGGCGTCGCCGAACACATGCATCACCTCGTGGGCCTGGTTCACCAGCACGCCGCAGGGCACGAAGCGCTGCAGCAGCAGCTCGTGCAGGCGGTTGGTGCTCTTGGCGTCCAGCGTCACGCCGGTGGGCCGCGCCGGCACCAGCGAGGTCAGCGATGCGCGCAGTTCGGCCGGCAGCTGCACGCCCGGCGGCTTGCGGAACAGGCGCGACTCGCGGTCCACGTCCTCGAAGGCGTCGTGCAGTTCGCCCGTGCCTTCGCTCTCGCCCAGGAAGAGCAGCCCGCCGGGGCGCAGCGCGAAGTGGAAGGCCGCCAGCGCCCGCATCTGCGCCGGCGGCTGGAAGTAGATCAGCATGTTGCGGCAGGTGACGATGTCCACGCGCGTGAACGCGGCGTCGCGCAGCACGTTGTGGGCGGAGAAGATCACCGTGCGGCGCAGGTCGTCGCAGACCTTGTAGAGCCCGGTCGGCTGCAGCACGAAGTACTTCTCGCGCAGCGTCGGCGGCACCGACTCCAGGTGGTCGGCCGAGTAGATGCCGGTGGAGGCCACCTGGACCGAAGCCCCGTGCAGGTCGGTGGCCAGGATGCGCAGGCGAGGCGTCTTGCCCAGGCGCTCGAAGGCCTCCAGCGCCAGCATGCCGATGGAATAGGGCTCCTGCCCCGTGGAGCAGCCGCACACCCAGATGCGCAGCTCGTCCTTGGCGCCCAGCGCCTCGACCAGCGGCTCGATGGCGCGCTCGCGCAGCGCCTCGTAGGCGGCTTCGTCGCGGAAGAAGCGTGTCACGCCGATGAGCAGATCGCTGAACAGCTGGTCGAGCTCGCCCCGGCTGCTGGCCAGGCGCTCGGCATACACCTCGGGCGAGATCGGCGCCACGCCGCTGTTCAGCCGCCGTTCGATGCGGCGCACGATGGTGCCGGGCTTGTAGTGCTCGAAGTCGATGTCGAAGGCCGACTGCAGCAGCGTGAGCACGTGGCCATAGGGCCCGGTCTGCTGCACCAGCGCCGGCGAGTCGGGCATCGCGAAGTGGCGGCCCTGCACCGGGTCGGCCACCCAGCCGGCGATGGCGCGCGGCATGTCGGCGGGGTCGGCGGTGATGTCCACGCAACCCGATTCGATGGCGCTGCGGGGCATGGAATCGAAGCGCGCGGTGGCCGGCAACTGGGCCAGCACCAGGCCACCAGCCGCATGCACGCTCTGGGCGCCGACGGTGCCGTCGGTGCCCGTGCCCGAGAGCACGATGGCCACCGCCCGCGGGCCCAGTTCGGCCATCGACTCGAAGAGCAGGTTGATCGGGAGGTTCTGCTCCGACAGCGCGCGCCGTGGCTCCACGTGCAGGCTCGTGCCCCGCACCGTCATCGTCAGGCCCGAGGTCAGCACGTAGACCGTGTTGGCCTGCAGGGTCTGGTCGCCGTCCACCGCGACCACGGGCATGGGCGTGTGCCGCTCCAGCAGTTCCGGCATCAGGCTCTTGAAGTCGGGCGACAGGTGTTGCACGACCAGGTAGGCCATGCCGGTGTCGACCGGGATGGCGCGGAACAGCCGCTCCAGGGCTTCCAGGCCGCCGGCGGACGCGCCGATGCCGACCGTGTGCGTGGGCCCAGCGGGCATCGGGGACAGCGCTGCAGGGTCCGGCATGGGGCTCTTCCGCAAGTCCCAGGACACTTGAGGGACGAAACGGGCGCAAGTCTGGAACGACGCCCCGATGTCAACGTTGCTTTACGTCAAGCATCTCCGGGTGCGCGCAGCGGGTCGGCGGTCGGGCCCGCCAAAGAAAAAGGCCTGCTTGCGCAGGCCTTTGTCGTGCACCCTGGAAGCTGGCGGGGCTCAGGCCCCGAGCGCCAGCGCCTTGACCTTGGCGGCCAGGCGGCTCTTCAGGCGCGCCGCCTTGTTCTTGTGGAAGATGCCCTTGTCGGCGACCGAGTCGATCACGCTCTGGGCAGACTTGAAGGTATCCGCGGCCTTGGCCTTGTCGCCACCGGCAACGGCCTTCTGCACGTTCTTCACGACCGTGCGGAAGCGCGAGCGCAGCGAGGTGTTGGCGGCGTTCAGCACGACGTCCTGGCGCGCGCGCTTGCGGCCGGAGGCGATGCGAACAGTCTTCTTCTTGGCTTTGGACGAAGTGGCCATGCTGGATGGGTATGCAGTGGGTGCAAAGACCGTCGAGTATAGCATCCCGTCATCTCCCGCCGTCCACCCACCCCCGTGAACCTGCTCAAGACCGCTTCCACGGTCTCCCTCCTGACCCTGCTGTCGCGCATCACCGGCCTCGTGCGCGAACAACTGGTCGCCGCCAGTTTCGGCGCCAGCGGCGTCACCGACGCCTTCAATGTTGCCTTCCGCATCCCCAACCTGTTCCGGCGCCTGTTCGCCGAGGGCGCGTTCTCCCAGGCCTTCGTGCCGCTGCTGGCGGCCACGCGCGAACAGCAGGGCGACGACGCCACGCGGACGCTGATCGACGCCGTGGCCACGGTGCTCACCTGGGCGCTGCTCGTCACCTGCATCGCCGGCGTGGCGGGCGCGCCGGCTCTGGTGTGGGCGATGGGCGCGGGCCTGGAACGCTTCGACACTGCCGTCGTGATGACGCGCTGGATGTTCCCGTACATCGGCTTCATGTCGCTCGTGGCGCTGGCCGCGGGCGTGCTCAACACCTGGAAGCGCTTCGCCGTGCCGGCGGTCACGCCGGTGGTGCTGAACCTGTGCGTGATCGGTGCCGCCTGGCTCGGGGCGCCGGCGCTGCAGCGGGCCGGCGTGGAGCCGGTCTACGCATTGGCGGGCGGCGTGATGCTGGGCGGCCTGCTGCAGGCGCTGGTGCAGTTGCCGGCCCTGGCCGCCATCGGCTGCACGCCCCGGCTGGGGCTCACGCCGGGGGCCATCGCGGCGGCCTGGCGCCATCCGGGCGTCAAGCGCGTGCTGCAGCAGATGGCGCCGGCGCTGCTGGGTGTTTCGGTGGCGCAGATCTCGCTCGTCATCAACACGCAGATTGCCTCGCACGTGGGGGTCGGCGCGGTGTCCTGGCTGACCTACGCCGACCGCCTGATGGAGTTCCCCACCGCGCTGCTGGGCGTGGCGCTGGGCGTGGTGCTGCTGCCGCAGTTGTCCGCGGCCCGCGCGCGGCAGGACGATGCCGCCTACTCGGCCATGCTGGACTGGGGTCTGCGACTGGTGCTCCTGCTGGCCTTGCCTTGCGCACTGGCGCTGCTGCTGTTCCCCATCGGTCTGGTGGCGGTGCTCTTCCACATCGGTCAGTTCAGCGCCCACGACGTGCAGATGACGGTGCTGGCCCTGCGGGGTTACGGCGTGGGGCTGTTGGGCATCATCGCGCTGAAGATCCTGGCGCCGGCCTTCTTCGCGCGGCAGGACGTGCGAACGCCGGTGAAGGTGGGTGTCGGCGTGCTGGTGGCCACGCAGCTCATGAACCTGGCGTTGGTGCCCTGGCTCGGCCATGCGGGCCTGGCCCTGTCGATCGGCCTCGGGGCGCTCGTCAACGCCGGTCTGCTGCTGGCCGGCCTGTTGCACCGTGGCCTCTACCGCCCTCTGCCAGGCTGGACCGGCTTTGCGTTGCGCGTCGCCCTGGCCAACCTGGTGCTGGGGGCAGCACTCGCCTGGGCCGCACAAGGCATCGACTGGATCGGCCTGCAGGCGCGCTGGGGCCTGCGGGCGGCGGCGGTGGCCGGTGTGCTGGGCGGCGTGGCCTTGCTCTACTTCGGCGTGCTCGCCGCCTGCGGCCTGCGGCCCGCGCAGTTCGCGCGTCGCGGGTGACCTACACTTCCCGCCCGATGGTTGGCCCCCTGCAATTCGACGCCCCGACGGCTCTGGACTACTTCGCCGCGCTGGTGGCCGACGACGCCAGCTTCCCCACGCTGGAGGCGGCGGTGGCGGTGGCGCAGGATGAAATGCCCGGCCTCGATGTCCAGGGGGTCCTGGCCCAGGTGGACGAACTGGCGCAGCGCCTGCGCCTGCGGCTGCCGGCCGATGCCGCGCCGCTGCAGCGGCTCCGGCAGTTGAACCATTACTTCTTCCAGGAACTGGGCTTTGCCGGCAACGTCAACGACTACCACGACCGCCGCAACAGCCTCCTGCCCGAAGTGCTGCGCACGCGACGCGGCATTCCCATCACGCTGGCGCTGCTGTACGTGGAAATCGCCAACCAGATCGGGCTGGAGGCCCGTGGCATCTCCTTTCCCGGGCACTTCCTGGTGAAGGTCCACCTGCCCAGGGGCGAGGTCGTGGTCGACCCCTTCAGTGGGCAATCGCTGTCGCGCGAGCACCTCGAGGAGCGCCTGCTGCCCTACCGCCGCGAGCACGGCCTGGGCGGTGACGACGAGGTGCCGCTGGGGTTGTTCCTTCAGGCCGCCGCGCCGCGCGACATCGTCGCCCGGCTGCTGCGCAACCTGAAGGAGATCCACCGCTCGGTGCGCGACTGGCCTCGGCTGGCCGCCGTGCTGCAGCGACTGGTGGTGCTGCTGCCCAAGGAGTGGGACGAGCGCCGCGACCACGCGCTGGCGCTGGCGCAGCTGGGCCGTCGCGGCCAGGCGGCCGACGAACTGGCGACCTATCTGGATCACCGGCCCAACGCCAGCGACGCCCCGGCCCTGCGCCGTGAGCTGGCGTCCTGGCGACGCGAAGGCCGATGAAGCAGATCCCGCTGCCCATCTTCACGCTGCCCGAACCCACGTTCGAGAACTTCGTGCCCGGCGCGAACGCGGCGGCAGCCGAACACCTGCTGGCCCTGACACCGCCCGCTGCGCCGGTCTACCTCTGGGGGCCGGGCGGCAGCGGCAAGACGCACCTGCTGCGCGCCCTGGCCGGCCGGCGGCAGGCCCAAGGCCAGCGCGTCGGTTGGTTCGACGCCGGCGATCGCCTGCCCTGGACGCTGGACCCGGGCTGGTCGCTGCTCGTCATCGACCGCTGCGAGGCCTTGGACCGCGATCTCCAGCATGCCGCCTTCACCTTGTTCGTCGACGCGACGACGCATGCCGTGCCGGTGGCCGCGGCCGGACGCCTGCCGCCGGTGGACCTGCCGCTGCGCGACGACCTGCGCACGCGCCTGGCCTGGGGGCACGTGTTTGCCCTGCAGCCGCTGACCGACGCCGAGACGCGCGCGGCGCTGCGCCGCGCCGGCGACGGCCGGGGCGCCGTGCTGCCAGACGAAGTGCTGGACCACCTGCTGCTGCATTTCCCTCGTGACCTGGCCTCGCTGATGCGGCTGATCGAGCGGCTCGACGCGTTCTCCATCGAACGCGGCCGCAAGATCACCTTGCCCCTGATGCGCCAGATGCTGGCCGAGGGCGCCGAAACCACGCCGACATGAACCTGGCCCTCTTCGACCTCGACGGGACGCTGATCCCCAAGGACTCCGACCACGCCTTTGGCGAGTTCGTCATCGGCCTGGGCTGGGCCGATGAGCATGAGTTCCGCCGCCGCAACGACGGCTTCTACGAGGACTACCTGGCCGGCCGGCTGGACATCGACGCCTATGTCGACTTCGCCACCTCGCCCTGGCGCCAGCGCCCGGCCGCGGCCCTGGACGAGGCGCGTCGCCACTTCGTGGATCGCGTCGTGCGTCCGATGCTGCACGAATCGGCGCTGGCGCTCGTGCGGCGGCACATCGAGGCCGGCGACCTCGTGGCCGTGGTCACGGCCACCAACGACTTCGTCACGCGGCCCATCGCTGCGCTCTTCGGCGTGAGCGAACTGATCGCCACGGATCTGGAGCGCGATGCAGAGGGCCGGATCACCGGGCGCATCGCCGGCACGCCTTCGTTCCGCGAAGGCAAGGTCGAGCGCGTCAACGCCTGGCTCGGCGCACGTGGCCGGGCGCTGTCCGAGTTCGAAAGCAGCTACTTCTACAGCGATTCCACCAACGACCTGCCGCTGCTCGAGCGCGTCAGCCGTCCCGTGGCCACCAACCCGGGGGCCGGACTCGAGCACATCGCCCAGGAGCGCGGCTGGCCCGTGCTGAGACTCTTCACATGATCAAGAAATTCATCGACCGGCTGCTGGGCAAGGGCCCGACTGTCGCACCGGCGGCCGCGCCGGCTGTGCCGGTGATCCCTCTCGGCCAGCGAAAGGAGATCCCGGTCAGCGACCATGGCATCGACGCTGCGCTGCTGGATGCCAACGCGGTGCGCGTGGTGAAGACCCTGAAAGACGCCGGCCACGAGGCCTACATCGTCGGCGGTGCCGTGCGCGACCTGCTGGCCGGCATGCGACCCAAGGACTTCGACGTCGCCACCGACGCCACGCCCGAGCAGGTGAAGGCGCTGTTCCGCCGCGCCTTCATCATCGGGCGGCGCTTTCGCCTGGTGCACGTGGTCTTCGGCCGCGGCCGCGAGCACGAGACCATCGAGGTGAGCACCTTCCGCGCCTATCTGGACAGCGCTGCCGCGGAGCAGGTGGCCGGCAACGAGAAGACGGCCCAGGGCGCCATCGCCGACAAGAAGCACGTGGTGGATGCCGAAGGCCGCGTGCTGCGCGACAACGTCTGGGGCCCGCAGGTGGAAGACGCGGCGCGGCGCGACTTCACCATCAACGCCATGTACTACGACCCGACGACGCAGACCGTCGTCGACTACCACGACGGCCTGGTGGACCTGCGTGCCCGCCGGCTGCGCATGATCGGCGACCCCGAGACGCGCTACCGCGAGGACCCGGTGCGCATCATCCGCGTGGTGCGCTTCGCGGCCAAGCTGGGCTACGAACTGGAGCCGGCCACGCTCAAGCCCATCGCCCGGACCTTGCCGCTGCTGGCCAACGTGCCCATCTCCCGCCTCTTCGACGAGATGGTCAAGCTGATGCAGACCGGCCACGCCATCGCCAGCGTGGAGAAGCTGCGGCACTTCGGGCTCATCGGCGGCAGCGTGCCTGTCTTCCCGGTGCTGGATGCCTCGCTGGCGCCCGCCAAGCCCAGCGCCGTGCGCGAGCAGTTCGTGCGCCTGGCGCTGGAAGACACCGACCGGCGCGTGGCCGAGGGCCGCTCGGTCGCCCCCAGCTACATGCTGGCCTGCCTGCTGTGGCACGACGTGCAGGAGCGCTGGAGCGTGCTCCGGGACGCCGGCGAATCGCCGTTCCCGGCGCTGCAGCAGGCCGTGGATGCCGTCTTCGACGCCCGCATCGGCGACATCTCCGGGCGCGGCAAGCTGGCCGCCGACATGCGCGAGACCTGGCTCATGCAGCCGCGCTTCGAGCGTCGCACGCCGGCCGGTGCGGCGTCCCTCATCGCCCAGGTGCGCTTCCGCGCCGGCTACGACTTCCTGCGCCTGCGCGCCGATGTCGGCGAGGTGCCGGCCGAACTGGCCGAGTGGTGGGAGGACTTCCACCTCGGCAGCGACGAAGACCGGGAGGCCATGCTGCAGGACCTGCGGGCTTCGTCGCAAGGCCGGGCCCGCCGCGTGCCGAAGGCAACGGGCGACGCGGTGACCAGCGGGGGTGACCCCTCGCCTGAGCGCGATGGCGCGCCGCCTGCCGAGGCGGGCGCCGACGGTGCTGTTCCTCGCAAGCGCCGCCGCCGGCGCCGCAAACCGGCCGGCGCGGGTGGCGGCGAGAGCAGCGCTCCGGCCGAGTGAATCCTTCGGTGCGTGCGCATGTGGGCCTGGGCGCCAACCTGGGTGATGCGCGTGCGACGCTGACGCAGGCGCTGGCCGCCCTGGCGGCGCTGCCGGACTCCCGCCTGGTCGGCGCGTCTTCGCTCTACCGTTCAGCGCCTGTCGATGCCGAGGGCCCGGACTTCATCAACGCCGTGGCCGCGATCGACACCACGCTCGGACCGCTGGCCCTGCTGCAGGCCTTGCAGCGCATCGAGGCCGATCATGGCCGCCTTCGTCCCTACCGCCACGCGCCGCGAACGCTGGACCTGGACCTGCTGCTGCACGGCGCCACGCGGATGGCGGGGCCGGAGCTGACGCTGCCGCATCCGCGCGGTCACCTGCGGGCCTTCGTTCTGCATCCCCTGGCCGAGATCGCCCCGGATCTCGTCTGGCCGGGGCACGGCCGCGTGGCCGCACTGGCGGCTGCCCTGCAGGGGCAGGCCATCGAGAGGATCGCACCATGAACGCCCTGGCCGACCTGCCGCTGCCGCTGAAGACCTTCGGCCTGCTGGCGCTGTCCAACGTCTTCATGACGTTCGCCTGGTACGGCCACCTGAAGAACCTGTCGGCCAAGCCTTGGATCGTGGCGGCGCTGGTCAGCTGGGGCATCGCTCTTTTCGAGTACCTGCTCCAGGTGCCGGCCAACCGCATCGGCCATGCCGGGGGCTACACGCTGGCCCAGCTGAAGATCGCCCAGGAGGTGATCACGCTGGTGGTCTTCGTGCCTTTCGCGGTGATCTACATGCAGCAGCCCCTGAAGTGGGACTACCTGTGGGCCGGCCTGTGCCTGGTGGGCGCCGTCTATTTCATCTTTCGGGGATAGTCCGTTCGCCCCATAGAATCCCGGGCTTTGTGACAGGCCGATGACGAGTCGGCGACAACCACCGGGGTTTGCATGGTCTTCGGCAAGTTTCTGCCGCGCGAAGGGAACTTCTTCGAGCTGTTCAACGAGCATGGCAAGCACATCGCCGAAGGCGCTCGCGCCTTCCTGAGCATGGTGCAGAACTACGCCGATCTTGGCGAGCGCGACCGCTTCGCCTCGGCCGTCGGCGCCAGCGAGCGGGCCGCCGACAAGATCACGGCCGAGGTGCACCGCCTGCTGCACCGCACCTTCATCACGCCGCTGGACCGCGACCAGATCCACCGCCTGATCAATGCCATGGACGACGTGCTGGACCTGCTGCAGGACAGCTCCGAGGTCATGTCGCTGTACGACTTGCAGACGCTCTCCGAAGACGTGGTCCGCCTGTCCGAGATCTCGGTGCGCTGCTGCGAGCGCGTGCAGAACGTGCTCGGCCTGCTCTCGCGGCTGAAGGACGCCGAGGTCGCGGAGTCGGTGCTCAAGACCTGCGAGGAGATCGACCAGCTCGAGTCCGATGCCGACCGGGTCATGCGCGCGGCGATGTCGCGTCTGTTCCGCGAGGAGCCCGACACGCGGCAGCTGATCAAGCTGAAGGCGGTGTACGAGCACCTGGAGTCGATCTCCGACCGCTGCGAGGACGTCGCGAACCTCGTCGAAGGCATCGTCCTCGAGAACTCCTGAACCACCATGGCTCCCGCACAGGTCGCCCTCTGGGTGGTGGTGATGCTTGTCGTCCTGGCCCTGCTGTTCGACTTCATGAACGGCTTCCACGACGCGGCCAATTCCATCGCCACCGTCGTCTCCACCGGCGTGCTGAAGCCTTCGCAGGCCGTCGCCTTCGCGGCCTTCTTCAACGTGGTGGCCATCTTCGTCTTCCAGCTCAAGGTCGCCGCCACGGTGGGCAAGGGCATCGTCGACCCGAGCGTGGTGGACACGCACGTCGTGTTCGGGGCGCTGGTGGGCGCCATCGCCTGGAACGTGCTCACCTGGTGGTACGGCATCCCCTCATCCAGCTCGCACGCGCTCATCGGCGGCATCGTCGGTGCCACGCTGGCCAAGGCCGGCGCGGCGCCGCTGCAATGGGCCGGCGTGATGAAGACGGTGGCCTTCATCTTCGTGTCGCCGATGATGGGCTTCCTGCTCGGTTCCCTGCTGATGGTGGCGGTGTCGTGGGTCTGCCTGCGATGGTCACCGCTGCGCGTGGACAGCAGCTTCCGGCGACTGCAACTGGTCTCCGCCGGGCTTTACTCGCTCGGCCATGGCGGCAATGACGCGCAGAAGACGATCGGCATCATCTGGCTGCTGCTCATCGCTTCCGGTTATGCCCAGGCCAGTGACAAGTTGCCGCCGGGCTGGGTGATCTGGAGCTGCTACCTGGCGATCGGGCTGGGCACCATGTTCGGTGGCTGGCGCATCGTGAAGACCATGGGCCAGCGCATCACCAAGCTCAAGCCCGTGGGCGGATTCTGTGCCGAAACGGGGGGTGCGATGACGCTGTTCCTGGCCACCGCCTTCGGCATCCCGGTGTCCACCACGCACACCATCACTGGCGCCATCTTCGGCGTCGGCTCGGTGCGCAACGCGTCGGCCGTGCGCTGGGGTCTGGCCGGTCACATCGTGATGGCCTGGATCTTCACCATCCCGGCCACGGCCTTCATCGCGGCCGTGTTCTACGGCATCAGCCAGCTGTTGTTCTGACGGTGGCGGGCGGCGGCGCCAGCTGCCACTCGAAGAACTTCTGGATGCCGAAGGTGATCGTGCCCATCAGGACGATGCCGCCGAGGAACAGCGCGGTGATGGCCGCCAGCACCGGGCCCCAGCCCGTGCGCACCACGGCTTGGCCGGCGTTGCGACGGGCGTCCCACTTCTCGTCGGGCGTCAGCGCATGGACGATGGCTGTCAGGGCGCCGATGGACAGCGTCAGCCCCAGCAGCGGAATCAGCAGCCAGGCCAACTGGTCGTCCTGGCCGAGGGCGCGCATGCGCAACACCCCGACGGCGCCGGCGAGCGTCGGCAGCCACAGGGCCCAGCCCAGCGCGTCGCGCCAGCCGTGCAGGTAGAAGCGGTGGGCGCCGAGGGCACCGGCCAGCAGGGCCAGCCAGGCGGCGAGCGTCTTCGAGCGATAGGTCATGGAATCGTGCAGCGGCGGGCGACACCGAGTCTATAATGCGCGGTTCTCGGCACTGGTCGGCGCCTTTGGGCGCCCGGCGTATCTACGGTGCCGGCCGCGGTGGCGGCGGGTGCAAGCCCGAAGCCGCCAACACGGTGTGCAGCCCGGCGTGTCCCCGTGGCCTGTTCGCCCCAGGAATCGTTTTCGAGGAATTGCACATGGTCGTGATCCGACTGGCCCGTGGCGGCGCGAAGAAGCGTCCCTTCTACAACATCGTCGTCGCCGACTCCCGTGAGCGCCGCGACGGCCGCTTCATCGAGCGCGTGGGGTTCTACAACCCCGTGGCCTCGGGTGGCGAGCAGCCCTTGCGCGTGGCGCTGGACCGCGTGACGCACTGGGCCGGTGTCGGCGCCCAGCTGTCGCCCACCGTCGCCCGCCTGGTCGACCAGGCCAAGAAGGCCCCCTGATCGACCCTCGGTGAACGCCACCGCCTCGTCGGCCGCGGCGGCCATGCCGGCCGACGCCGTTGAAGTCGGGCGCGTCATCGGTGCCTGGGGGGTGAAGGGCGGCTTCAAGGTCAAGCCCTTCGCCGCCGATCCGCAGGCCCTGTTCTCCTCCAAGCGCTGGTATCTGCAGCCCGCCGATGTGGCGCGGCCGTCCGGCGTGACCCCCCCTCCGGCCTTGCCGAGCCCGCTGCGCATCGTGAATGCCCGCGAGCAGGGCGACGGCGTCGTGGCCACGGCCCAGGACATCGTCGACCGCAACGGCGCCGAAGCGCTCAAGGGCGCCCGGGTCTTCGTTGCCCGCAGCAGCTTTCCCACGCCCGACGAGAACGAGTTCTACTGGGTCGACCTCATCGGCCTGGAAGTCGCCAACCGCGACGCCGTGGAACTGGGCCGTGTGGTCGGTCTCATCGAGACCGGTCCTCACTGCGTGCTGCGCATCCAGCCGGCGGACGCGCAGGCCGAAGAAGTGCTGGTGCCCTTCGTGGACGTCTACGTGGACCGCGTCGACATGCCCGGCCGGCGCATCCACGTCGACTGGGACCTCGAACCCTGAAGCCCATGCGCTTCGATCTCGTCACGCTCTTTCCCGAACTCTTCGCTCCGCACTTCACGCACGGCGTCACGCGCCGCGCCTATGAAAGCCGGCAGGTGGACGTGCGCTTGTGGCCGCTGCGCGACTTTGCCGATGACACCTACCGCCGCGTCGATGACCGCCCCTACGGCGGCGGACCCGGCATGGTCATGCTGGCCGAGCCGCTGCTGCGCGCGCTGGACGCCATCGCGGCCGACCGGGGCGGCGCACACGCGCCCGTCATCCACTTCACGCCCACCGGGCGGCGCATCGACCAGGGTCTGGTGCAGGAGATGGCGGCCGGCCCTGGCGCCGTGCTGCTGTGCGGACGCTACGAAGGCATCGACCAGCGCCTGCTGGACCGCCGCGTGACGCTGGAGCTGAGCCTGGGCGACTTCGTGCTCTCGGGCGGCGAACTGCCGGCGCTGGCGCTGCTCGATGCCGTCGCGCGCCTGCAGGACGGCGTGCTCACCGCCCCGTCGCACGAGCAGGACAGCTTCAGCGACGGCTTGCTCGAAGGTCCGCACTACAGCCGCCCCGAGCGGCTGCTCGTCGACGGTGCGGAAGACGCCGTGCCACCGGTGCTGCTGTCCGGCCACCACGCCGACATTGCCCGCTGGCGCCGCGAGCGTTCGCTCGAGCTCACCCTCCGACGCCGGCCCGACCTGCTCGCCGCGGCGCGTGCCGCAGGGCGGCTGTCGCGGGCCGACGAGAAGTTCATCGCCAGCCTCGTGCCATAATCAAAGGCTTTTCGATCCTCTGCCGGGCGCTCCTCCTACTTCAACACCGCCCGAAGCAAGATCGCCTGGAGAACCCCGTGGACCTCATCGCCACCCTCGAAGCGGAAGAGATCAAGCGTCTCAACCGCACCATCCCCGCGTTCGCCCCCGGCGACACCGTCATCGTGAACGTGAACGTCGTCGAAGGCACCCGCAAGCGCGTGCAGGCCTACGAAGGCGTGGTCATCGCCAAGCGCAATCGCGGCCTGAACAGCAGCTTCATCGTGCGCAAGGTGTCCAGCGGCGAAGGCGTGGAACGCACCTTCCAGACCTACAGCCCGCTGATCGCCGGCATCGAAGTCAAGCGCCGTGGCGATGTCCGCCGCGCCAAGCTGTACTACCTGCGTCAGCGCAGCGGCAAGTCGGCGCGCATCAAGGAAAAGCTCGCCTGACCGGCCGGGCCCTGTGCCCCCGCCGCGCATCCTCAACCCCCGGGCCGTGCCCGTGGCGGGCACGGATGCGCATCTGCCCCCGGTACCGACGCCGGCGCTGCGCCCCGATGCGCTGCGCCGGCGCTTTGCTTCCTGCACCGGCTGGCAGCCTGAACTCACCGGCGATGGCCGTGCCTTCGTACCGGGGCGCGAGGCCGCGGCTGCTGCCGTGCTCGTGCCGCTGGTCCAGCGCGACGACCAAGGCGACGGCGGCATGCATGTCCTGCTGACGCGTCGCACCGATCACCTGCGCGACCACGCCGGCCAGATCAGCTTTCCGGGTGGACGCACCGAACCCGAAGACGGCACCGCCGCCGCCACCGCGCTGCGCGAGGCGCGCGAGGAAGTCGGCCTGGCCGAGCGCCATGTCGACGTCATCGGCGAGTTGCCGCCCTACACGACGATCACGCAGTTCGTCGTCACACCCGTCGTGGCCCTGGTGCATCCCGGGTTCGAACTGGCGCTGGACGACTTCGAGGTGGCCGAGGCCTTCGAGGTGCCGCTGGCCTATCTGATGAATCCGGCGCACCACCGGCGTCACGTCTTCAGCTGGGACGACGGGCAGCGCCAGTTCCTCTCCATGCCCTGGCACGGCCGCGGCGCCGACGGTGCCGAGCGCGAGTACTTCATCTGGGGCGCCACGGCAGCGATGCTGCGCAACCTGTACCACTTCCTCAGCGCCTGATCACACGCCAGCAGGCCCGACCCCGCCTCGCCCCTATCATTCGCGGCCGATGAGCTTCTTCGCTGTCCTGTTCGCGCTGCTGATCGAGCAGCTCAAGCCGCTGCCGCGCGACAACTGGGTCCACGAGACGCTGATGGCCTGGGTGCGCTGGACCGGCCGCAACTTCGACGCCGGCCAGCCGCACCACACCGTGGTGGTGTGGTGCATCTCGGTGGGCTTGCCGGCCGCGCTGGCCGCTGGCATCCACCTGCTGATCGTGCACTGGAGCCTGCTGCTGGCGCTGGCCTTTGACGTGCTGATCCTCTATCTGACGCTCGGCTTCCGCCAGTTCAGCCACTACTTCACCGACATCCGCGACGCCATGGAGCGTGGCGACGAAACCGAGGCGCGGCGCCTGCTGGCCGAGTGGCGCCACCTGGACGCCAGCGAACTGCCGCGCACCGAGGTGCTGCGCCACGTCATCGAGCACGCGTTGCTGGCCGCCCACCGCCATGTCTTCGGCGTGTTCTTCTGGTTCGTGGTGCTTTCGGCTGTCGGCCTGGGCCCGATGGGGGCCGTGCTCTACCGCATGGCCGAGTTCAGTGCGCGTTACTGGGGCTACCGTCAGCGCTCGCTGGACGCGCCGGCCAACGACGGCCTGCTGGCGCTCTCGCAACGCCTGTTCGGCCTCATCGACCACCTGCCGGCGCGGCTCACCGCGGCGGGCTTCGCGGTGGTGGGGAATTTCGAGGAGGCCGCTGCGGCTTGGCGCCGCGATGCCAGCCTGTGGCAGCAGCCCAACGAAGGCGTGATCCTGGCCGCTGCGGCCGGCGCTCTGGGCGTGCAGCTGGGCGGCGCAGCGGCGCCTGGCGTCACGCCTGACCGCAGCAAGACCTTCACGGCCGGCGGCGAAGCCGGCATGGCCGATGCCCAGGGCTCCACCTCGGGCGTCCCGGCGCAGCCGGGGCACCTGCACAGCGTGGTCGGCCTGGTGTGGCGTTCGGTCGTGCTGTGGATGCTGCTGGTGGCGCTGCTGACCCTGGCCAACGTGCTGGGCTGAGCTACCAGCGCCGGGCCGAGAGCTCTTCGAACAGCTCTTCGTAGATCCGCACCCGCGACGGGCCGATCTCGCCGCGCGCCACGGCCTCCCGCACGCCGCAGCCCGGCTCGTGCCGGTGGCTGCAGTTGTGGAAGCGGCACTGGCCCAGGTGGCGCGCGAAGTCGGGCATCAGCGCGGCCAGTTGCTCGGGTGCCACCTGGCGCAGGCCGAACTCCTGGAAGCCGGGGGAGTCGATGAGGGCGCCGCTGCGCGAGGCGTCCATCCAGTACCAGCGTGTGCTGGTCGTCGTATGGCGCCCGGTGTTCAGCGCCTGCGAGATCTCGCCCACCTGCGCCTCGGCCGCCGGCACCAGCAGGTTGATGAGCGT
Source organism: Rubrivivax sp. (assembly GCA_016790395.1). Classification (GTDB taxonomy): domain Bacteria; phylum Pseudomonadota; class Gammaproteobacteria; order Burkholderiales; family Burkholderiaceae_C; genus Rubrivivax. The sequence goes on along the minus strand of JAEUPH010000342.1, from coordinate 14,690 downwards.
GCTCTTGCCCATGCCGCTGGGGCCCAGCACCAGCGTCGTGCGGCCCTGCAGCAGCGTTGCCAGCGCGGCGCGCGCGGCCTCGGGCTCCTTCTTCAAGGCCAGCTCGACCACCGCGACACCCATTGCGCGGTAGGGCGCCAGGCGCTCGCGTGCAAGCGCTGCGCTGGCAAGGTCGATCTTGTTGAAGCCGATGGTGGCCGGAATGCCGGCGTCTGCCGCGGCGATCAGTGCGCGCGTCAGCTGCGACTCGCTGAACACCGGCTCGGGGGCCACCAGCACCAGCAATTGGTCGAGGTTGGCCGCGAAGGACTTGGTGCGCCACTCATCCTGCCGGAACAGCAGGTTGCGGCGCGGTTCGGTGGACTCCACCACGCCAGCGTCCCCGGCGACCTGCCAGCGCACGTGGTCGCCGACGACGAGGTCGCTCTTCTTGCCGCGCGTGTGGCACAGCACCCGCTGGCCTTCGGGCGTCTCCACCATGACCAGGCGGCCGTGGGTGGCGACCACGAGGCCCGGGGCCAGCGCCGCGGTCAAGGCAGCAGGGCGTCCACCTTGGCGGCGCAGATGAAGTCGTTGATCGAGATGCCACCGACCGAATGCGTGTTGAAGCGCACCGTGCAGCTGCCGTAGCTCACCCGCAGGTCAGGGTGGTGGTCTTCGGCATGAGCCACCCAGGCCAGTGCATTCACGAACGCCAGGGTGTGGTGGTAGTCGGGGAAGGGGAACCGCTTCTCGATGGCGCCGTCGACCAAGGCCCAGCCGGGGGCGCCCGAGAGGTGGCGCTCGATCTCGCCCGGCACCATCGGTGCCTGGCCTTCCAGGGGTTGGCAGCGCCTTGCGGCAAGCGGGTGGTTCATGGGTTCAGGCCGTGGCAGCAAGGGGCAGGGCGGCCAGCCGTTCCGAGGCCGGCGGGTGCGAATAGTAGAAGCGCACGTACAGCGGGTCGGGCGTCAGCGTCGCAGCGTTGTCCTCTTGCAGCTTCAGCAGCGCGCTGGCCAGGTCGCGGCCGTTGGCCTGGGCGCAGGCGTAGGCGTCGGCCTCGAACTCGTGGCGGCGCGAGAAGTGCGCCATCAAGGGCGAGACGAAGAAGGTGAAGGGCGGCAGCGCCAGCATGAAGAGCAGCAGTGCCAGGGCATCGTTGGGCGCGTCCAGGTTCGGCGCCACGCCCAGACCGGCGTAGAAGGCCGGGTTCTTGGCCAGCCAGCCCAGCAGCGCCAGGCCCGCCAGGCTGAAGGCGAAGATGCCGACGATGCGCTTCAGCACGTGGCGGTGCTTGAAGTGGCCCAGTTCATGGGCCAGCACGGCCTCCACCTCGCCGGGGGTCAGGCGCGCCAGCAGGGTGTCGAAGAAGACCACGCGCTTGGCGGCACCCAGCCCGGTGAAATAGGCGTTGGCGTGCGCCGAGCGTCGGCTGCCGTCCATCACGAACAGGCCCTGGGCGGCGAAGCCGCAACGCTGCATCAGCGCCTGCACGCGGGCCTTCAGAGAGTCGTCCGACAGCGGTTCGAACTTGTTGAAGATCGGCGCGATGAGCGTGGGGTAGACCACCAGCAGCACCAGGTTGAAGGCCACCCAGGCGCCCCAGGCCCACAGCCACCACAGGCCGCCGGAGGCGCCCATGATCCAGAGCACCAGCGCCGCCAGCGGCAGGCCGATGACAGCGCCCACGGCGGCGCCCTTCACCAGATCGGCCAGCCACAGGCCCAGCGACATGCGGTTGAAGCCGAAGCGCTGCTCGACCCGGAAGGTGGCGTACCACTCCAGCGGCAATTCGACCAGGCTGCCGATCAGCGTGAAGGCGGCCAGCAGCGCCAGCTGGTAGGCCATGGCGCCGTAGCGCGGCAGCACGGCTTCGCGCAGGGTTTCGTTGAGCAGGTCGAGGCCGCCCAGCAGCGTCCAGGCCAGCAGCACGGCGCTGCCGAAGGCCGTGGACACCAGCCCCAGTCGACCCTTGGCCAGCGTGTAGTCGGCGGCGCGGCGGTGGGCGTCGAGGGTGACGGTTTCGGCAAACGCGGCCGGCACCGCGTCGCGGTGAAGCGCCACGTGCCGCATCTGCCGCGTGGCCAGCCAGAGCTTGACCACCAGCGACAGCAGCAGGGCCGCGGCAAACGCCGCGGTGACGACGGACGATGACATGGGACGGAAGTGTAGGCTTCGGACAGAATCCCCGTTTCCCCCTGCTACACGGCCCGACCATGTCCGACACCCTGCTGGCGCCCAGCGACCAGAACCTGATCTGGATCGACCTCGAGATGACGGGCCTCTACCCCGACACCGACCGCATCATCGAGATCGCCGTCGTCGTGACCGATCCGCAGCTGACGCAGCGCGTGGAAGGCCCGGTGTTCGCCGTGCACCAGACCGACGCCGTGCTCGACGGCATGGACGCCTGGAACAAGGGCACGCATGGGCGCAGCGGCCTGATCGACCGCGTGAAGGCCAGCCCTTTCGACGAGGCCGCCGCAGAGGCCCAGACCATCGCCTTCCTGCAGCAGTACGTGCCCAAGGGCAAGAGCCCCATGTGCGGCAACACGATCTGCCAGGACCGCCGTTTCCTGGCCCGCACCATGCCCACGCTGGAGGCCTTCTTCCACTACCGCAACCTGGACGTCAGCACCCTCAAGGAACTGGCGCGGCGCTGGAAGCCTGCGGCGCTGGAAGGCTTCAAGAAGGCGCAGGCCCACACGGCGCTGGCCGACATCCACGAGTCCATCGACGAGCTGATCCACTACCGCACCCACTTCCTCGCGCTGTGATCACCGAAACCTTCGAGCTCGCCGGCAGCACGCCCGGCCAGCAGACGCGGCTGAAGGTGTTGCGCTTCGGGACGCCGGGCGCAGGCCCCAAGGCCGTGATCCAGGCGGCGCTGCACGCCGACGAAACCCCGGCGCTGCTGGTGGCCCAGCATTTGCGCGAGCGGCTGTCGGTCCTGGAGGCCGAGGGTCGCGTGTCGGGCGAGGTGGTGCTGGTGCCCTATGCCAACCCGATCGGCCTGGCGCAGCAGGTGCTCGGCCACCACGAAGGCCGCTTCCATCTGCGTGACGGCGTCAACTTCAACCGCCTGGTGCCGGACGTCAGCGCCGCTGCGGCGCAGCGGCTGCAGGGGCGGCTGGGGAGCGACGCCCCGAGCAACACCGCGCTGGCCCGAGAAGCGCTGCGCGAGGCCGCGGCCGCCCTCACCGCCACGCAGCCCGCCGAAGACCTCAAGCGACGGCTCATCCAACTGGCCGTCGACGCCGACATCGTGTTCGACCTGCACTGCGATGGCGAATCCACGCTGCACCTTTACGGTCTCACGCCGCAGGCCGACCAGTGCGCCGAACTGGGTGCGCTGCTGGGGGCCGAGGCCATCCTTCTGGCCACCGAGTCCGGCGATTCGCCCTTCGACGAGGCTTGCAGCCGCCCTTGGTTCGTGCTGCAGCAGCAGTTCCCGGCGCACCCACTGCCGCTGGGCTGCTTCGCCACCACGGTGGAACTGCGCGGCCAGGCCGACGTCGACGACGACCTGGCCGCCCGGGATGCGGCGGGCCTGATCGCCTACCTCACGCGCCACGGCGTTCTGCAAGGGGCGTCGCTGCCCTTGCCCGAGCCGCGCTGCGTGCCCACGCCGCTGGCTGCGAGCGAGCCCGTCATCGCGCCCATCGGTGGCGTCGTGGTGTTCCGTTGCGCCGTGGGCAGCCGCATCAAGGCCGGCGACACCGTCGCCGAGATCGTCGATGTCGACAGCGGGCAGCGGTGGCCCATCCTCGCCCAGTCCTCCGGCGTGCTCTATGCCCGCGTGCGCTCGCGCTGGGCGGCGGCGGGCGACCGGCTGGGCAAGATCGCCGGCACCACGCTGGCGCGCACCGGCAAGCTGCTGAGCGCCTGAGCGGCGGCTGTCATCGCGCTGTCGCAGGTGCTGCCTACACTCGGCTCATGCCCGCCCCGTCCCCCGCAGCCGGCAGGTCTGTGCCGCTGCTGAACCGCGAACGATCGATCCTGCAGTTCAACCGCCGCGTGCTGGCCCAGGCGCTGCGTCCCGACGTGCCGCTGCTCGAGCGGCTGCGCTACATCACGATCGTCTCCAGCAACCTGGATGAGTTCTTCGAGGTGCGCGTGGCCGACATCATCGAGGCGACGCGCGAACCCGGGCTCGGCTACTCGAAGGCCGACCTGGCCGCCGTGGCGCGCGCGGCGCACGAGCTGATCGATGAACAGTACGCCGCGCTCAACGACGTGCTCGTGCCGGCGCTGCAGCGCGAAGGCATCGTGGTGCTCAATCACGCCGAGCGCAATGCCGAGCAACGCGCCTGGGTTCAGGGCTTCTTCGAGTCCCAGGTGCGGCCGCTGCTGGTGCCGGTGAGCCTGGACCCGAGCCACCCTTTCCCGCTGGTGGCCAACAAGTCCTTGAACTTCATCGCCCGCCTGGGCGGCCGCGACGCCTTCGGCCGCCAGAACCAGATCGCCATCGTGAAGGTGCCCCGCGTGCTGCCGCGGGTCATCGCGCTGCCGCGTGAACTGTGCGGAGGGCGCCAGGGCTTCGTCCTGCTGACCAGCGTCATCCGAGCCCACCTGGCCGAGCTGTTCCCGGGCCGCACGGTGGACTTCTTCTCGCAGTTCCGTGTCACGCGCGACTCCGACCTCGACGTCGACGAGGACGACGTCGCCAACCTGCGCCAGGCCCTGCGCTCGGGCCTGACGACGCGCCACTTCGGCCAGGCCATCCGGCTGGAGGTGGTGGCCACCTGCCCGGACGAACTGTCCAGCTTCCTGCTGCAGCAGTTCGGCCTGCCGGAGCTGGCGCTGTACAAGGTCAATGGGCCCGTGAACCTGGTGCGGCTGAACCAGCTGATCGACCAGGCCGACGCCGAGGCCTTGCGCTTCCCGCGGCTGGAGCCGGCCTGGCCCGAGACGCAGCTGCCGCGCAGCCAGCCGGTCTTCGATGGCCTGCGTCGCCGCGACGTGCTGCTGCACCATCCCTTCGAGAGCTTCGAGCCGGTGGTGCAGTTCCTGCGGCAAGCGGTGCATGACCCTGATGTCCTCGCCATCAAGCAGACGATCTACCGCACCGGCACGAAGAGCGAGCTGATGGAACTGCTGATCGAGGGCGCGCGGCGCGGCAAGGAGGTGCTGGTGGTGGTGGAACTGAAGGCGCGCTTCGACGAGGAGGCCAACATCAACTGGGCCGAACGCCTGGAGGCCGTGGGCGCGCAGGTGGTCTACGGCGTGGTCGGCCTGAAGACGCACGCCAAGCTGCTGCTCGTGACGCGGCGCGAGGGCTCCCGCCTGCGCCGCTACGCCCACCTCTCCACCGGCAACTACAACCCGAAGACGGCACGCCTGTACACCGACATGGGCATGCTCACCGCCGACCCCGGGCTCACCGCCGATGCCGACGCGGTGTTCCTGCAGCTGGCCAGCCAGACCCGCGCCAAGGCCTCGCAGCACCTGGTGACGGCGCCCTTCGCCCTGCACCGCCGCATGGTGCGGCACCTGGCGCAGGTGGCCGAGGCGGCGCGGGCCGGGCGGCCGGCGCGCGTGGTGGTCAAGGTCAACGCGCTGACCGACACCGCGCTCATCCAGGCGCTGGTGGACGCCGGACTCGCCGGCGCCAAGATCGACCTCGTCGTGCGGGGCGCCTGCATGCTGCCGCCGGGGCTGCCGGGCGTCACCCACAACATCCGCGTGCGCTCGGTGGTGGGGCGCTTCCTGGAGCACACGCGCATCTGCTACTTCCGCTGGGGCGAGGGCGCCGAGGCCGAGGCGCTCTACCTCAGCAGCGCCGACTGGATGGGCCGCAACATGTTCCGGCGTGTGGAGGTGGCCTGGCCCGTGAAGGACCCGGTGCTGCGCCAGCGCGTCATCGATGAAGGCCTGGTGCCCTACCTGCATGACCGCCGCGACGCCTGGACGCTGGACGGCGAAGGCCGCTACCGCCGCGTGGCCGCCGACGGCGTCTGCGCGCAGCAGGCGCTGGCGGCGCGCTACATGAGCGGCGTGTGATGGACCTGATCCTTTGGCGCCACGCCGAAGCGCTGGAGATGCGCGAGGTGCAGGACGACCTCGAGCGCGCGTTGACCTCCAAGGGCGAACGCCAGGCCCAGCGCATGGCAGGCTGGCTGAACCGCCACCTGCCCAGCAGCACGCGGGTGATGGCGAGCCCGGCGCGCCGCTGCCAGCAGACCGCGGCCGCGCTCGACCGCAGGTTCAAGACCGTGGCCGCCCTCGCCCCCGACGGCACGGTGGAAGGCCTGCTGCACAGCGTGCGCTGGCCGGAGGCGCGCGAACCGGTGCTGGTGGTGGGCCACCAGCCGACCCTGGGCCTGACCGCGGCCTACCTGCTGTCGGCCCAATCCCTGGCCTGGACGGTGCGCAAGGGCGCCGTGTGGTGGCTGCGGGCGCGCGAACGCGAAGGGCAACTGCAGGTGCTGCTGCACGCGGTGATCGCCCCCGAGATGGTGGCCGGCGGGCGCGGCGACGACTGATCAGCGCGCGGGCAGCACCAGCCGCAGCGGGCCATTGCGCGTCCAGGCGGCGGCTTCCTCGCCCAGCAGGAACAGCGTGCGCGGGTGGGCGTCGGCCCAGCGCGCGGCATGGCCCAGCAGCGCGTCGCGCCCGCGCGCCTGCAGCGTGAGCGCCGTGACGTCCACCTGGCCGCGGGCATGGCACTTGATGACCGCCAGGCGCAGGCACAGCACCTGCCAGGCGAAGGTCTCGCTGGCCAGCTGCGGCTCCACCTTGCGCAGCCCGCCGCGCTGGCCCAGCACCAGTTCGCCGATGCGCCGCTGCTGGCTCTGCGAGAAGCCCGGCGCGTCGGCGTGCGACAGCAGGTAGGCGCTGTGCCGGTGGTGGTCGTGGTGCGACACCATCTGACCCATTTCGTGCAGGGCGCAGGCCCACTGGAGCTCCCGGCGCATGTCGGGCGTGGCATCCGGTATGGCGCTGTCGAAGAGCGCCAGCGCAACGCTCGCCACACGGGCGGCCTGCGCACGGTCGACCTGGAAGCGCAGCTGCAGCTCGGCCACGGTGGCGTCGCGCATGTCCTGCGCGCGCGCACGGCGGCCGGGTCGTGCGGCCAGAAGTCGGTCGTGCAGGTCGATGATCACGCCCTGTCGCAGGGCGCCCTTGGCCGGCTCCAGCGACTCGATCTCGAAGTGCGTGGCCAGCGTATACAGAATGGCCAGCCCGCCCGGCAGCACGGCGCGGCGGTCGGGCTTGAGGCCGGGCAGGTCGATGCGGTCCATGCGGCCGGCGGCGATGCAGCGTTCGATGCACCAGCGCAGCCCGGCCGGCGTGATGCGGCCGTCGGTGACGCCCGCGGCCAGCAGCAGCTGCGACACCGCGCCGGCCGTGCCCGACGAGCCCAGCGCCCGCACCCAGTGCCGGCGCGCGAAGGGCTGCAGGCCTTCCTCGAACTCCGCGCCAGCGGCCACCTGGGCGTCGCGGAAGGCGGCCGCGGTGAGGCGGCCGCCTTCGAAGAAGCGCATCGAGAGGCTGACGCAGCCCACGCCGAAGGACTCGGCGACCCGTGGCGTCGCGCCTTCGCCCAGGATCAACTCGGTGCTGCGCCCGCCGATGTCGACGACCAGTCGACGCTCGTCCCCGGGCTGCAGGCGGGCCACGCCGGCGAAGATCAGGCGCGCCTCTTCGCGCCCGCTGATCACCTCGATGGGAAAGCCCAGCGCCTCCTGGGCACGGAGCAGGAAGGCGTTGCGGTTGCGGGCTTCGCGCAGGGTCTGCGTGGCCACCGCGCGCACCTGGCCGGGCTGGAAGCCGCCGAGGCGTGCCGAGAAGCGGCGCAGGCAGGCCAGGCCGCGCTGCGCCGCGTCTTCGGTGAGCATGCCGTTCGCGTCCAGCCCTGCGCCCAGGCGCACGGTTTCCTTGTGGTACTCGGTGCGCTTGTAGCGGCCGTGCGGCAGGCTGCCGATCTCGACGCGGAAGCTGTTGGAGCCGATGTCCACGGCGGCCAGCAAGCCGGCGGGGTCGATGGGGGAGTCCATGCGCCGATCCTACCTGTCGCCTCCTCGCTAGCATCGCGGCCTCGCCCAAGGAGACGCCATGACGCAGCCCGACTTCGACACCCTGGTCCCGCCCACCTCGCCGCTGGCCCGCCTGGACCGCCGCGACTTCGTGCGACGCGGCGTCGGCACCGGCTTTGCCGCGGCCGTGCTGCCGGTGATGGCGCAGACCACGATCAAGACGCCGGTCGATGGCCTCGTCGAAGGCGAGGTCACCATCGCGGTGGGCGATTTCAAGATGCCCGCCTACCGGGCTGCGCCCGCCGGCCGCACCGGCCTGCCGGTGGTGCTGGTGGTGAGCGAGATCTTCGGCGTGCACGAGCACATCGCCGACGTGGCGCGCCGCTTCGCGCGGGCCGGCTACTTCGCCGTCGCGCCCGAGCTCTTCGTGCGCCAGGGCGACGCCGGTGCCTACGGCGAGATCGCCAAGCTCATCGCCGAGGTCATCTCGAAGGTGCCCGACGGCCAGGTCATGGGCGACCTCGACGCCTGCGTCGCCTGGGCCAGGACCCAGGGCGCCGATGCCGCCCGGGTCGGCGTCACCGGCTTCTGCTGGGGCGGCCGCATCACCTGGATGTACGCCGCGCACAATCCGGCGGTGAAGGCCGGCGTGGCCTGGTACGGGCGACTCGTCGGCGCGCCCACGCCCCAGTCGCCCACCCATCCGGTCGATATCGCCGGCAAGCTCGGTGGCCCGGTGCTGGGCCTCTACGGCGGCCAGGACCCGGGCATCCCGCTGGAGACGGTGGAGAAGATGAAGGCCGCCCTCGCCGGCGGCAGCGCGGCGGCGAAGAGGAGCGAGTTCGTCGTCTACCCCGATGCGCCGCATGCCTTCCATGCCGACTACCGCCCCAGCTACCGCAAGGAGGCGGCCGAGGACGGCTGGAAGCGCGCGCTGGCCTGGTTCAAGGCCCACGGCCTGGCCTGAGCCCGAGAGGCTTGACAGCCTCGCTAAGATGACTGCGTCGGGGCCGGTAACATGCCGGCCCCGACCTTTTCATGACCCTCCTCTACATCGTCCTGGCCACCACCGCGGGTGGCGCGCTCTCGGTCCTCATCGCCGCCTCGCTGACGCTGGCCGTCCTGGGCCGCGTGGTGAAGAGCCTCGTCAGCCTCTCGGCGGGCGTGTTGCTGGGCACGGCGCTGCTGCACGTGCTGCCCGAGGCCTTCGAAAGCGGGGCCGAGCCTTCGGCCCTGTTCAGCACCCTGCTGGGTGGCCTGCTGTTCTTCTGGCTGCTGGAGAAGGCCGAGCTGTACCGGCACGACCACCACCACGGCCACGACGGCCATGACCACCACCACCACTTCGACGCCGAGCAGGCCGGCCGCGGCGGGCTGTCGGTGCTGGTGGGCGACACGGTGCACAACTTCTGCGACGGCATCATCATCGCCGCCGCCTTCCTGGCTGACCCGAGCCTGGGCTGGATCACGGCCATGGCCATCCTGGCGCACGAGATTCCCCAGGAGGTCGGCGACTACATCGTGCTGCTGGGTGCGGGTTTCTCGCGCAGGAAGGCGCTGCTCTACAACGCGATCTCGGGCCTGGCGGCCGTCCTGGGTGGCGTGCTGGGCTACTACCTGGTGGTGCCCTGGCAGGCGCTGCTGCCCTACCTGCTGGTGGTGGCGTCCAGCAGCTTCGTCTACGTGGCGGTGGCCGACCTGCTGCCGCAGCTGCAGCGCCGGCTGTCGTTCAAGGACACGGTGGCCCAGGTGGCCTGGCTGGCGGCCGGCCTGGGCCTGGTGCTGCTGGCGGCCGCCGGCCGCCACAGCCACTGAGAACGCGACTCAGCGGACCACCAGCACCGGCAGCGTGCTGTGCGTCAGCACCTTCTGCGTCTCGCTGCCCAGCAGCAGCGCGCTCATGCCACGGCGGCCATGCGAGGCCATCACGATGACGTCACAGGCCTGCGCCTTGGCGTGGTCCAGGATGGCTTCCCAGGGGTGCAGGCCTTCGACGGTGAAGCCCTGCATCTTCACCCCAGCGGCCTCGGCGGCGGCCTGCACCGTCTTCACGCGGGCCGTGGCCACGCGCTCCTGGGCGTCGAAGAACTCCTGCGGTGGCACGGGTTGCATCTCGGACACGGCGCTGTAGGGGAAGGGCTCCTTCACGGCCAGCGCGCTGATCTCGGCGCCCGACAGGCGCGCCAGCGAGAGCGCGGTCTGCAACGCCTTGCCGGTGATGTCAGAGCCGTCGGTGGGGAAGAGGATGCGCTTGAACATGGTGGCTCCTGTTCGGTGGGCGCCTGCGCGGCCCCTGTGGCCCGGAGGTGACCCGCCGTGATTCCAGTGTGGTCCGGATTCCGCGCGCCGTGTTGACAGCAGTCAACGGCGCAGGGGATTCAGCCGCGCGCCACGGGGCGCGACGGGTCGCTGCACCACTCGCTCCACGAGCCCGGGTAGAGCGTCGTCGTGCCCAGTCCCGCATGCGCCATGGCCAGCAGGTTGTGGCAGGCGGTGACACCCGAGCCGCACTGGTGCACGACCTCGGCGTCGCCGCCGCCCAGCGCCGTGAACTCGGCCCTCAGCTGTGCCGCGGGCTTGAAGCGGCCGTCGGCCGCCAGGTTGTCCTTGAAGAAGCGCAGCGTGGCCCCGGGAATGTGGCCGGCCACCGGGTCCAGGGGTTCCACCTCACCGCGGAAGCGCTCCGCGGAGCGGGCGTCGAACAAGCGCACCTGGCCCAGACGGGCCTGCAGCGCGTCGGCTTGGAGCGTGGGCATGGCGGGCGCCACGGCCGGGTAGGGCGCCCGGCCGGATGCTGCGGGCCTGTCGGTCACCCAGGCACCGCCCGCCGCCTGCCAGGCCGCCGCACTGCCGTCGAGCACCGCCACGGCCTCGTGGCCCAGCCAGCGCAGCAGCCACCAGGCCCGCGCCGCGTAGGGGCCGCCCTGGGCGTCGTAGGTGACAACCTGCACGCCCGCCGCCACGCCCCAGGCGCCGGCGGTGGCGGCCAGGGTTTCGCGGGCGGGCAGCGGGTGGCGTCCGCGGCCCGGCTGCTTGGGGCCTGACAGGTCGCGGTCGAGGTGGGCGTAGCGGGCGCCGGCGACGTGGCCCGCGGCGTAGGCGCGTTCGCCGGCCGCCGGGTCGGCGAGGTCGAAGCCGCAGTCCAGCAGCACCAGCGGTGCGCCAGCGGCCTGCAGCGACTGCAGTTCAGCGACAGTGACGAGCGTGGTGAACGGCATCGGGGTCTCCTTCAGGTTTCGGTGGAGGTGGCGTCGCCCTTGGGCGTGCCGCCGCGCAGCAGCGTCGCGGCCACACCGGCGCCGACGATGAGTGCCATGCCGGCCACCGCCATCGGCGTGACCGGATCGCCGAACAGCCACACGCCGAACAGGAACGAGTAGGCGATGCCGAGGTACTGGAGCGCTGCGATGCCCAGCGTGGCGCCGGTCCCGTAGGCGCGCGTCATCATCCACTGCGCCAGCGTGGCCAGCACGCCGATCGCCAGCAGCAACGCCAGGCCCGTGCCGTCATGGCCGTGCGGACCGCCCGACACCAGCGCCAGGCCGGCACCGGCGAGCAGCCCGCCGAAGGAGAAGTACAGCACCACGCGCTCGCCCGGTTCGCCCGCGCGTCCGAGTGCCGTCACCTGCAGGTAGGCCATGGCCGAAAGCACGCCCGAGGCCAGGCCGGCCAGGCCGTGCCAGACCTGGTTCTGGTCGATGGTGGGGCGCAGCACCATGGCCACGCCCGCGAAGCCCGCCAGCACGGCGGCAACGAGCCGGCCGTCGACGCGGTCGGCGCCCAGCAGCACCGCGCCGCCGACGAGGAAGAGCGCGATCCACACCGAAGACATGTAGTTCAGCGTCATCGCCGTGGCCAGCGGCAGCGTGCCGATGGCATAGAACCACAGGCACAGCGCCGTCACGCCGCTGGCGCTGCGCCAGAAGTGCATGCCGGGCTTGTCGGTGCGCCAGGAGACGCCGCGAGCGCGCAGTGTCACCATCATCATCGCGAAGCCGACCAGGGAGCGGTAGAAGACGATCTCGCCGGCGCTGTAGCGCGCCGACGCGAACTTCACGCACACACCCATCAGCGCGAACAACAGCGACGCGCCCAGCATGAGCAGCGTCGGTGACGCCCTCATCCGCCCGCGCCCGGCATCTCCATCTCGCGCCGGTACCACTCATGGAAGTGCTGCATGCCGTCTTCCATCGGGCTCTGGTACGGGCCGGCCTCGTCGTCGCCGCGCAGCATCAGCGCGCGGCGTCCGGCGTCCATGCGCAGCGCGATCTCGTCGTCCTCGATGCAGGTCTCCATGTAGGCGGCCTGCTGCGCCTCGACGAACTCGCGCTCGAAGGCGGCGATCTCCTCGGGATAGAAGAACTCCACGAGGTTCAGCGTCTTCTGCGGCCCGCGCGGGAACAGCGTGCTCACCACCAGCACGTGCGGATACCACTCGACCATGGTCGTCGGGTAGTAGGTCAGCCAGATGGCGCCCTGCTCGGGGGGCGCGCCGTCGCGGAAGCGCTTCACGGCGTCGTGCCAGCGCTGGTAGACCGGCGAGCCGGGACGGTCGAAGCCCTTGCTGATGCCCACCGTCTGTACCGAATGGTGGCGGCCGAACTCCCAGCGCAGGTCGTCGCAGGTGACGAAGCGGCCAAGACCCGGGTGGAAGGGCCCGACGTGGTAGTCCTCGAGGTAGACCTCGATGAAGGTCTTCCAGTTGTAGTCGCACTCGTGCAGCCGGGCGCTGTCGTAGACGTAGCCGGAGAAGTCGAGCTGGGATGCCGCGCCCAGTGCCGCGAGGTCCGTGGCGACCGAGCGGCCGTTGTTCTCGAACAACAGCCCTTGCCAGTTCTGCACCGGGTAGTTGCGCAGGTTCAGGCAGGGGTCCTTGTCGAAGTGCGGTGCGCCGACCAGGGCGCCGTGCAGGTCGTAGGTCCAGCGGTGCAGCGGGCAGACGATGTTGCGACCGGCATGGCCGCGCCCTTTGAGCATCACCGCTTGCCGGTGGCGGCAGACGTTCGACACCAGTTCGATGCCTGCCGATGTGCGGACCAGGGCCCGCCCTTCGTCTTCCTGGGCCAGCGCGAGATGGTCGCCGACCTCGGGCAGCGCGAGCTCATGCCCCAGGTAGCGCGGTGAATGCTGAAAGATGAGTTCCTGTTCGCGTCGGAACAGGCTCTCGTCGAAGTAGCTGGAAACAGAAAGCTGCGTGCGGGCGCGCTCGAGCGACTCGAGGCTGATGCTCAGGTCCGACATGATCCGAGTGGATCCTCCTCGTCGAAGGTATCGACCCCAGGGCCCGCCGTCGGCGACGCGCGGGCAGAACAGGCAAGCCCCGGACATGGCCTGCAGCCCGACCCAGGGCGGGGGCGGATTCTAGCCGCCCCCCCAAGGGCAGGATCGGTGTGCGGCTGGCGCGACGCGCGCCCGCCGGGAGCGGGGCGAAGCTGCCTCGCTGCGGGAGCCATTGTCTAGAATGCCCATGTTCTTTTCACCTATCGAAATGCCGCGCAGCGCAGCCGTCACCGCCGAGGACCCCCTCACCTACGAGCAGGCACTCGCCGAGCTGGATCGCCTCGTCGCCCAGATGGAGCAAGGCCAATTGCCGCTGGACGAGCTGCTGGACGGGTATCGCCGTGGCGCGGACCTCCTGAACTTCTGCCGGGCGCGGCTTCAGGCCGTCGAGGAGCAGGTCAAGGTGCTGGAGGACGGCCAGTTGAAGGCCTGGACCCCGGCATGACGGCGGCCGACTTCGACGGCTGGGCACGCACGCAGCTGGCGCAGGTGGAACTGGCGCTGGAAACCTGGGTCCCGTCCGACGCGCCGGCGGGCCTGGGGGCCGCCATGCGCTACGGCGTGCTCGACGGCGGCAAGCGCCTGCGGCCGCTTCTCGTGATGGCCGCGAGCGAGGCCGTCGCCGGCCTCGAGGCGGCAGCCCGGCGCGCTGCGGTGGCCGTGGAGCTCATCCACGCCTACTCGCTGGTGCACGACGACATGCCCTGCATGGACAACGACGTGCTGCGACGCGGCAAGCCCACCGTCCATGTCAAGTTCGGCGAAGCCCAGGCCATGCTGGCCGGTGACGCCATGCAGGCCCTGGCCTTCGAGGTGCTGACGCCCGACGAAGGGGTGCCGCCGGCGCTCCAGGCCCGGCTGGTGGCGCTGCTGGCGCGCGCAGCGGGGCATGCCGGCATGGCCGGCGGACAGGCCATCGACCTGGCCAGCATCGGCCGGCCGCTGGACGAGGCCGAACTGAGCGACATGCACCGCCGCAAGACAGGCGCGCTGCTGCAGGCCAGCGTGGCCATGGGCGCGGCCTGCGGCCCCTGCAGCGACGCCGCATGGCGCGCGCTGGGAGACTACGGGGCGGCCATCGGGCTGGCCTTCCAGGTCGTGGATGACATCCTCGACGTGACGCAGGCCAGCGAGAAGCTGGGCAAGACCGCCGGCAAGGACCAGGACCACAACAAGCCCACCTACGTCTCGGTGCTGGGCCTCGGTGCGGCGCGCCGCCACGCCGAAGCGCTCCGCGTGCAGGCCCACGAGGCGCTGGCACGCAGCGGCCTGGGCGGCGCCGCCGCGCTGCTGGGCGTGCTGGCCGACAAGGTGGTGGAGCGGGAACATTGAGATGAAGCTTTTGCAGACCATCCAGTCGCCGGCCGATCTGCGGCGCCTGCCACGCGGTGACCTGCCCGCACTGGCAGCCGAACTCCGGAACTTCGTGCTCAACACGGTCAGCCAGACCGG
>JAEUPH010000341.1 GCA_016790395.1 Rubrivivax sp. | reverse complement strand
GCCGTGCGCACGGCCATCGGTGGCGCGCTGCACGGCGACGCCGCGCACCAGGCCTGGGGCGTGATGGACGTGCTGGCCGTCACCGACTTCCCCGACTGGCGCATGAAGTCCTTCGTGCGCTCGCAGGACGAAGGCATCCTGATGGTGCTGCCGCGCGAAGGCGGGCACCTGGTGCGGCTGTACGTGGAACTCGACGCGCTGGGCGAGCACGAGCGGGTGGCCGACCGCGGCATGGGCCCGCAGGACATCATCGACAAGGCGCGACGCATCTTCAGCCCCTTCACGCTGGACGTGAAGGAGGTGGTGTGGTGGTCCATCTACGAGATCGGCCACCGCCTCACCGACAAGTTCGACGACGTGCCCGAGGCCGAGGTGGCGCACCGCGCGCCGCGCGTGATGCTGGCCGGCGACGCCTGCCACACGCACAGCCCCAAGGCCGGGCAGGGCATGAACGTGTCCATGGGCGACACCTTCAACCTGGGCTGGAAGCTGATCTCCGTGCTCACCGGCCGCGCCGAGCCCGCACTGCTGCACAGCTACTCGGGCGAGCGCCGCGCCGCGGCCCAGGGCCTGGTGGAGTTCGACCACCAGTGGGCGCGCGTGGTGGGCGGTCTCGCGGGCGAGGGCCTCGCCTTCGACCCCGCGACGGCCGGCCTGCCCGTGGTGGCACGGGCTTTCATCAACAACCTGCCCTTCACCTGCGGCCTCACCATCCAGTACCCGCCCGGGGCCCTGACCGGCCCCGCCACGCACCAGGCGCTGGCCACGGGCTTCGACCTCGGCAAGCGCTTCCACTCCGCGCCCGTGATTCGCCTGGCCGATGCCAAGCCCATGCACCTGGGCCACTGCGTCGAAGCCGATGCGCGCTTCCGCCTCTTCCTCTTCGCGCCTGCGGGTGACGCCGGCCGGCCCGGTGGCGAAGTCGCCGGGCTGTGCCACTGGCTGGAGCACGACGCGGCCTCCCCGCTGCGCCGCCATGCCGCGCCGGGCGAAGACGTCGATGCCGTGATCGACGTGCGTGCCGTGTTCCAGCAGGGCTTCCGCGAGCTGGACCTCGGCGCCCTGCCCACGCTGCTGCGCCCGAAGGTGGGCCGGCTGGGTCTCACCGACTACGAGAAGGTCTTCTGCGCCGACCTGAAGCGCGGCGAAGACATCTTCGCGATGCGCGGCATCGACCGGCAGGCAGGCTGCATGGTGGTGGTGCGGCCCGACCAGCACGTGGGCCACGTGCTGCCGCTCCAGGGCCGGGAGGCGCTGGCTGCCTACTTCGCGGGCATCCTCCGTGTGCGTTGCTGAGCGCCGGGCGTCGGTGAGGCTGCCGCCGAGGTGGTTCAATGGCGCGCATGGCTGCTCCCGTTCCGCCACGCGCTGCCCCCGTTCCTGAAGGGCGCACACGCCGCCTGCTGCACTTCGGCCGCGCCATGGGCGAGATGGCGGCCGGTGCCGCGGCCGAGGGCATGGCCCGGCTGGCGCGTGGTGAGCGACCCGACCTCGCGCAGCTGATGCTCACGCCCGGCAACGCCCGCCGGCTGGCGGATCGGCTGTCGCAGATGCGCGGGGCGGTGATGAAGGTGGGCCAGCTGCTGTCGATGGACGGCCAGGGCGTGCTGCCGCCACACTTCGCCGAACTGCTGGGCCGGCTGCGCGACCAGGCCCACACCATGCCGGCCGCCCAGCTGGCCGAGGTGCTGGAGCGCGAGTACGGTGCGCTCTGGCACAAGCGCTTCCGGCGCCTGAGTTTCGAGCCGGTGGCCGCGGCGTCCATCGGCCAGGTGCACCGCGCCGAGACTCACGAGGGCCGCGTGCTGGCGCTGAAGATCCAGTACCCGGGTGTGCGCCGCAGCATCGCCAGCGACATGGCCAACCTGGCGCTGCTGCTGCGCACGCCGGGTGTGGTGCCGGCCGGGCTGGCGCCGGGTACGGTGCCCGAGTTGCTGGCGCGCGTGCAGGCGCAGCTGGAGCACGAGACCGACTACCGCGCCGAAGCCGCCGCCGCGCGCGAGTACCGCGAGCGGCTGGGCGCCGACCCGGTGCTGATGGTGCCGGCCGTGGTGGACGAACATTGCACCGAGCACATCCTGGCCACCGACTTCGCCCCCGGCACTCCGGTGGACCAGTTGGCCCACGACGGCACGCCGCAATCCCAGCGCGACCACGTCGCCACGGCGCTCAGCCGGCTGGCGGTGCACGAGTTTTTCCGCATGCGGCTGGTGCAGACCGACCCGAACTTCGGCAACTACCTCTACGACGCCGCCAGCGGCCGCATCGCGCTCATCGATTTCGGTGCCACGGAAGAGGTGCCGCCCGGCCGCGTGGAACAGCTGCGCGAGCTGGGCCGCGCACTGCGCGACGACGACGTGCCGCGCATCGAGGCCGCGTCGCTGGACGCCGGCTTCACGGCGCTGGAAGACCCGCCTGAGCAGACGCGCGGCGTCATCGGCCTGATGCGGCTGGCCGCCGAACCGCTGCGCCACGCGGGGCCCTACGACTTCGGCGCCTCCACGCTCTTCGCACGCAGCTACGAGCAGGGCCGTGACCAGTTCTTCGGCGTCGGCTATGCGCGCACGCCGCCGCCGGACATGCTGTTCCTGCAGCGCAAGTTCGCCGGCAGCTTCATGCTGTGCGCGCGACTGCATGCGCGCATCGACCTGGCCGAAGTCTTCGCCGGCGAACTCTGAGCCCCGCGCTGTGGGCTTTGTCGCGAAACGCACAGCACGCGCCCGGGGCCGAAGGCGCTGCTGATCGGCTAAGTCCTTGATTCGCAAGGGCGGCGGGGTTGGCATGGCTCTCGCAATGGAGGGGTCGTCACCACAACCCTCGCGGGGCCCCGGCCATGACGACCTCAGCTGCCTACGTGTCCATCGGCGACCTGCGCAAGGGCCGCCAGGCCGTGAGCCAGATCCTGGAGGCCGCGGCCTCGGGCGGGTGCTCCACCAGCGGCGCCTCGGGCAAGGCGAGCTGCGGCTCCAGCGACGGCCCGGCCGACATGCCGGCCGAGATCTGGGAGAAGGTGAAGAACCATCCCTGCTACTCGGAAGAGGCGCATCACCACTACGCCCGCATGCACGTGGCCGTGGCGCCGGCCTGCAACATCCAGTGCAACTACTGCAATCGCAAGTACGACTGCAGCAATGAGTCGCGCCCCGGCGTCGTGAGCCAGAAGCTCACGCC
>JAEUPH010000336.1 GCA_016790395.1 Rubrivivax sp. | reverse complement strand
GGAGTTCGACCCCGGCATGGAAGCCATCGCCGCGCCCTACACCATGGCCGCCATGGCCTGCTTCGGCGGCATGCTGGGCATCGACCTGGAGCCGCGCTACGAGGTGCTCAACCGCGACACGAACAAGGACTGGGACTGGCGCCGCAAGGGCCAGGCCGAGTCGGGCTTCGCCAGCACCAGCCCCGACCTCGCGCGCGCGCTGCGCCGAAACCCGAACCTGAAGGTGCTGGCCGCCAGCGGCCGCTATGACCTGGGCACGCCCTACAGCGCCAGCGACTGGTCGCTGGCGCAGCTGAACGCGCCGCGCGAGGTGCTGGCGCGCGTCACGCACCGCTACTACGACGCCGGCCACATGATGTACACGCGGCAGGCCGACCTGCAGCAGCTGAAGGCCGATCTCGCGGCCTGGCTGGCCGGCTAGAGCAGGCGGCGCAGTTCGGCGGGCAGGGCCGCGCACAACGCGGCGTCGTCGCGTCCGAAGCCGAAGTCGGCGAAGTCGAAGCCCGGGCCCACCGTGGCGCCGACGTAGGCGAAGTCGCCCAGGGGCTCGGCCGCCTGCCACCCGTCGGCCGGCACCACGTGGCGCAGGCGCTCGCCGCGACGCAGTTCATGGGCCTCGAAGCGCGACAGGTCCGGCGGCGCCGTCCACAGGCGCAGGCCGTCGCCTTCCAGGAGGTGCCAGACCTCGTCGGAC
This sequence comes from Rubrivivax sp., assembly GCA_016790395.1. Classification (GTDB taxonomy): domain Bacteria; phylum Pseudomonadota; class Gammaproteobacteria; order Burkholderiales; family Burkholderiaceae_C; genus Rubrivivax. The sequence continues at coordinate 2,393 of JAEUPH010000336.1, read as the reverse complement.
CGCACGCGGTGCCAGGCCGAGCACTGGCCGGCCACGAGCAGGAAGTCGATCGTCGTCAACGCACGGCGGGCCGAGCGCGCGTCATGAGGCTGCACGCTGCGGGTGGAGCGGAACACCTCGGCGTAGAAGCCGCCTTCGGGGTGCGGCCGCAGGCCCAGTTCGTCGATCAGCACGCGGGCGCGTGCCGGCAGCGGCGCGCTCACCGGATTTCCCGCCGTGCTGCGCACTTCGGCATGAGCGCCTGGGAGCGGCCCTGCGCCCTCATGCCGCGTCGCGCACGTCGGCCACGGGCTGGACCCCGAAATCGGCGCGGTCCAGGTAGGCCAGCAGCTTGCTGGCGGCAGCCTCCGGGGTGTCCAGCCGGCCCTCGGCGTGCATCGTGGCGAAGCGTTCCCGCTCCGGGAAGAGGGTGGCATCGGCGCCGCGCAACTGCCGCTGCATGTCGGTGTCGATGACGCCCGGTGCCAGCGAGACGATGCGCGCGCCTTGCGGCTTGGCGGCCTCCTCCAGCGCCACGGCGCGCGCCAGGTGGTCCATCCCGGCTTTCGCAGCGCAGTACGACGCGCCGCCGGCCAGCGCACGCCGGCCCAGGCCCGAGGAGACCATCAGCACCTTGCGAGGAGCGGGCCAGTCTTCGGTGGCGCGCAGGAAGGCGGCGGTCAGCAGCACAGGCGCCTCCAGGCCCACGCGCAGGGCCTGCGCGAGGTCGGACGCATCGCCCGCCGACAGCGGCGCCAGACGAGACACCACGCCGGCGTTGTGGATCAGCGTGACCGACGCCACCTGTCCGGGCTCGAAGCCCCGGAGCCAGGCGCCCAGTTGCCCGGCCAGAGGGACGGCATCGGCCAGATCGGCCCGCCAGGACTCCAGGTTCGCACCCGCGGGTACGGGCAGGTCCAGGGCCGTGCGCGAGATCGCGAGCAGGCGGTGGCCGCGGCGGAGCAGTTGCCCGGCGAGGGCGCGCCCGAGGCCGCGCGAAGCGCCGGTCAGGATGGTCAGCGGCTGGCTCATGGTCCTCCGGATTCGTGGGCAGCAACGAATGCCCAGGCCGCCATTGTCTCTGCGCGGCCCCGGCTTCAGGCGTTCAGAAGGGGCATGCGCTGCTGAAGTCCGCCGGCACCGCGGTCAAGGGGTGCAGGAAGCCCAGCGCTTCGGCGTGCAGCAGCAGGCGCGGCCCGCGCTCGGGCAGCGCGCCGTAGAGGCCGTCGCCGCGGATCGGGTGGCCGATGTGGCGCAGGTGCACGCGCAGCTGGTGCGAGCGTCCGGTGACGGGCACGAGGGACAGCCGTGTCCAGCCAGCGCCGCGCGCCAGCACGCGCCAGTGCGTGAGCGAGGGCTTGCCGGTCACCCCGCACACCTTCTGCAAGGGCCGGTGCGGCCAGTCGGCGACGAGCGGCGCATCGATCGCCCCTTCATCGTCGGCCACTTCGCCTTCGACGACGGCCACGTAGCGCTTGTGCACGCGCCGCTCGGCAAAGGCCGCGCTCAGCCGTCGCTGCACGTCGGCCCCGCGCGCGAAGACGATGAGACCGGAGGTCGCCATGTCCAGCCGGTGCACGATCTGCACGTCGGCGAAGCGTTGCCCCAGCTGCGAAGCCAGGTTGACGAGACCGGCCTCGCCACGCCCGGGCACGGCCAGCAGGCCGGCCGGCTTGTCGGCGACGACGAGGGCTTCGTCGGCGTGGATCACGGGGTCGGCAGGCATGGTCCGTGAGCATAGCGATGGCATCATGGCCGGCATGAACCGACGCGATGCCGCTGCCGCCATGATGCTGTCCGCCACCGCTCCGGCCGCGCTGGCCCAGGCCACCGGCGAACGCGTCTTCACGCAGGTGGACACGCCGCTGGGCAGCTTCGTCATCGAGGTCAACACGGCCAGGGCGCCCGTCACGGTGCAGAACTACCTCGCCTATGTGGATGCGGGCCAGCTCGACAACGGCGCGGTCTACCGCATCGTCACGCCGGCCAACCAGCCGCCGACGACGAGGCACCGGATCGAGGTCGTGCAGTGGGGCAGGAACCAGCGCGACGACCAGCCTGCACCCCGGCCGCCCATCGCGCACGAGACCACGCAGCAGACCGGCCTGCGCCACCGCGACGGCACGGTGTCGATGGCTCGGCTGGGCCCGGGCACGGCCACGGCCGAGTTCTTCATCTGCATCAACGACCAGCCCGAGCTCGACTTCGGCGGCGGCCGCAACCCCGACGGCCAGGGCTTCGCGGCCTTCGGGCAGGTGGTGCAGGGCCGCGACGTGGTGCAGAAGCTCTATGCGCGCGGCAATCCCGCCAACCAGTACATCGAGCCACCCATCGCGGTGTTGCGCGTGCGCCGGCTCACGGCCACCGAAGCGGCGCCCTTGCTCCAGTCGACACGATGAGACGCGGGGCTTGAC
>JAEUPH010000330.1 GCA_016790395.1 Rubrivivax sp. | reverse complement strand
GGCGCCGTGCGCGGCATGGCCGTGGGCGCCGGGGGCGCGGGCCACATCGCGGTGGAGGCCAGCGGCGACGACGACATCGCCGTCCGCGCCGGCGGAGGCGCAGGCGGCGCGGCCAGGCCGAGGGATCCCTCGCCGAAGAGGTCCGCGAAAGGGTCGGACGAGACCGGGACCGCGGCGGCCGAGGCCTGCAGCACGTAGCCGCCGATCTGCAACTGGTCCCCCGGCCGCAGCGGCTGCTCGCGGCCGGCCCCCACCACCTGTCCGTTGACGCTGATGGGATTGCTGCCGTTGTCCACGACGGCGTAGCTGCCGTTCCTGAACACCACCCGCGCATGCACGCGCGAGATCGTGCGTTCGGGGTCGGGCAGCACGAGCTGGTTGTTGTCGGCGCGGCCGATGGTGCCGCCGATCTCGTCGAACTGCGCCTGCAGCCCTTCGGCCGGCGCGCCGTTGTAGCTGAGCACCCTCAGCACGATCATCCCTGCACTCCATCGAACGGTGAACGCCAAAGCATAGCGGCCCGGCCTGCGCCGGTGGGACGTTCAGCGGATGACATAGAACCGCCCTTCGATCTGCGCCAAGCGCAGCGGCAGCATCAGCGTGCCACCGCCGGCCACCGGCACCTGCAGCACCGGCTGACCATCGGGCCGCAAACACTCCAGGAGGCGGCCGCCGGCCAGCGGGCGCAGCAGCAGCGCGTCGGCCTTGGGCATGGCCGGCTTCAGCGGCTGTGCCGCATGCAGTTGCAGCAGTTGCTGGCGGAAACGCTGCGCGTCGTCGGCCACGTTGCGCTGGTAGGCCTGGGCCAGTTCCTCGAAGCGCAGCCGCGCAGCCAGCATCAGCGGCTCCACGTCGCCGCGCTGCAGCCCCAGCACCAGGCCCTGCAGGAAGCGCGCGGCCGGCGCCAGCTGCCCCGGCACATCGGCGATCACCGGCGCGTCGAACCAGCGCCAGCGCGGGAAGGCGATGGGCAGGTCGACGGCCTGGCGCACCGTGTGCGGCACCTCGGTCACTTCGTCGGCCAGCGGTGTCCAGTCGATCTGCGCCAGCGTGCGCGCATGCTCGGGGTGGGCCGCCTGGCCGATGCGCGGCAGCAGCAGCCTCAGGCTGGCGCCGCAACGCCCGTCGCTGAGCAGCGGTTCGGGCGCGGCCGGGGCGCCGGGCGGCGACGGCTGGATCACCAGCTCCAGCTGGTTGGCACCCGACAAGGTGTACTCGTGCACCGGCACCGTGACGGCGCCGCCCGCCGCGGGCGTGCGCGCCAGGGGCACGCCATTGAGCGACGCTTCGGCCGCCACGCCCAGGGTTTCCAGCCGCAGCACGAGCAGACGTTCCATCAGCCCAGGCTCCAGTCCAGCAGCGCCTGCGCGCCCCACAGCGGAAGGACGACTTCGCGGCGGCCGAGCAGCGGGTCGACCAGCGCCAGCGGCAGCGCCGCCGGCTCCAGCCGAAGCTGCGCGTACCAGCACCAGCCGCTGCCCCCCGACAGCCGCGGCCGCAGGCCGGCTTCACCCACCAGCGCGCCGCTGCAGGGGCCGGCGGCCTGAAGCAGCGTGCCGGCGTCGCCCGCCAGCGGCAACACCTCGGCCGTGAAGGGGATGCGGAAGCTGGCCTTGGCCGGCATCAGCGCCGCCGTGAGCAGCGGCTCGGCGCTGTCGCGCTGCCACTGCACGGCCAGCGCCTCCCGGCCGCTGCAGTGCAGGCGCAGCCGCGCGCGGCCCTCACCCACCGTCAGCTCACTTTCGGTATGCAGGTCCACGGCGCAGGCCTGCATCTCCAGGGCCCCCAGCGTGCGCAGGAAGGCGCGCGCGTTCATGCCCTGCGGGCCCAGCGCCCAGCCCCAGGTGATGGCAGCCCGGCCGGTCAGCAGCGACAGCGCGCCATCGAGCCGCGGCGGTGCCATGCCGGGCGCGGCGGCCAGGGCTGCCAGCAGCGATTGCTGAGCCCGCCACGCGGCGGCATCCAGGCCCTGGTCGAAGCCGGCCCGCAGCGGCGCCGCGTCCTGGGCCGTGCCGTCGCGCTCCACCGTGCAACGCGTGGCGCCCCGTGCCACGGCGTCGCGGCCGGGCAGCACCGGCTGCGCTTCGGCCGCGGTGCGCTCCAGCGTCAGCAGCCACTGCGCTGCCGGCCACACCCAGAGCTGCGTGGCCAGCGGGCCGATGGCCTCGCCGTCGTCGCGCAGGCCGCAGGTGGCGAGCTCGAGCTTGAAGATGTCGGGCGAGGTCTCCTCGGCGATGGCCGTGCCCGCCCCGGCGGGCGGCAGAGGCTGCCGCAGCGCCGAGACAGGCCAGCTGACGGCGCGCGTCTCGTGGCCCACCCAGAGCCACTGGCCGTGCGTGCCGGCGAAGCGCAGCGCGGGGTGCTCGCGGTCGTCGCACTGTGCATGGGCGCGCGAGCGCAGCTGGACGCGCGTGGCGGGCTTGGCCTCGGGCACGTCGCCCAGCACGGCGATCAAGCGCGGCACCGGGTGATCGATGTCCACCCGCACCGGCGCCGGCACCGGCAAGGTGGCGCGCTGCCACTGCCCGGCCGCGAACACGTACTGCTCAGCCACGGCAGGCTCCAGCAGCCGCAGTTCGACGGCTTCCAGGTCGCAGGCCCGGGCCGGCAGCGGCTCGGGTTCGCGCGGGTGCAGCTCGCCGTGCCGGCCCAGGCGGCCGAAGGTCTCGATCAGCCGCTGGTCGGCCGCCACCAGCGTGGCCGGCGCGATGCGTGTGTCGGGCAGTTGCGCCAGCGCCTTCAGCGAGCGCTGCAGCAGCTGGTGCAGCGTCAGCCATTCGGCGTCGCTGTCGCGCTTGAGCAGTTCGGCGGCCCACTCGAAACCGGGCTTGTCGTGGAAGCCCGGGCCCCACACGCACCACAGGTTGGCCATGCGCGCCACGCTGGCCGCCCGCACGAAGCCGCGCTGCAGCGTCTGCTGGGCGCAGAGTTCGACGAAGGCCGGCATGCGATCGCCCAGGCGCTCCTGCATCAGCGGCCACTGCGCGGCCAGGTGGCCGGTGAGCTGCTGCAGGAAGGCCGCCCACGCGGCGGCTTCCCGGGCTTCGGTGTCGACGGGCTGCACGGGCGGAGGTCAGCGGTGGGCGTCGGCCAGCGGGTCTTCCGGCAGCTCGGGATCTTCCGGTGCATCGGGCTCGGTGGGCGCACCCGGGCTGGCCCCGTTGCCCGAGCCGGGCGAGCCTCCGGAGTTCACCTTCACCATGCTGCCGGTGATGGAGACACCGTCCGGTCCCAGCACCACCGAAGAGCCGCCCGCCTTGATGCTGAGCTGCGAGCCGGCCTCGATGACGACGTTCGCGCCGCCCTTGATGTGGACGTTGGTGGAGGCATCGACGCCCAGGTTGCCGCCCCCCTTCACGTCGATGTCGGCACCGGTCTTCAGCCCGAACTTGGCGCCTCCGTCGATGAGGATGTCGGCGCCGGTCTTCAGGTTGAACTTGGCGTCGGTCTTCAACAACATGTCCTGCGCCACGGCGAGGTGCCACTTGGCCTCGTACTTGTGCAGCACGTCCCCGGTCACCTTCAGGTGCCACTTGCCTTCCACGTGCTCCTTGCGGTCTTCCTTCACGTGGCGGTGCTCGGCCATGCCGATGGTGCTCTTGAGCGTCTCCTCCACGAACTCGAAGCGGTCCTTCTGCGCGTGCAACAGCAGCAGTTCGCTGCCGTCGGTGTCGTCGAAGCGCAGCTCGTTGAAGGCATCGGCGCCGGCCAGCTTGCTGCGGCTCTTGAGCGTGGTGACGGCGGCGTTGTCGGGCAGCAGGTAGGGCGGCAGCTGCTCGGGGTTGTGAACCCGGCCGGTGATGAGCGGCTGGTCGGGGTCGCCCTCGAGGAAGTCGACCACCACCTCCTGGCCCAGGCGCGGGATGGAGATGAAGCCCCAGCCGTTGCCGGCCATCGGGCTGGCCACGCGCACCCAGCAGGAGCTGGTGCCGTCGTCGGCGCCCAGGCGGTCCCAGTGGAACTTGATCTTCACGCGCGCATGCTCGTCGGTGATGATGTCGCCCGGGTCGCCGTCGCCCACCACCTTGGCCGTCTGCGGGCCGGCCACCGCGGGCTTGCGCGTCAGCCGCGCTGGGCGGAAGACGTCGGCGTGCTTCTGGGCCACGAAGTCGCAGGTGTAGCGCGTCTGGCCGCCGGCATCGGTGGCCTCGTACTCGGCCAGCTGCAGCTCGATGCGCGTGGAGAGCACCAGGTAGTCGGCGTTCTGGTCGTCGCGCTTGTGCTCGCTGAGCGTGAACTTGCCACCGCACACCAGGCCCGGCGAGTTGCCCTGGCCGGTGAAGCGGGCGTGGCGGGCATCGGCTTCGGCCAGGCGCACCAGCGCGCGGGCATCGCCATCGGCCTTCACGCCGTACAGCCCCGGGTAGTCGTAGACCTCGTGCGTGGCCTCGGCGTGGGTGCGCGCCGTCTCGGCCGAGGTGCTGGTGAGGTCGTCGGAGGGCGTCTCGAAGTTGTAGTCGCGCAGGGTGAACTTGCCGCTCTGGATCTCGTGCCGCATGCGCCAGCGGCGGATGACCATGTCCTCGTCGCTGCCTTCGCCGCCTTCGACGAAACGGATGGTCTCGAAGCCCGTGGCCGCCACGTTGGAGCTGGCGGCGTCGCCCAGCACCAACTCGTGGTCGCCGTCGACGTGGCGGAAGAAGTAGAAGATGCCCTCCTCTTCCATCAACCGGCTGACGAAGTTGAAGTCGCTCTCGCGGTACTGCACGCAGTAGGTGCGGGTGGCATAGGTGCCCGAGAGCTCGTCGGTGACCGTGCCCCCGTAGGTGCCCAGCACCTCCTTGATGATGTCGGGCGCCGTCATCTCCTGGAAGACACGCAGGTTGGACGACTGCGTGGCCAGCCAGAGCCAGGGCCGCAGCACGAGCCGGTAGTCGTGGAAGGCGCCCTGGTGGTCCTCGATGCCGGCGGCCGCGACGATGCCGTTGAACCAGCGGAAGCTGCCCTCGGCCACCTCGAAGGACACGCCGGCGTAGGTGCCGAGCAGGCTGTCGAAGTCGACGGCGGCGTCCTCGGCGCGCACCACCACCTCGTATTCGAAGAGGCGCGACATCTCCTCGTGGCCCGCCATGGCCCTGAAGTGCAGCGACAGGTCGGGCTCGGTGACGATCTTGATCGGCAGGGGGGTGGTCGCTTCAGGCATGGCGTCTCGGGATCAGGGGTTCGGGGGGCGGCGCTTCAGCCGGCCGCGCGCCGCGCGGTGACCAGCCGGCCTGCCACGGGCTGGCCGGCTTCCATGCGCAGCACCACGGCCTGCTGCTCCAGCAGTTCGAGGCCGGCGGCCGCCAGCGCTCCGGTCACGTAGGACGGCCGGTGGCTGTAGCGGCCGTGGCCGTGCAGGCGGAATCCGGGTTCGGCGGGCTCGTCGGCATGGGCTTCGACCGTGAAGACGAGCAGCCCACCGGCGCGAAGCGCTGCGTGCGCCGCCGCGGCAAAGTCATGCAGCGCACCGAAGTAGCACAGCGTGTCGGCCGAAACGATCAGATCGAAGGCCGCCGGGCGCGCCTGCAGGTAGGCCACCAGCTCGGCGACGGTGAGGTCGTCATAGACGCCGCGCCGCTGCGCCTTCAGCAGCATGCCCTCGGAAAGATCCACGCCGGCGAGCCAGCGGGCCCATGGCTTGAGCAGCGGGCCGCACAGGCCGGTGCCACAACCGGCGTCGCACACGTCCAGCGCCGCGGCCGGCGCATGCGCGTGGCGGGCCACGGCCTCGGCCACGAGTTCGGGCGCACGGTAGCCCAGCTGGGCCAGCTTGGCGTCGAAGCTGTGCGCGAAGGTGTCGAAGATGGCGGTGACGAAGCGGTCGGGGGCGCGCTGGGGCACGTCGCTCTGCGTCAGGGCCGCCAGCTTGAAGTTCGCCTCGGCGCTGTCGGGTTCATCGGCCAGCCAGGCGCGGTACAGCGCCTCGGCCTCGCCCTGCATGTCCACGGAGATGTAGGCCGCGCCGAGGATGCGGCGCAGGTGCCGGTTGCGCGGCGCGATGAGCAGGCCGTCGATGCAGGTCTGCACCGCCTGCTGGACCTGACCGCGGCGCAGCAGGTGGTTGGCCAGGTTCTGGCGGGCGTCGTCGAAGCCGGGCGCCACCGCGATCACCTGGTTGAACAGGCGCTCGGCCTCGTCGGCCCGGCCGGCGCGCGACAGCATCACGGCCAGGTTGTTGCAGATGTCCGGGCGTTCCGGCGCCGCGGCATGCGCGCGCTCGAAGGAAGCCAGCGCCAGCTCGGCCCGGCCGCATTCGACGTGCAGGTTGCCCAGGTTGTTGTTGTAGAGCGGTTCGTCGGGCAGCAGCTCCAGCGCCGCCTCGATCAGCTGCTGCGCCATCTCCGTGCTGCCGTGCTGCGCATGCAGCAGGCCGGCCAGGTGCAGGGCGTCGGCGTTGCGCGGGTCGGCCTCCAGCACGCTGCGGTAGGCCTCCAGCGCGGCCTGGAAGTCGCCGGCCTGGTGCGCCGACATGCCGCGCTGCAGCAGTGCGCTCACGGTGGCCGCTTCGGGTGAAGTGATCTCAGACATGTGGAAAGTGGTTGCTGCCGGGCCCGACTCTGAAGCAAAGTACCCAGGGCGACAAGCAGCGAAGGCCAGGGACGCATGGGCGGACGGGCAGGCGCAGGCGCTTGGCGCGGAGCCCCTCACCATGCCTGGACGCCTTGAGTTCGATTTCCATCCCGCGCCAGCCGCGCGCAAGCGCACGCAAGGCCCGCTGCGGCTGCTTCTGGTGGGCGACTTCAGCCATCGCGTGCTGGCCGATCGCCCCGCCTTGAAGGAACGCCCGACGCTGCGCCTGGACGCCGACCGCTTCGACACCGTGATGGCGCGGCTGGCGCCGCAGCTGGCGCTGGACGGCGAGACGCTCGAGTTCGAGGAGCTGGAGCACTTCCACCCCGACAGCCTCTTTGCGCGCGTGCCCCGCTTCGGCGCATTGCGCCGCCTGCGCCAGCGTCTGCTGGACCCGGCCCAGTTTGCGCAGGCCGCTGCCGAGCTGGGTGGCGCCACCGAACCCGCCCCCGCCGCGGCGCCCGGCGGCGACTTGCTGGCCGGCCTGCTGGGTGGGCGCCCCGCCGGGCTGGCAGCGCCGCCCGCGCCCACGCCCACCAGCGGCATCGACGCCCTGGTCCGCCGCATCGTGGCACCGCATGTCCGGCCCGACACCCAATCCCAGCAGGCCGAGCTGGTGGCCTCGGTGGACGCGGCCATCGCGGCCGAGATGCGCGCGCTGCTGCACGCACCGGCTTTCCAGGCGCTGGAAGCGGCCTGGCGCGGCGCGATGTGGCTGGTGTCGACGCTGGAACTGGACGACGGGCTGGAACTGCACCTGCTGGATGTCTCGCGCGACGAGCTCGTTGCCGATGTCGTGGCCAGCCAGGGGCGCCTGGCGCAGACGGCGCTCCACCACAACCTGGCCGACCGCTGGCGCAACCTGCCCGGCGGCGAACCCTGGCACGCGCTGGTCGGCCTCTTCAGCTTCGGCCCCGGCGACGCCGACATCGGCCTGGCCGCCGCGATGGGCCTGATCTCGGCGCAGGCCGGTGGCCCCTGGCTGGCCGCCGCCGACCTCGCCCTGGCCACCGCCGAGCCCGCGGCGCTGGCCGGCTGGGCCGCGCTGCGCGCCAGCGAGGCCGCACCCTGGATCGGCCTGGCTGCGCCGCGCCTGCTGCTGCGTCAGCCCTATGGCAAGCGCAGCGACCCGCTGTCCTCGTTCGCCTTCGAGGAGTTCCCGGGCACGCCCGGGCACGAACAGCTGCTGTGGGGCGCGGGCTCGCTGGCCGTGGCCCATCTCATCGGCCGCGCCTTCAACGCCTCCGGCTGGGCTTTCGAACCCGGCGACGAGCGCGAGATCGGCGACCTGCCGGCCTTCAGCTTCCAGCTGGACGGCGAGACCGTGCTGCAGCCCTGTGCCGAGCACCTGCTGGGCGAACAGGCCGGCCAGGCCCTGCTGGACGCCGGCCTCATGCCGCTGATGAGCCACAAGCACCGCAACGCCGTCACGGTGTTGCGCCTGCAGTCGGTCGCGCACCCGGCGCGGCCGCTGGCCGGCCTGCCGCACCGCGGCTGATCCCGCGGGCATCAGGCGCCTCATTTGTAGAAGCCCTTGTCACGGCCGCGCACGCGGTTGGCCGTCGCGGCCTTCAGGTGCATCAGCGTGCCGGGCTCGCGCACGGCGATCTGGTCCTGCCCGTCACCGCGCAGCACCGACATCTTGGGCAGCTGCCGGCCCGACAGCTTCATGCGGTGCTCGTACACCAGGTGGCTGGCGATCTTCAGCGTGGTGTCCAGGTGGTCCTTGCAGGCCTTCTCCACCTCGTACTGGAAGCCCGGCTTGCCCAGGTTCCTGAACATGAAGTTCACGATGGTGCTGGTGTCGGCGCACACCAGGAAGTAGCAGCCCAGCAGCGGGCTCTTGGCGAACAGCGTGGCGTCCAGCGTGTCGGGCTTTGCGAGCAGCTGGTTGGCCGCGCGCATCTCCAGCACGTCGACGCGGATGGCGTTGAGCGTGATGACCATGCGCGTGATGGTGGCCGCCGCGCCGACCACGGCCGCCGTGGCCGTGCCGCCGTCGACGAAGGTGCCCACCAGCTTGCCGCCGGTCTCGGCGGCGTAGCTGGCCATGCGGCCCGCGCTGTGGGCGGTCTCGCGCTTGGCCAGTTCCTGCACGGCCAGCAGCGCCGCCGCGGGGTCGCCAGCCGCGATGGCCGGCTCGGCCGCCTCCAGCTGGACCACCTTGCGCGCATTGGCGGCCAGCATGATCGAGTGGTACATCGTCATCGACGCCGACTTCACCAGTCCCAGCCCCGGCGCGATGGCGCTCGCCAGGTCGCTCGCGCTGCGGCCCAGCACCTGGCCCACGAGCAACTGCAGTTCCTCCATGTGCCAGACGTCACCGAGCAGGCTCTGCACCAGGCCGTGGGCCTCGCGCATCAGCCAGTGGGTGCCCGACTCGCCGCCGCGGGCCTGCGCCACCAGGCGGTCGAGATCGTGCGCCAGGTCCAGACCCTGATAGGCCGTCAGCGCGCGTGCCGACAGCACCACGCGCCGCTCGGCGAAGAGCGCCTGCAGGAAGGACTTGTTCGCCTCGGCGATGGCCTCGAGCGCGGCTTCATCGGCCTCGGACAGCGTGTGCTTGGTGGCCAGCGCGCGCGTGAGGTCGTCGAAGGCGCCATTGCGGTTGCGCGAGCTCTTGCGCCATTCGTCACCGGCGCCGTGCGCGGCCTTCCACGCCTGCAGCGCCTGCTCGACACGCCAGCGGAGATCGCCGCCGCCCCGGGCCTCGTAGTCCAGCAGCAACTGGTCCAGCGCCTTCAGCTCGGGGCTGCGGCGCTGCATCGAGACCTCGGTGCGGGAGATCCAGGTCTTGTGGGATATCAGGTCGTCGGCCATGCTTTGATGTCGCCGCGCGACGGGCCATACGGCGCGCCGGTACGTGACGAGCCGGCGGCTACAGGCTGTTGTGGCCGCCGTGGATATCGAGCTTCTGGCAGATCTTGACCAATTCGATCGCGGCCACGGTGTTCAACCCGTAGATGTACTCGCACTTGTCCTCGTCCGCGAAATCGATCATCACGATGTTCGGCATGAACAGCTTGAGGGTGCCGCCGGAGGAGAACGAACAGGCATCGACGCTCTTGGGCAGCGCGTTGTTGATGTAGCTGGCGAATCCCGTGCGCCAGAGTTCTTCAAGGCCACCACGGTGGTCCTTGTCCCACATCAGTTCGTTGCGCTCCTTGATGCTCTTGTTCACGCCCGTGGTGGTCCAGTACATCATGCCGATGGCGTTCGGGTCGGCGGGGGAACAGCCAGGGATGTTCTTCTTGAAGGTTCTCTTCTTCTCGCTGATGCCGGTCGACGCGCTCGTCAGGATCTTCGTCTGCTTGCTGATGTTGTCGCCGATCTTCTTCTCGAAACCGTGGTTGTTGATCGGCGTGCCGCCGGACCCCCAGTACTGCAAGCCCGGAAAGGTGCGGCTGTAGCCGGCAGGCGGCTTGTACAGGTTCGTGATGTGACTGATGCCAGCGTTCTGCCCTGGCAGCTTCAGGGACGTGTAGCCCTTGGTCATGAAGGCGCAGATCACCTTGCCCTGGAGTTCTCGCAGGGTGGCGGTGTTGAGGTTCCGACCGCTCAACAGCGCCGAGCCGAGAATGCTCCTGCACGCGTCGGCGATCATGTCCCAGTTCGCGCACTTGTCGAACTTGAGGATCAGGAACTCGGTGCTGTTCTTCGTCACGAAGCGGAGCGCGTCGTTGAGGATGTTCGTCAGCGACAGCCCGAAGTCGCCCCCCCAGAGGCTCTTCACCTCCACCTTGCCCGTCTGCCCGGTCCGCAGATCGACAGCCGTCTTGGTGCTGGAGGGCCCCTTGCCGTGATACGCCTTGAGCGTCACAACGTCGCTGGCGCCGCCCTTCTTGACCACGGCACCCGTGATGCGGATGTCGAAGAATCGCACGCCGGCTTCGGCCTGCCCGAAGATGTCCAGGCTCTGCGTCTGCGTGTTGGGATCGCCGCCGGTCACACCGGCGTCGTGGCTTCCCACGATGACGATCTCGTTGAGCTGCTTGTCCAGACCCAGGTTCGCGTACTTGATCATTTCAGGTCACCTCGTTCATCGGTGGTTGAGGCAAGCGACGATCGGCGACCGGCGCTCATGTCGTGACGTTCACGTCGAAGTCGTATGAGAAGCCGGCGCCGGCCACCCCGACGCTCACCCGCTCGATGGCCTGCCCTTCCATCATCCGCGTCAGGAACTCGCGGCTGATGTCCGGCAGCATGGTGTTGGTGAGGATGGCGTCGATCATCCGGCCGCCCGATTCGCTCTCGGTGCAGCGGCTGACCACCAGCTTCACGACGTCTTCGCCGTACTCGAACGGGATCTTGTAGCGCGCCTCCACCCGCTTCTTGATGCGGTTCAGTTGCAGCTTGACGATCCTGCCCAGCATCTCGTCGGACAGCGGGTAGTACGGAATGGTCACCAGCCGCCCCAGCAGCGCCGGGGGAAAGATCTTCAGCAGCGGCTCGCGCAGTGCCTTGGCCATGCCCTCGGGATCGGGCATCAGGTCCGGGTCCTTGCACAGGCTGGCGATGAGGTCGGTGCCGGCGTTGGTGGTGAGCAGGATGAGCGTGTTCTTGAAGTCGATGAAGCGCCCTTCGCCGTCTTCCATGAAGCCTTTGTCGAAGACCTGGAAGAACATCTCGTGAACGTCCGGGTGCGCCTTCTCCACCTCGTCGAGCAGCACCACGCTGTAGGGCTTGCGGCGCACGGCCTCGGTGAGCACGCCACCTTCGCCATAGCCCACGTAGCCCGGGGGTGCGCCCTTGAGCGTGGAGACGGTGTGCGCCTCCTGGTACTCGCTCATGTTGATGGTGATGACGTTCTGCTCGCCGCCGTAGAGCGCCTCGGCCAGCGCCAGCGCGGTCTCGGTCTTGCCGACGCCGCTGGTGCCGGCCAGCATGAACACGCCGATGGGCTTGCTGGGGTTGTCCAGGCCGGCGCGGCTGGTCTGGATGCGCTTGGCGATCATCTCCATCGCGTGGTCCTGGCCGATCACGCGCTCGCCCAGGTGCTTGGCGACGTTGAGGATGGTCTCGATCTCGTTGCGCGCCATGCGGCCCACGGGGATGCCCGTCCAGTCGCCCACCACGGCGGCCACGGCCTGGTAGTCCACCGTGGGCAGGATCAGCGGCGTCTCGCCCTGCAGCGCGTGCAGCTTGTCCTGCACGGCGCGCAGCTGCGCCTGCAGGTCGGCGCGCTCGCCGTCGCTCATGGGCGGCGTGACCACCGCATTGGCCTCGGCCTCCAGGTTGCTGCCCGTGCCTTCCACGGGCTGGATGCCGGCGCGCAGCTTGCCGCGCAGGCCCAGCAGTTCGTCGACCAGCGCCTTCTCCTCGGCCCAGCGCGCGTCCAGCCCCGCCAGGCGCGCCTTCTCGGCCTGCAGCAGTTCGGCGGTGCTGGCCTCGCGCTGGCCGATGTCGACGCCGATGGCCTTCTCGCGGCCGATGATGCCGAGCTCGGTCTCCAGGGCCTCGATGCGCTTGCGGCAGTCGTCCACCTCGGCCGGCGTGGCGTGCAGGCTCACGGCGACGCGGGCGCAGGCCGTATCGAGCAGGCTCACGCTCTTGTCGGGCAGCTGGCGCGCCGGGATGTAGCGGTGGCTCAGCTTCACGGCCGCTTCCAGCGCTTCGTCGAGGATCTGCACCTGGTGGTGCTTCTCCATCGTGCTGGCCACGCCGCGCATCATCAGGATGGCCTTGGGCTCGTCGGGCTCGTCCACCTGCACGGTCTGGAAGCGGCGCGTCAATGCCGGGTCCTTCTCGATGTGCTTCTTGTACTCCGCGAAGGTGGTGGCGCCGATGGTGCGCAGCGTGCCGCGCGCCAGCGCCGGTTTCAGCAGGTTGGCGGCGTCACCGGTGCCGGCCGCACCGCCAGCGCCCACCAGGGTGTGCGTCTCGTCGATGAACAGGATGATGGGCTTGGGGCTGGCCTGCACCTCGTCGATGACGCTGCGCAGCCGCTGCTCGAACTCGCCCTTCATGCTGGCGCCCGCCTGCAGCAGGCCGACGTCGAGCGCGCGCAGCTCCACGTCCTTCAGGCTCGGCGGCACGTCGCCGCGCGCGATGCGCTGCGCGAAGCCTTCCACCACCGCGGTCTTGCCGACGCCGGCCTCGCCCACCAGGATGGGGTTGTTCTGGCGGCGGCGCATGAGGATGTCGACCACCTGCCGGATCTCGTCGTCACGGCCGACGATGGGGTCCATCTTGCCGCTGCGCGCCTGCTCGGTGAGGTCGACGGTGAACTTCTTCAGCGCCTCCTGCTTGCCCATGGCGGCCGGCGCGATGGCGCCGCTGGCCTCGCCCGGGGCCGCACCGCCGGCACCGCTGCCGTCGCTGGCGCCCTGCCCGTCTTCGGGGCTGCCGGCGATGACCTTGGGCAGCGCGTCGGAGACGTCATCGACCTTGAGCTTCTCGAACTGCCGGCTGATGGCCACCAGCGCATTGCGCAGGTTCTTGGTTTTCAGCATGCCCACCAGCAGGTAGCCGCTGCGCACCACGCTGTCACCGTACAGCAGCGTGCCGTAGACCCAGCCCCGCTCGATGGCGTCGGCAATGTTCTCGGCGATGCCGCTGATGCTGCTGGCGCCCCGCGGCAGGCGGTCGAGCGCGGTGGTGAGGTCCTTGGCCAGCGCGGACATGTCCAGCTGCGCGTGCTTGATGACGCGGTGCCAGTCGCTGTCGGGCTGCTGCAGCAGCTGGGCCAGGAAGTGCTCCAGCTCGACGTAGGGGTTGCCGCGCAGCTTGCAGAACACCGTGGCGCCTTCGACGGCCTTGTAGGTCGGCGCATTCAGCTTGCCGAAGAGCGTGACGCGGTTGATCTCTGCCATGAGGTTCCTTTCGACGGTTCTGCTTGTGATTTGCGGTTCAACGGCCCGCGGTGCCGGGTTCGAGGTTCAGTGCCACGACCTCGGTACGTACCGGCGTGCGCAGCCAGGTGGTCCAGCCCAGGCGCCCTTCGCGGCCCAGGCGGGCCGCCGGCACGTCGCCGGGGTTCAGCAGCAGGTGCAGGTCCCAGCCGAACTCCAGGCCCAGGTACTGGCGCACCAGCGCCTGCACGGCCGGCAGCGCGGAGCCACTGGGCAGCAACGACTCGAAGTCCTTGCGCGAGAGCGGGCCGGCGTGAATGCGCACGTGGTGCTGGCGGTCGAACACGGCATGGCCGATGACGGCGCTGGCGCCCAGCTGCGGGCCCGCACCCCGGCGCCGGCCGCGGCCGCCCAGACGCGTGCGTTCGCTGTCGGGCAGGGGCATCCAGCGGCCGACGAACTGCTCCACCCGCACCGTCATGCCGAGAAAGCCCGAGAGCAGGTGCGCCAGGCCGTCGGCGTTGCGCACCTGGCGCGACAGCAGCCCGGCGAAGGCCAGCCGCGCGTGGTCGGGCGCAGCGTCGCGGCCGCGCCATTCGGCGCCGCCGTTGCCGACCAGCGCGCCAACGTAGTCGGCGAAACGGTCCTCGCCGGGGCGGTCCAGGCTGGCCGTGGGCTGGGCCTGGGCCCAGGCGCGGTAGAACAGCAGCAGCAGCCGGTGGTGGAACCAGTCGGCGAAGCGCTGGAAGGTGAGGTCGCCCTTGTGCAGCGCGCGTTCCCGCGCGTAGGCCGTCATGTGCAGCGGCAACGGGCCGTTCGGGCCGAACAGGCCGAAGAAGCGCACGGCCATGCGCGGCATGCCGGCCGGATCGGCGAGGTCCATCGACGCGATCGCGCTGCCGGCGAAGGACAGGTCGGCCGTCTGGCCCAGGCGCAGCGGCTCGTCCATCGGCCGCCGCGCCAGACCCAGGCGCGGCCGTTCGGGATGCAGCGCATCCAGCAGCCGCAGCGCATGGAAGAAGTCGTAGCGGTAGGGCCGCTCGGCGATGTCCTGCAGGGCCGCGCGGCGGCGCCGCGCCAAGTCGTCGGCGGCCACCGGCGGAGCCGGTGCGCCGTCAGCGGCGTCAGGCACCTCGCTCACAGGATCGGCCTCGCGCCGGACCGCGGCTGGCCGGCGAGGATGTCGCCGCGCGCCGCCGAATGCAGGCGCACCTGCGTGAAGCCGTTGATCGACACATGGCGCGAGACGAAGCGTTCGAGCACGCAGCCCATGAGGAAGGCGCTGGCGCCTTCGAAGGCGAGGTCATCGACCTCCACGCGCACCTCCACGCCGCGGCCGAAGGTGATGGGGCCCGGCAGCGGCAGCCGCCGCACCACGGGCCGCAGCTGCACCGAACGCAGCCCGTCGACCTGCCGCTGCGCACCGGCGTCGCCGCTGTGCGTGTACAGGCGCAGGATCTGCCGCAGCGCCGCCGCGCCCTGCTCGGCGTCGGTGTCCGTCAGCGACAGGTGGTTCAGCGACAGCTGGTTGATCAGCTTCCAGGCCAGGCTGCCATCACGCACCGCCGACACCGGGCGCGACGGCCCCTTGATGACCTGGATCGCCTTCACCGGTGCGGTGTGGGCCAGCGTGAGGTCGCCCTTGCTGCTGCCCACGGGCATCAGCAGCGGGAGGTCGCGGTTGGTGCACATCGCACGCACGCCGATCTGGCGCAGTTCCGCCGAGTACGGCGCCTCGTTCGCGTCGACCACGCTGAGATAGATCTCGGTGCCCATGTACGAGGTGCGCGGCCCTTCGCGCTTCTGCAGCTGCGAGAGCAGCCGCGGCTCGCGCTGCACCGCGTAGTAGGCGTCATGACCCGCCTGCTCGGTGTGGAAGGCGTTGTAGAAGGGCAGGAAGCGCCGCTCGGCCTGCGCGCCCGTGCCGTAGCCCGTCACTTCGGTGATCGAGTGGACCTCGTAGTCCATCGGCCGCGTGCGGTCGGGGACGACGTGGAAGTCGCTGACATCGGTGGCAACCTGGATGCGATCGCAGCGCTTGTCCAGCAGGTTGATGGCGGGCACGCAGTGCAAGGCCAGGCAGCTGGCGTCCACCGCCTGCAGCAGCGCGTTGTCGGGACGCGAGAAGAGGATGACGATGTCGACTTCCTCGCCACCCTGCCTGCGCAGCGCCTCGCCCAGGCCTGCGAGCTTGAAGTAGAGGAAGCGCTGCGGAAACGCGAAGTACTCCTGCAGCAGCCGATGGCCCTGGAAGCCATGCAGCGTGGGCGGCAGCAGGGCCTCGTCGTCGCCGAAGCCGACCGGCTCGATGCAGTCGCCGTCCAGCGCCTCGTGCCAGGCGGCCGGCCGCTTGGTCGGCATCACCAGCACGCCGAGTGCATGCCCGCAGCACAGCTCGTGCAGCCGGTACGCGACGTCGTCGATGCCGGCGCAATGCAGTTGGAGGTCGCGCAGGGCAAGCTGCGCGAAGTCGAGCCCGGCCGTGGTGCGCAGGCGGATGCGCAGGCCGGCGCGGTACTTGCGCCACGCCGGCACGGCCGAGACGGGCAGGTCGGCGGCGTGCGTGAAGTACTCGACCTGCGTGATCTCCAGCGGCCACAGCATGAGGTCGTGCGCGGTGCGGAACTCACACACCGTGGCACCGGCCTTGCCAGCCTGGCTGCGCATCACGCTGCCCCGCGGCAGGCGCACACCCGCGGCCAGCGCCGATTCACCGAGCTCGGGCACGACCTGCGCGTTCAGCATGGCCGGCGTGGGCGCCAGGAACTGCGGGTAGACGATCTCCAGCAGGCGCTGCGTGAAGCGCGGGAACTCGGCATCGATCTTCAGCTGCACGCGCCCGGCGAGGAAGGCGAAACCCTCGAGCAGGCGCTCGACGTAGGGGTCGGTGACCTCCAGGCCCTCGATGCCCAGCCTCGAGGCGATCTTCGGGAAGGCCTGCGCGAACTCGGCCCCCATCTCGCGCAGATGGCGCAGTTCCTCGTTGTAGTAGCGAAGCAGCCGCGGGTCCATGTCAGTGGCGCCCGGCCGCTCCGAAGCCACCGAGCGCCCCCTCGGGCGGCTGCGAACGGCGTGAGCTTGGGAGCTTCATTTCAGCGGTCCAGTTCGCGCACGGCCACGCGGCCGGTTTCGAGATCGATGTCGGTGTGCAGCAGCAGCTCCAGCGGCACCGGCTGGGCCCAGAGCTGGCCCGAGATGCGGAAGCCGATCTGGTTGAAGTGGTCCATCTGCTCTTCGGACAGGATGGCTTCCACCTTCAGCGTGCCCGGCAGGATGCGCGGCTCGTGTTCGATGATGGCCTGGCGCACGCGCGACTGCAGCACCAGCGGATCGATGGTGGACGCCGTCTGCCCCGACAGCGCAGGCAGGCCGTAGTTCAGCACCGAATTGCGCGCATGCGGCGCCTTCGACCAGTCGATCTCGGCCCCGGGCGCGGTGGTGTTGAAGAGCCAGGCGAGGTCGCGCAGCACCAGTTCGCGCAGGCGGTTGCGGTTGATGACCCGCGACTCGCCGGTCTCGTGGCGCGCTTCGGTGTCGTCGTCGGTCAGGCGGTCCAGCAGCGCCGGTTGCAACCTGTCCTGGGCGCGCAGCGTGGACATGGTGCCGCTCCGGCGCTCAAGCGTCGGCGCCTGCCAGCGTGACCGACCGCAGGTCCATCAGCGCGAACTCGGCATCGTTGGTCGTGATCACGCGCTGGCCCAGGCCCACGAAGCCGCCGTCGCCGGTTTCGCGCCACTCGGTGCTGCGCGCCATCGCGAGCAGGCCGCCGGCGGCCAGGTCGGTGTCGGGGTAGCGCGTGGGGATGAGCCCGACCACGCTGCCTCCATTGGTGAACTCGAAATGCGCCGGCATCCAGATGCGGTCGCGCAGGTCCTGCGGCGGGTCGATGTCGACCTTCGCGAGGCGGTTCCAGGGCAGCCAATAGTAGCGGCCGTTGATCACCGCCTCGAGCGTGGGGCCCAGGCGAGCATCGGCATCGGCGATCCAGTCGAAGGCCTGCACGGCCTCACCGACGTTGGCCTGTCCCGGCGTGGCGGGCGCCTGCTCCAGCGCCTGCTCCCGCAGCTGACGCGCGGCCTCGGCCTCGCCCCGACCGGCGCGCAACAGGGCCTCGATCAGCAAGGCCACCCAGGTCTCGGGCTCGCCGAAGAGCATGGGCACCTTGTGGCCGGCGAAGACTTGCAGGCGCAGCGTCTCGCAGGCGATGGCCTCACGGTAGGTCTGCACCATCGGCAAGGTGCCGATGTCCAGTTCCTGCGCCACCTTGAGCTGGTTCAGCGCGCGCTCCCACTGGCCCAGCAGGCACAGCAGCTGGAACATGAAGACGCGCAGCTTGGCGTCCTGCGGCGCGGCGCGCACCTGCTCGGTGAGCAGCTTCAGTGCCGCCTGCGGGTCGCCATCCTTGAGGGCCTGCTCGGCCGCACGCGCTTGGGACATGGGGTCTCCGTGGGGCTGCCGGGGCTTCAGGTGCCCGGGCCGACGTCGTCGGTGAATGAGGTGCCGCCGCCACCGCCACCGGCGCTCAGCTGCGGCGTGTAGTCGACCGTGATGCGCTGGAAGGTGAAGGACAGGCGTTCGGTGAGCGTCGGCGAGCCATGCGGCGTCACGTCGGACTGCACCGTGTACTCGCTGACCCGGGCCTTCTCCAGCGTGACCTTGAAGTACGCCACGCCGCCGCTGGCGCCCCCCGACTTGCGCACCAACAGAACCACCGAAGTCAGCGTCTCGTTGTGGCTCAGCACGGACATCAGCGCCGTGGAAGCGATGTCGGCGCGCTTGACGACCTTCAGCTCCGAGAGCTGCCGACGCCCGGTGGCCTGGCCACCCGCGTTGGTGTGGGTCTTCATGCCCCAGGTCCAGTCCACGAGCTCGATGTGGTCGGGGTAGGTCCTGTCGGTGGACTCGCCCCGGATCTCACCGGTCCGCTGGCCCGTCACCTTGAGGAACATGTCCGATTGAGCCATGGTGCCTTCTCGCGCAAGCCAGAAAAGAACGCTCCGCCGAGGCCAGCCGGGCGGCCGGCCTCGAGGAGTCGCGGGACAACAGGATCAGCCGCTGCGGGCGATCACTCGTCGGCGTTCTCGGCGATGTTCATGATCACGGGGATCGATGCATCGGCCGAGCCGTCGGGCTTCTGGGGCGTGTACTCGTACTTGATCTTGGCGAAGTTCAGCGTCACGTTCTCGGTGAGCCGGTCTTCGCCGCCGGAGCCGCCGGTGGACACGGCGGAGATCAGCACTTCGGTCATCTCGATCTTGATGTACTCGATGGGCGCGTTCTTGCCGCCCGCCTTGCGCACCACCAGCTTGGCCGTCGGGAAGTGCGTGCCGTTGAAACAGGCGGCCGCCAGCGTCGGCGTCGACTTGTCGACGTACTTCGTGAAGGAGATGTCCTGCACGTTCGACTTGCCCGAGCCGCCACCACCACCGTGGTGCGTGGTGCCGGAATTCGACAGGCCCCAGCTCCACGCGAGCACGTCGATGTCGCCCGGGTGCTTCTTGTCGGTGGACTCGCCCGCGACGTCACCGATCTTGATGAACATGTCCATAGCCATGATGCTTCTCCTTGATAGCCCGACCCCGGGCATTGAACGCTGCGATCAGCGCCCTTGGCGGGGGCGCCCTTCGCCGTGCAGCCGGCGAAGGTTCGGTGGTGTTCCCTAACGACTACAGACGTCTTAGCCTGCCTTGGCCGACGGCAACTTGGAAACAAGGCGCAACGACACCGTCAGCCCTTCGAGCTGGTAGTGCGGACGCAGGAAGAACTTGGAGCTGTAGTAGCCCGGATTCGCCGGGTCTTCCTCGACGACGACTTCGGCGGCCGCCAGCGGCTTGCGCGCCTTCGTGCCTTCCGACGAGTGGGCGGGGTCGCCATCCACGTACTGCATGATCCAGTTGGACAGCCACTTCTGGACGTCGTCGCGTTCCTTGAACGAACCGACCTTGTCGCGCACGATGCACTTCAGGTAGTGCGCGAAGCGGCAGGTGGCGAAGAGGTAGGGCAGGCGGGCCGCCAGGTTGGCGTTGGCGGTGGCGTCCGGGTCGTCGTACTCGGCCGGCTTGTGCAGGCTCTGCGCGCCGATGAAGGCGGCGAAGTCGCTGTTCTTGCGGTGCACCAGCGGCATGAAGCCGTTCTTGGCGAGTTCCGCTTCGCGGCGGTCTTCGATGGCGATCTCGGTGGGGCACTTCATGTCCACGCCGCCGTCGTCCGTCGGGAAGGTGTGCGTGGGCAGGTTCTGCACCGCGCCGCCCGATTCGATGCCGCGGATGCGCGTGCACCAGCCGTATTCCTTGAAGGAGCGGTTGATGTTCGTCGCCATGGCGTAGGCGGCGTTGGCCCAGGTGTACTTGCCGTGGTCGGCAGAGCCCGTGTCTTCCTCGAAGTTGAAGGCTTCCACGGGGTTGGTCTTGGCGCCGTAGGGCAGCCGGGACAGGAAGCGCGGCATCGCCAGGCCGATGTACTTGGAGTCCTCGGAGTCGCGCAGCGAGCGCCAGGCGGCGTAGTCGGGCGTGGTGAAGATCTTGGTCAGGTCGCGCGGGTTGGCCAGTTCCTGCCAGCTGTCCATCTGCATCAGCGTGGGCGAAGCACCGGTGATGAAGGGCGCGTGCGAGGCCGCCGCCACCTTGGCCATCTCGGCCAGCAGTTCCACGTCGGGCGCGCTCTGGTCGAAGTGGTAGTCGCCCACCAGGCAGCCGAAAGGCTCACCGCCGAACTGGCTGAACTCCTCGGCATAGATCTTCTTGAAGATCGGGCTCTGATCCCAGCTCGTGCCCTTGTAGCGCTTCATCGTCTTGCCCAGCTCCTGCTTGGAGATGTTCATGACGCGGATCTTCAGCTGCTCGTCGGTCTCGGTGTTGTTCACCATGTAGTGCAGACCGCGCCACGCCCCTTCCAGCTTCTGGAAGTCCTCGTGGTGGATGATCAGGTTGACCTGCTCGGAAAGCTTCTTGTCGAGCGCGGCGATCATGGCTTCGATCGAGGCCACGACATCGCTGCCGATCAGCTGGGTCTGCGCCAGCGCTTGCTGCGCCAGCGTCTGCACCGCCTGTTCCACCGCGCTCTTGGCGTCGTCGGACTTGGGCTTGAACTCCTTCTGCAACAGCGACGCGAGGTCGCTGCCTTCCATCGTGACGCCGGCCAACGCCGCGGCGGTTTGGGATTCGGCCATTCTGTGGGCTCCTGTTGTCGGTCAGTCGATTGAATCGGGCGCGGCTTCAGCCTTCGGCGGGCTTGGCCGAGGCAGCCAGTGCACCCAGCAGCGCCGGGTCCTGCATCAGCTTGCCGATCAGTTCCTCGGCGCCGCCCTTGCCGTCCATGTAGGTGACCAGGTTCTGCAGTTGCTGGCGCGCCTCGAGCAGCTTGTTCAGCGAGTCGACCTTGCGCGCCACGGCGTCGGGCGAGAAGTCGTCCATGCTCTCGAACGTGATGTCCACGCTGAGATTGCCCTCACCGGTGAGCGCATTGGCGACGGGGAAGGCGACACGCGGCTTCATCGCCTTCATGCGAGCGTCGAAGTTGTCGACGTCGATCTCGAGGAACTTGCGGTCGGCCACCGGCGCCAGCGGTTCGGCCGGCTTGCCCGACAGGTCGGCCAGCACGCCCATCACGAAGGGCAGCTGCACCTTCTTCTCGGCGCCGTAGACCTCCACGTCGTACTCGATCTGGACGCGCGGGGCGCGGTTGCGGGCGATGAATTTCTGACTGCTGCTCATGGCGGGCTCCTGTGCTTCGGTGAGATGAAGGCCGGTTCAATGCGGGGACGGAGGGTTTACTTCCAAGCGCGCGGGCTCGTCAATACGAGGACTCGCCAGGGGGTTCGTTGGGATCCTGGACCGTGTCGGGGTCGACGCCGACGATGCGTGCCATCTCCGGCAGCGCGTCGGGCGCCAGCACCTTGAGCAGTTGCAGGAAGTTGTGGCCCACGAGCTGGCGGGCGCGACGCAGGAACAGCGGCGCCGGGTTGGTGGGCTCGGCGCGTTCCAGGTATTCGATGACGAGGTCGATGGCCTTCAGCGCCTCTTCGCGAGACGTGACCTTGCCCGACAGGCCGCGCCCGCGGCCACCGCCGCCGGCGGTCTCCTCGGTGCCGTCTTCGCCGCCGTCGTCGTCACCGTCCTCGGCGGATTCGGTCTCCTCGGCCGGCAGCAGGCTGGCCACGGCGTTCACCAGTGCCAGAAGCGGTCGCAGGTCGGGGGCGTCGCTCGACTCCAGCTTGACGCCCACCGCAGCGATCAGCGTCTTCACTTCCGCCACGGCTTCGCTGCAGGTCTGCCGCAGTTCGGGCGACTTCTCCACCAGTGCGGCGACCATGCGCGCCGCCTGCTCCTTCGTGAATTCGGTGGGCAGCACGGCGGCACCGGCCGGGGCCAGCACGGCCTCGATGTCGCGCACACGCAGCATGCCGACGGCACGGTCGGCGCAGACGACGGCCTCGCGCAGGTCGGCCAGGGCGCCGGACTGCTCGCGCAGCACCGTGAGGGCATTGACGCGGCCGTACGGGTCGCCGTCGTCGGGATCGGGCAGCGGATGGAGCGTGGGCCAGTACCACTCGATGAGCCCGTTCACCAGCTTGAGGCCGGCCGGCAACGCGCCGTAGCCACGCAGGTGCAGGTTGCCACGCAGCCATTCGATGGCCACACGCAGATCGCGCGTGCGATCGAAGAGCGAGGCCGAGATGTTGACGACGGCCCGCCAGTCGGGCGGCTCGGCGGGCCCGAACTGCGATTCGGGTTTGCCCGCAGCCGCCTTGGTCAGATCGAGGAACTCGTTGTCGTACTCGAGGTCCGCGCCGCAGGTGCCCGCATCACCGGACAGGGGCTCCAGCCACGCTGTCACCTGGGCCTCGAGATCTTCGAATTCGCTCATCGATCGGTTTCGGAGAGTGAAGGGACCAACGCCAAAGCGGCGGCAGTGTCGCGGAAACGGAGCGGCATGCAAACCCCTGACGGGTGTCGAACGCTAACGCATCGGGCCCCGCGCAGCGCATGTCACGCGAGGAATAAATTTCGTCGCGATGCTGTCGCAGGCCGCGTCGAAAAGCGTCAGCTGAACTGAGGAGTGCCGCTCATGGCACGGATCAGTCATGCGCCCTAACATGCAGACACGAAACCAGCGGAACGGCGGTGCGTCGATGGGCATTCACCTGCGACGTGGTCTTGCAGCGATGGTGGCCTGTCTCGCGGCGCAGCTGGCCTGGAGCCAGACGGCGCCGGTGCGCACGCCGCCGGTGGTGCCCACGCCGGCCGAACTCGCGCCCAAACCCGAGCAGGGCGACAAGACCCAGCCGCCGGCCCGACCCGCGCCGCCAAGAGAGCTGGGTAAACCCGAAGACGACCTGCGGCTCGACATCGCGCGCTTCGCGGTCGACGACAACGCACCGGCCGAGCTGCGCGCCGCGCTGCCGCAACTCACCGCGCGCTTCACCGGCCGGCAGCGAGGCTTCGAGGACCTCGTGGCCGCCGCCGCCGAGGTGACACGATTCCTGCAGCGCGAGTTGGGCTATTACCTCGGCTACGCCTACCTGCCCGAGCAGACCCCCGAGAAGACGGCCGACGGCGTGGTGGTGCGCATCGCCGTGCTGGAAGGCCGTCTCGACCGTGTGGTGCTGAACTGGCGCAACGGCATCCCCGTCGACCGCGCCGTGGTCGAGGCCTACCTGGCCCGGCTCGAACCGGGCAGCATCCTCAAGGTGCGCGACGTCGAGCGCGTGGTCTTTCTCGTCAACGACCTGCGCGGCATGACGGCGCGCTTCGAGCTGAAAGCCGGCAGCCAGCCCGGCACGGCGCTGATGACGGTGACGCCGGCGCCTGAAAGCACCTACGCGGGCCGGGTGGAAATCGACCGCAATGGCTCCGATGCGCTCGGCCTGTACCGCCTGGGCGCCCTGTTGCAGGTGAACAGCCCGCTGGGCCGCGGCGACGGCTTCACGGCCACCGCCCTGGGCAGCAACACCGGGGGACTGCGCTTCGCGCTGCTGGGCTACACCACGCCCATCGGCAGCGACGGCTTCAAGGCCGGGGCCTCGCTGTCGGCCGTGCGCTACCAGCTCGACAAGACCCAGTTCCCGCTGAACCTCAACGGCCAGGCCGCCACGGCCAACGTCTACGGCCTGTATCCGCTGGTGCGCTCGCGCAACCTGAACCTCTTCACGCTGGCATCGGCCGAACGCAAGAACTACGTCGACCGCCAGGGCGACGGCCTGAGCGAGACACGCAAGTCGGTGAGCGCCTTCGCGCTGGGCACCACCGGCGACTTCCGCGACTCGCTGCTCGGCGGCGGCGTGAACACCTACGAAGCCACGCTCAGCCGCGGCCGCGTGAAGTACGAACTGGGCCGCAATCCGGCGCTGGACGACGACGAGACCTACACCAAGCTGGCCTACGGCTACACGCGTCTGCAGGACCTGGTGACCAACCGCGCCCTCGTCTACTTCGCCGTGCGCGGCCAGTACGCGCGCAACAACCTCGACACCACCGAGCAGTTCCGCATCGGCGGGCCCGATGGCGTGCGCGCCTTCGGCAGCGGCGAAGGCACGGGCGACATCGGCGTCATCGTCACCACCGAAATCCGGCTGCTGCCTCCCGAGAGCTGGTTCGGCCGCGTCGCCCGCGAGATGGTGTTCAGCGTCTTCGGCGATGGCGGCTACGTGCACTACCGCTTCAAGCGCCAGCAGACCACCGACCTGAACGCCTCGCTGAACCACGGCAAGTTCGCCGGCGCCGGCCTCGGGCTGGCCTGGGTGCGGCCGGGCGGCTGGAGCCTGCGCGCGGCGGTGGCCCGACCGGTGCGCGGCATCACGCGCGGCGGCGAGAAGATCACCGGCACGCGCAGCTGGCTGCAGGCCGCCCTGCTGTTCGACTGAACCGCCGCCCCAACCGGACCCCGCCATGCGCCACCCCCCTGCCCCGCACGCCCTGCCGGTGTTGACGCCCGTGGCCCTGGCCGCGTGCCTGCTGCTGGCCGCGCCAGCCGCAGGAGCCGGGCCGCAAGGCGCGGTGCTGGTGTCCGGCCAGGCCACGGTGAAGCAGCCCAGCGCGACGCAGACCGACATCGTGCAGACCACGCCGCGCGCGGTGCTGGACTGGCAGAACTTCTCCATCGCCGCCGGCGAACGTGTCACGGTGGTGCAGCCGAGCAGCAGCGCCGTGCTGCTGAACCGCGTGGTGGGCGACAACCCCTCGCTGATCTACGGCTCGCTCACCGCGAATGGCAGCGTGTGGCTGATCAACCCGCGCGGCATCGTGTTCGGCGCCGGGTCGGTGGTCGACGTCGGCTCTCTCGTGGCGAGCACGCTGCAGATCAGCGGCGATGCCCTCGCCGCGGGCCGCCTGCAGCTCGGCGCTGGCGCCGGCGGTGCCGGAGAACTGCGCAGCGAAGGGCAGATCCACGCCGGCGAAGGCAGCGTGGTGCTGGCCGCGCCGCAGCTCACGCACAGCGGGCAGATCAGCGCGCGGCGCGTGGGTCTGGTGGCGGCCAGCGACGTGCTGGTCGACGTCGAGGGCGACGGCCTCGTGCTCTTCAACGTCCGCAACGACCGCCTGGACGCCCGCCTGTCGGTGCTGGGCAGCGTGCGTGCCGACGGCGGCAGCGCCGAGATCCGCGCCGCCGCACGCGCCGGCTTCGCCGACACCGTGCTGAACATGGACGGCGTGGTGCAGGCGCGCAGCCTGGGCACGCGCGAGGGCCGCATCGTCATCGACGGCGGCGGCGCAGGCAACACGCTGGTCGGCGGCACGCTGGACGCCCAGGGCCTGGCGGCCGGCGGGCGCGGTGGCGCGGTGGACGTGCTCGGCCAGCGCGTGGGCCTGTCGGGCACGGCCGTGGTCGATGTCTCCGGCGCCGCTGGCGGCGGCAGCCTGCGCATCGGCGGCGACTTCCAGGGCGCCAACGCCGCGGTGCGCAATGCCGAGCAGACGGCGGTGATGACGGGCGCGCAGCTGCGCGCCGACGCCACCGAAGGCGGCGACGGCGGCCGCGTCATCCTGTGGGCCGACGACCGCACGCGCTTCGGTGGCGCGATCTCGGCGCGCGGGGCCGGCAGCGGCCAGGGCGGCTTCGCCGAGGTCTCGGGCAAGGAGACGCTGGTCTTTGCCGGCAGCGTGGACCTGTCCGCGCCCAGCGGCCGGGGCGGCACGCTGCTGCTGGACCCGCGCGACCTCACCATCCGGGAAACGGGCTCGCCCCCGGGGCTGACGGGCAGCATCGACTTCGGCACCGGCGGCAACGACACCGACAGCATCTTCTCCAAGGCCTCGCTGAACACGCTGCTGGAGGGCAACACCGCCATCACGCTGGCCGCGCGCCGCAACATCCGCATCGAGGACAACACCACCCCGGTGGTGGCCACCGGCACCGCATCGCTCACGCTGCGCGCCGGCGGCAACATCTCCATCAGCAGCCCCATGACGGTGCCGGGCGGCCTGACCATCTCCGCCAACGACAACGGCGACGGCAGCCGCACCGGCAGCGGCCACCTGGAGCTCGGTGCAGTCACGCTGAGTGCCAACACCGGCACGCTGACGATCACCGACAACGGCAGCGGCACGGCCCACACCTTCCTCAGCGGATCCGGCCTCGTGGCGGGACGGGCCGTCATCACCGGCAGCGTGACGCTGTCCGGCACCAGCACCTGGAACCTCAGCGACAACCTCGCCGCCTCTTCGCTCAGCGGTGCCCTCGTCGGCACGGGGCCTGCGCCGGGCAACACCTTCACCAAGGCCGGCGCCGGCACCCTGAGCATCGGCGACGCCACGGGCTTCGGCGCACCGCTCACCGTCAGCGGCGGCGTGCTGTCGCTGGCCACCGGGCTGGACGTGCCGCCCGCCTCACGCGACATCAGCATCGCCGCCGGCGCCGTGCTGGAGTTCAACAGCGCCGGGGCGGTGACGCTGGACACCGGCCGCCACGCGGTCACGGGCGCCGGCACACTGCGGCAAGCCGGCAGCGGCACGCTCACGCTCAATGGCGCCAGCGGGCAGCTGGCCAGCACCAACGTGGCCGTCACCGGCGGCACCCTGCTGGTGGCTGCCGGCAGCAACGACCGCATCGCCAACACCAGCAGCGTCACCGTGGCCAGCGGCGCGAGGCTGACGCTGTCCAACGCCAGTGAAACCGTGGCCACGCTGGCCCTCACCGGCGGCACCGTGGACGGCGCCTCGGCGCTGAGCGTCACCAACCTCACCAGCAGCGGCAACAGCAGCGTGCTGGGCGCGGTGACGGCCACCAACGCCAGCGTCTCAGGCGGCACGCTGACGCTGGGCAACGGCGGCGCCACTGGCGCGGTCACGGCGGCGGCCATCGACGTCGCCGACGGCGCCACGCTGGCCGTCAACCGCAACAACACCGTCTCCCTGGCCAGCCTCACCGGCACCGGCCGGCTGCAGCTGGTGGCCGGCGAACTGAGCCTCACCGGCACCGCCAACGGCCTGAAGTTCATCGACGTGGACACCGGCAGCACCCTGCGCGTGGCCGTCGGCGCCACGCTCAACGGCACCGCCGCCGCCAGCGTGGCCAGCGGCGCCGTGCTGGACATCGCCGCCGCCAGCAGCACCGTGGGTTCACTGGCGCTGGCGGGCACGGTGACCGGCGGCACGCTCAACACCACCACGCTGACGAGCAGCGGCGCCAACGCCCTCATCACGGCCAACGTGTCGAGCGGCGGCAGCACGGTGCAGGACGGCACGCTCACGGTGGGCAGCGCGGCGCTGGCGGGCAGCCTGTCGGGGCCCGTCACCGTGAGCGCCGGCGCCACGCTGGCCTTCGACGGAGCCGCCGCCGCCGCCTTCGACAACCTGCTCGGCACCGGCACGCTGCGCCACAGCGGCGGCGGCACGCTCACCTTGAATGGCAGCGCCGACACCCTCGCCGCCGTGCAGGTGACGGGCGCCGGCACCCTGCGCCTGGCCGACGGCAGCGGCACGCGCATCGGCGACGACACCGACTTGAGCGTGAGCGCCACCGCCACGCTGACACTGGGCGACACCGCCGAGACGGTGCGCAGCCTCACGCTCGGCGGCACGCTGAACGGCAGCGCCGCGCTCATCGCCACCACGTACACGCTGCAGCCGGGGGCCGTGGTGAACGCCGCACTCAGCGGCGGCGCCGTGGCCGTCAGCGGCAACGGCAGCGTGCAGATCAACGGCGGGGCCGACGTGGCGACGCTGAACGTGGGCAATGGCGCCACGCTGCAGCTGGGTGCGGCGGCCAACCTCGGCAATGCCAGTGCGCTGACGGTCGTGCAGGGCGGCACCTTGACGCTGGGCACCGACGACACGGTGGCCAGCCTGGCCCTGGCCGGCCGGCTGGACGGCGCCGGCACGCTGACGATGGGCAACCTCACGCTGACTGCCGCCACGGTGGCGGCCCCCGTCGTCGCCACCTCGCTGAACAGCAGCGGCGCCTCGGTGCTGCGCGCCGCGGTGCAGGTTAACGGCAACGCATCGGTCGATGGCGGCACGCTCACGGTGGGCGACGGCGCCGCTGCCGGCAGCCTGGGCGTCAGCGGCACCACCACGGTGGCCGGCGGCGCCACCCTGGCCATCGACCGCAACAACACCGTCGTCCTGGGCCTCACGGTCGATGGCGCCGGCACGCTGCGCCAGGCGGGCAGCGGCGAAACGCAGATCACCGGGCGCGCCGGCACGGCGCTGGTGACGGTGGCCGCCGGTACGCTCTCGCTGGCTGCCGGCGGGCCCGACCGCCTGGCCGACACGGCCACCGTGAGCGTGCAACCGGGCGCCACGCTGCGGCAGGACAGCGCCAGCGAACGCATCGGCAACCTGTCGGTGCTGGGCACGCTGGCCGGCACGGGCACGCTCACCGCCGACAGCGCGGCTTTCGACGGCGGCACGCTCGCTCTCGGACAGACCCTGGTAGCCACCAGCATCACCAGCGTGGGCGGCACCACGTTCGCGGGCACGGCCAGCGGCGACGTCACCGTCAACGGCGGGCAACTGACGCTGTCCAGCGCCGGCCGGCTGGCCAACACGGCCACCGTGGACGTCGACGCCGGCACGCTGCGGCTGGGCGGCGACCAGACCCTGCAGGCCCTCAACCTGGGCGGCACGCTGAACGCCAGCGTCGCCAGCACGCTGACCACCACCGACCGCAGCACGCTGGAGGCCGGCGGCAGCGTGGCGGCGAACGTCACGCTGGCCGGCCCGCGCGTGGACGTGGCCGGCAACGCCACGCTGGCGGGCAGCAGCACCGCCAGCACGCTGCAGGTGAACAGCGGACGGCTGACGCTGGGCAGCCCGGGCCGGCTGGCCGCGGGCACCGCCGTCAGCGTGGCCTCCGGCGCGGAACTGGCGACCGCGGGCAACGAGTCGGTGGCCTCGCTCACGCTGGCCGGCAGGCTGTCGGGCGCCGGGGTCTTCTCGGCGTCCGGGCTGGCCGCGTTCAGCGACGGCGGCCGCAGCAGCGTCGCGCTCAGCTCGGGCAGCCTCACGGCCGCAGGCACGGTGACGCTGGACGCCGACGCCAGCACCGGCGCAGCCACCCTGAACACCGCCGCGCTGGGCGGCACCGGCACGCTCACCGCCACCAGCCTGGCCTCCAACGGCATCAGCTCGCTGGGAGGGGCCGTCGCCGTCCCGGCGCTGCAGGTCGACACCGGCACGCTGACGCTCAACGTCGGCGCCACGCTGCAGGGCAGCCCGACGGCCACGCTGGCCGGCGGCAGCGTGCTGGCCCTGGCCACCTCGCAGACCTTCTCGGCGCTGGCCGGCGCCGGCAGCGTGTCGCTGGGCGGCGGCACGCTGACGCTGTCCAACGCCGGACCCGCCAGCTTCAACGGCAGCATCGGCGGCACGGGCGGCTTCACCAAGGCCGGCAACGGCAACCTCACGCTCGGCGGCGCGCTGGGCTACACCGGCGCCACCACGGTCAGCGCCGGCACGCTGACGCTGGGCGCGGCCAACCTGCTGCCCAACGGCACCGGGCTCAGTGTCGCCGGCGGCGCCACCCTGTCCACGGCCTTCGACGACACCGTGGCCAGCATCACGCTGGCCGGCACGCTGACCGGGGGCGGCCGCCTCACGGCCGCCAACGTGCAGCTCAACACTGGCGCCCGCGTGGCCACGCCGCTGGGCGCCGGGGTGCTGGACGTTGACGGCGCGGCCTCGCTGGAAGCAGCCAGTGCCCAGGGCACCGTGCGCATCAACGCCGGCGGCGCGCTGACCCTGGCTGCCGGCGGGACGCTGGACAACGCTGCCAACGTCACCATCGCCAACGGGGGCACGCTGCAGCTGGCGGCCGACCTGAGCGTCGGCCGGCTCCAGACCGCAGGCACGCTGTCCGGCGCCTTCACGCTGAGCACGGGCGTGGCCGGCAGCCGACTGGACGCGGGCGCGCTGGTCGGCAGCACGCTGGCCGGCGGTGACATCAGCGTCACCGGCAACAGCACCCTCAACGGCCGTGCCAATGTCGCCAACCTGGCCGTCACCGGCGGCACGCTGACGCTGGGCCCGCTGGCCGACCGCATCGCCGACGGCACCGCAGTGTCGGTGTCCACAGGCGCCGCGCTGGCGCTCGCGGGCAACGAGACGGTGGCTTCGCTGGCGCTGGGCGGCACGCTGTCGGGCGTCGCCACGCTCACCTCCTCGGCCGAGGCCACGCTGTCCGGCGGCGCTGCGGTGGCGGCCAACCTCAGCGCGCCGAGCCTGCGCGTCAGCGGCGACAGTTCGGTCTCGGGCCTGGTCACGGCAGCGGCGGTGCATGTCGATGCCGGCGTGCTGACGCTGACGGCGCCCAACCGCTTCGCCGCCGGCGCGTCGGTGAACGTGTCGGCGCCCGGCACGCTGCGGCTGAACGCCGCCACCGGCGTGCAGGCGCTGACGCTGCGCGGCGCGCTCGGCGGTGCCGGCACGCTCACCGCCGCCGGCGCGGTGGTGCTCGATGGCGGCCAGCTCGGCGCGCCCGTGGTGGCGCCGACGCTCAGCGTCATCAGCAACAGCAGCCTGGGCGCGAGCGCCACCGTGGGCAGCCTGGCCGTGGACGCGGGCACCTTGACGGTCGGTGCCGCCGGCCTGCTGACGGGCGCACCGACGGCCGATGTCACGGGCACCCTGCTGCTGCGCGCGGCGCAGACGCTGTCGGGGCTCACCGGCACGGGCACCGTCACGCTCGACGGCGTGGCCCTGACGCTGAACCTGGCGGCGCCCGGCACCTTCGCCGGCCACCTCGGCGGCACAGGCAGCTTCATCAAGCAGGGCGCCGGCACGCTCACGCTGACCGGTGTCCATGCGCACGGCGGCACCACGGTCTCGCAGGGCGGGCTCACGCTGGACGGCGACAACCTGCTGCCCGACACCGGCACCCTCACGGTGGCTGCCGGCAGCACGCTGACGCTGGGCGGCGACGACACCGTGGGCCTGTTCTCGCTGGCGGGCACGCTGGCCGGCAGCGGCACGCTCACGGCACCCAGCTACACGCTGACGGGCGGCACCGTGACGCTCAATGCGGCGCTGGGCACCGGCACGCTGACCAGCAGCGGCAGCAGCACGCTGGCGGGCACCGCCGCGGCGACCAGCGTCACCGTCACCGGCGGCACGCTGGCGCTGACGTCGGCGCAACGCCTGGCCGCGGCGGCCGACGTGGTGGTCAGCGCCGGCAGCCTGCAGCTGGCGGGCGCACAGACCGTGCGAACGCTGGACCTGAGTGGCACGCTGGCTGGCGCGGGGCAGACGCTCACGGCCGGCAACGGCACCACGCTGCGCACCAACGCCGATGTCGTCGCCAACCTGGGCGCCGGCACGGTGACGGTGCTGGGCGATGCCACGCTGGGCGGCACCAGCGCCACCGCCAACCTGCAGGTGAACGCCGGCACGCTGACGCTGGCCGGCGCCGGCCGGCTCACCGGCAGTGCCACCATCGCCGTGGCCGGTGGCGCCACGCTGGCGCTGGGCGGCGACGAGGCGGCGGCTTCGCTGTCGCTGAGCGGCCGCCTGACGGGCGGTGCCGCCACGCTGACGGCCGCCCAGTACACGCTGCTGGCCGGCGCCGAGGTCTCGGCCCGGCTGGGCGCCGGCGTGCTGGACGTGGGCACGGCCAACGTTGCCGGCAACGTCGCGCTGAATGCCCCGGCCGGTGCGGGCACCGTCACCGTGCGCGGCGGCACGCTGACCCTGGGCGCGGGCGACCTGCTCAATGACCTGGCCACGCTCAGCGTGGCCAGCGGCGCCACGCTGACGCTGAACGGCGATGACACCGTCGGCAGCCTGGACGCCTCGGGCACCATCAACGGCAGCGGGCAGCTCAACGCCGGCAGCTACCTGCTCAACAACGCCACCTACGACATCGATTTCGGCAGCGGCGACATCGTCAGCCGCGGCACCACGCGGCTCAACGGCAGCAGCGGCGCGGCGCTGGTGACGGTGGACAACGGCACGCTCACTCTGGGTTCGGCGGGCCGCTTCACGAATGCACCGGCCGTGACCGTGAGTGCCGGCACACTGGCCCTGGGCGGCGACGAGACCTTCGGCTCGCTGGCCGGTGCCGGCACGGTGTCGCTGGGGAGTTTCACGCTCACCACCGGCAGCCGCGGCGACAGCAGTTTCGGCGGCGCCCTCAACGGCACCGGTGCCCTGGTGAAGACCGGTGCCAGCCGCTTCACGCTGGGCGGCGCCAACGGCTTCAGCGGCAGCACGCGCGTGGCCGTCGGCACGCTGGCGCTGGACGGCACGCTGGCCTCCACCACGCTGCAGGTGGACGGCGGCGCGACGCTGGTGCTGGGGGCCGCCGACCGGCTGGCCAACGGCGCCACGCTCACGGTGGCCACCGGCGGCAGCGCCACGCTGAACGGCAACGACACGGTCACGACGCTGAACCTCGCCGGCACCCTGGGCGGCACCGGCACGCTGACGGCGGCCGATGTCTTCCTCAGCGGCGGCACGGTGAACGCCGACCTCGGCAGCGGCCGGCTGTCGTCGCAGGGCAGCAGCACGCTGACCGGCCGTTCGGCAGCCACGCAACTGGCGCTGACCGGCGGCACGCTGACGCTGGGGGCGGCGAACCGCTTCACGGCGGCACCCGCCACGGCGGTCTCCTCAGGGGCCACGCTGGCCCTGGGCGGCGCCGAGACGCTGGGGCCGCTGAGCGGGGACGGTGCAGTGGCCATCGGCGCGGCCACGCTGACCACCGGTGGCGCGGCCGACAGCCGCTTCGACGGTGTCATCTCGGGCAGCGGCCACCTCGTCAAGGCCGGCAGCGGCAGCTTCACGCTGGGCGCCGCGCAGGCCTACACCGGCGACACCTCCGTGCTGGCCGGCACGCTGGCCACGGCCGCGGCGGCGCTGCTGCCGTCCACGACGGCCGTGACCGTGGCCAGCGGCGCCCGGCTCACGCTGGGCGGCGCCCAGGGCGCCGCGCGGCTGGACCTCGCCGGCACGCTGGCCGGCAGCGGCACGCTCACGGCCGCCGTCTACAGCCTGGACGGCGGCACGGTGGAGGCCGAACTCGGCACGGGCCGCCTGGAATCGGTGGGCGCCAGCCGCGTGGCAGCGCCAGTGGCGGCCGCCACGGTGCTCGTGAACGCCGGCACGCTCACCCTGGGTGCGCCCGAGCTGCTGGCCGACACCGCCAGCCTGGCGGTCGTGCGCGGCGCGGTGCTGGCGCTGGCGGGCAATGAACGCGTCGGCACGGTGACGCTGGCTGGCACGCTGGCCGGCAACGGCACGCTCAGCGCCGACAGCATCACGCTGGACGGTGCGCGCGTGCGCGCCGGTCTTTCCAGCAACACCCTGACGAGCCTGGGCGACACGCAGTTCAGCGCCCCCATCGGCGCCACCACGCTGAATCTCGATGGCGGCCAGCTCGCCCTGACCGCTGGCGGCCTGCTCGCCGCCGGGGCCACCGTCAACGTCGCCGCGCCGGCCACGCTGCTGCTGGGCGGCAACGAGAGCATCACGGCGCTGAACCTCGCCGGCACCCTGAACGCCACCGGCAACGCCACGCTCACGGCCCTCAGCACGCAGCTCAGCGGCGGCACAGTGCTGGCCAACCTGGGCGCCGGCGCGCTCAGCAGCAGCGGCAACAGCCGCATCGCCGGCCAGGCCGCTGCCACCACCGTCACGGTGCAGTCCGGCACGCTGACGCTGGACGGTGCCTCCCGGCTGACGGCCGCGCCAGCCGTCACCGTGGCCGCCAACGCCACGCTCACCCTGAGCGGCGACCAGACTTTCGGCACGCTGGCCGGCGACGGCCGCGTGGACCTGAGCAGTTTCACGCTGACCACGGGCGCCGGCGGCGACAGCCGCTTCGACGGCGTCATCGCCGGCACCGGCGGGCTCACGAAGGCGGGCGCGGCCAGCCGCTTCACGCTGGGCGGCGACAACCTCTACACCGGGAGCACGCGCGTGGCCGCAGGCACGCTGGCCACGGCCGCGGCCGAGCGCCTGGCCGACGGCAGCGCGCTCACGGTGGCGGCGGGCGCCACGCTGCAGCTGGCCGGCGACGAACACATGGCCGCGCTGTCGCTGGCGGGCACGCTGAACGGGGCTTTCACGTTCACGGCACCGAACTACCTGCTGGACGGCGGCACGGCCAACGCCGCGCTGGGCGCGGGGGCGCTCAGTTCGCGCGGCAGCAGCACGCTGGCGGGCACGGCCGCGGCAGCCACCGTGAACGTGCTGGACGGCCAGCTGCAACTGGCCGCCGCCGACCGCCTGGCCGACACGGCGCTGCTCGTCGTGGACCGCGGCGCCACGTTGCGCCTGGCAGGCAACGACCGCGTCGCGGACCTGGCGCTGGCCGGCACGCTGGCCGGCGCCGGCACGCTGACGGCCGCCACCTATGCGCTGGACGGCGGCACGGTCGGCGCCGCGCTGGGCGCGGGTGCCCTGCGCAGCCGTGGCGCCAGCACGCTGGCCGCCACGGCGGCGGCCGGCAGCGTGTCGGTGGACGCCGGCACGCTGACGCTGGGCGCCGCAGGCCGCCTCACGGCCACGCCGGCCGTCACGGTGGACGCCGGTGCCACGCTGCAGCTGACGGGCGACGAGACCCTGGGCACGCTGGCCGGCACCGGCACGGTGGACCTGGCCGACGCCACGCTGCGCAGCGGCATCGGCGGCGACAGCCGCTTCGACGGCGTGCTGCGCGGCAGCGGCGGCTTCGCCAAGCTGGGCGCCGGGACCTTCACGCTGGGCGGCGACAGCGTCTTCACCGGCAACACGCAGGTCCTGGCGGGCACCTTGACGCTGGCGGGTACGCTGGCCTCGCCGCGCCTGCTGGTGGACGGCGGCACGCTGCGCCTGGCCGCCGCCGAGCGCCTGGTCAACGCGGCGACGGTGAACGTGGCCAGCGGCGGCAGCCTGAGCCTGGACGCCACCGAAACCATCGCCGCGCTGAACCTGTCCGGCACGCTGGCCGGTAGCGGCACGCTGACGGCAGCCCTTTATGCGCTGGACGGCGGCACGGTCATCGCGAACCTGGGCGCCGGCAGCCTGCGCAGCAGCGGCAGCAGCCGGCTCGACGGCACATCCGCCGCCGGCATCGTGGACGTTGAAGCCGGCACCCTGCGCCTGGCTGCGGCCGACAGGCTGACGGCCGCACCCGCACTGACGGTGGCCGCTGGGGCCGCCTTGCAGCTCGACGGCGACCTGTCCGTCGGCACGCTCGCCGGCAGCGGCGCCATCGACCTGGGCAGCGCACAGCTGGCCACCGGCAGCGGCGGCGACAGCCGCTTCGACGGTGTCGCCAGTGGCAGCGGCGCGCTGGTGA
The DNA here is from genome assembly GCA_016790395.1 of Rubrivivax sp. Taxonomy (GTDB): domain Bacteria; phylum Pseudomonadota; class Gammaproteobacteria; order Burkholderiales; family Burkholderiaceae_C; genus Rubrivivax. The sequence goes on along the minus strand of JAEUPH010000330.1, from coordinate 8,237 downwards.
AGCAAGGCGCCTCCACGTTCACGCTGGGCGGGGCCAACCTGTTCACCGGAACCCTGCGCGTGGAGGCCGGCACGCTGGCTCTGGCCGCCCCGGAGCGACTGGCCGACGCCAGCCGCGTGGCGGTGGCGGCCGGCGCCACGCTGGCATTGGGCGCGAACACCGAGACCCTGGCCGGCGCGGACATCGCCGGCACCCTGGCCGGCACCGGCAGGCTCACGGCCCAGGCCGTCAACCTGGACGGCGCGCAGGTCGACGCGGACCTCACCACCGCCGCGCTGGTGAGCCGAGGCAACAGCACGCTCAACGGCACGGCCTCCGCAGGCAGCCTGCAGGTGGCCAGCGGCACGCTGCTGCTCGGCGCGGCCGACCGCCTGGATGCCCTGCCCGCCGTGAGCGTGGCCAGCGGCGCCACGCTGCAACTGGGCGGGAATCAGACCCTGGGCACCCTGGCCGGCGCCGGCACCGTGGCGCTGGGCGGGCATGTGCTGAGCACCGGCCAGCGCGGCGACAGCCAGTTCGACGGCCAGCTGACCGGCAGCGCCGGCAGCCTGGTCAAGCAGGGGGCCGGCACCTTCATCCTGGCCGGCAGCGGCGGCTTCGAAGGCCCCACGCGGGTGCAGGCCGGCAACCTGGTGCTCAACGGTACGCTGGCCTCCGGCAGCGTCGCCGTGGAGGGCGGCACGCTGTCGCTGGGTGCGGCCGAGCGTCTGGCCGATACGGCCACGGTCAACGTCGCTGCCGGGGCCACGCTGGCCTTGGCCGGCACCGAGACCGTGGCGGCCCTGAACCTCTCCGGCGCGCTGGCCGGCAGCGGCACCCTGACGGCGCCCAGCGTGCTGCTGGACGGCGGCAGCACGACAGCCGACCTGGGCGCCGGCACGCTGGTGGCCCGCGGCGCCAGCCGGCTGGGTGGCACCAGCGCCGCCGGCACGGTGAGGGTGGAGACCGGCACGCTCACGCTGGCCGCCGCCAATCGCCTGTCCGACACGGCCGCGCTGTCGGTGGCCAGCGGCGCCACGATGGCACTGGACGAAGCCGACACGGTCGGCAGCCTGGTCCTCAACGGCACACTGTCGGGCAACGGCACGCTCACCGCCGCGAGCTACGCGCTCGACGGTGGCACGGTCAGCGCCAGGCTCGGCGCCGGCACGCTGACTTCGCGCGGCAGCAGCACGCTGGCCGGCGTTTCGGCGGCCGGCACGGTCACCGTCGAAGCGGGCACGCTCACGCTGGCCGGCGCGCAGCGCCTGAGCGCCGCGCCCGCCGTGCAGGTGGCTGCCGGCGCCACGTTGGCCCTGGCCGGCGATCAGGTCTTCGGCCTGCTGTCCGGCGCCGGCGAACTGGGTCTGGGCAGCTTCACGCTGGCCACCGGCAGCGGCGGGGACAGCAGCTTTGCCGGCGTCATCAGCGGCAGCGGCGGGCTCGTCAAGCAGGGCAGCGCCAGCATCTTCACGCTCACCGGTGCCAACACCTACACAGGCCTCACACGCGTGGCCGCCGGCACCTTGCGCCTGGGCGCGGGTGGCAGCAGCGGCAGCGTGGCGGCCAGCAGCGGTTTCCTGGTCGAAGGCACGCTGGCGTTCGCGCGCAGCGACGACGTGACGCTGCCGCAGGCGGTGAGCGGCAGCGGCGACGTCGAGCAGGCCGGCAGCGGCCGTCTGCTGTTCAGCGGCGCCAACAAGGCCTTCACCGGCACCACGCGGGTGACCAGCGGCGAACTGGCCACCAGCGCGGCGGGTGAGCTCTCCAGCGGCAGCGCCGTGACCGTGGCCAGTGGCGCCAGGCTGGCGCTGGCTGGCGCCGAGACGGTGCGGCAGATGGAAGCCGAGGGCAGCGTCACGCTCGGCGGCAACCTCAGCGCCACGAACTCGCTGCTGCTGCGCGGCGCCGTGAGCACCGGCGGCGCCGTGGGGCTCCGGGCCGGCCAGCTCATCGAGGCCACCAACCCCGGCAACCGATTCGGCGGCGCGCTCTCGCTGGACGCTGGCGGACGCCTGACGCTGAATGCCGGCACCGACGGCACCGGCGCGCGTGCGCTGACGCTGGACACGGTGACCGCTGCCGACGGCGGGCGCATCGACGCCGGCACGCTGAACCTGCTGGGCGTCACCAGCGTCAACGGGGGCACGCTGGAACTGGCTTCGGCCGCGCCGGCGCAAGCCGAGGCGCCGGGCGCCGACCTGCTCGGCCGCCTGGCCACCGGTCTGCCCATCGCGCTCGCGGCCGATGGCGTGGCGCAGGCCGAGGGCAGCCGCATCGCCGTGGCCAGCGGCGCGACACTCGCGGTGACGTCCTCCCAGGGGGCCTCGGTGCAACTGGAACAGTCGGGCAACAGCTTCCTCGGGCAGTTGTCCGTGGTGACGGGCACCGCCGACACGGCGTGGACGGTGAACGCGACGCCGCTGAGCTTCGGCGGGGTCTCGCAAAGCTACGCCGTGCAGAGCCGCGTGCGCGTGGCCGGCAGCACCGTGAACGTGGGCGGCGCCGGCATCGTGTCCGATGTCATCGCGCTGCGCGCCGACCGGCTGACGACGCAGGGCGCCACGGCCACGATCGTGGCGCGGCTGCCCTTCGACGCCGCGGCGGGCACGGCCGTCTCGCTGCCCGCACTGACGCTGGAGCTCACGCCGACGGCCTTCACCCTGGCCTTCCCCTTCGGCGAGGCCGGTGCCGCCAACGGCCTGCGCGTGGACATCGGCAGCCAGGCCTACGGCAACCGCACGCTGCCGCTGAACGCCGGCTACGTGACCGTGCTGCCTCGCGGCGGTGCGCAGGGCAGCACGGCCGTGCTGCTGACAGGCCCGGCCGTCAACCCGGCCGGCGGCTACCGCTTCTTCTTCGACGGGGCCGGCCGGCAAAGCGAGATTCCCGTCTTCTACAACGGCGTGCTGCCCACCACCCCGCAGGTGGAGAACTCGATCTCGGCCACCGTGGCCGTGTCCGAAGGCGCGCGCAAGCAGCGGTTCGAGGAGGCCGTGCGCACCGAGAACGTGGCCGTGCGCCTGCGCGCCGGCGTCATCGCCGAGGTCGGACCCGCGCCTTCGGCCACCCAGGGCACCGAAGGCATCCGTGTGCCCCTGACGTGCCCGCCGGCAGCCAGCCTGCTGAGCTGCGGAGCGCCATGAAGATGAACCTGCAACACCGCCGCCGCTGGCTGCAATGCGCCGGCACGCTGGCCGCCTGGCTGGGCGTGCGCGGCGCCTGGGCACAGACCGCCACGGCGCCCGAGGCCAGCGCCGAGCCGCCGCGCCTGGCGCTGCTCATCGGCAACCGCGACTATCCCGATGGCGACGACCTGCCACCCATCCACAAGAACGTGCGCGACCTGCGCGCCGTGCTGGAGCGTCGCGGCTTCTCCGTCACCGAGGGCCTGGACCTTGACCTCGCGCAGGCGCGCGAGGCCATGAGCGCCTTCGCGACGCGCGTGCGCGCCTCGCCCCCGGAGACCACCGTCTTCTTCTACTTCTCGGGCCACGGCGCCCAGGTGGACGCCGAGAACCTGCTGGTGTCCGCCCGGCTGAGCCCCAAGGCCAGCGCCGATGCGCTGCTGCGCAACAGCCTGCTGCTGACGCGCGGCGTGGTCGGCCAGTTGCCGGTGCGGCCGCAGGGCCTGACCATCGCCGTGGTGGACGCCTGCCGCACCTCGCTGCGCGACGTGGCGCGCGGCGACGGCCTGAACCAGGTGGAGGCGCCGCCGGGCTGCCTGATCGCCTTCGCCACCGGTGCCGGCAAGCCGGCCATCGCACCGGCCGACGACACGCGCAACACCTTCTACACGGCCTCGCTGGTGAAGATGCTGGAACAGGCCTCCGGCGAGATCTCGTTCAGCGACCTCTTCCGGCTGGTGAAGTACGACGTGCAGAACACCATGCTGAACCACCCGGTGCCGCTGCTGCGGCAGTTCGCGCAGTTTCCCTTCATCGCCGAGAACACCCAGGTGCAGCGGCGCATCGCGCCTGCGGCGGCCAGCGAGACGCCGGCGCCGCGCTTCGCCAGCCGCGACGAGGCGGCCGACTTCGCCGCGCTGGAGGCCGCCTGCTGGCCGGCCGACGTGGCAAAGCTGGCCGACGAGTTCCTCAAGCACCACGCCGGCAGCCGCCTGGCGGCCAGCGCGCAGGTGGCGCGCGAAGGTGCGCGGGAAGCGATGCAGATCCTGCGGCGCAACGACGTGCGCCTGTTCAAGAGCGCCTTCCAGCCGAACGAGCAGGCACCGCTGGGGGAACTGGCCAAGGCCGGCCGCGGCGACAAGGATGCGGCGGCGCGCATCGCCCGGCGCCACGAACGCGGCTCGGCACGCTACGAGGGCTGGCTGCAATACGCTGCGGCGCTGGGCAACGGCATCGCCAGCTACGAGCTGGCGCTGCACTACCGGCGCGTGGAACAGCCGCTGCTGGCGGCGCAGTACGAGTCGCGTGCGCGCGAACTCGGCTACACGCCGCCGCCTTCGCTGGACAACTCCAGAAAGTGAGCGCCCTGGCGGGCTGGCGTCAGAGCAAGGGGCCCGCGACCTCGTCGGCCGCGGCGTCCAGGCGGTCCTGGTAGCGGTACATCTCGTACACCACCCAGGCCGTGCAGGCAGCGAAGATGGCCACGCCGAGATCAGGATCGATGAGACCGCTGACCACGGCCGTGAAGGCCAACAACACCAGCAGCGGCGCGACGCCGACGGCCACGGAGGCGCGCTGGGCCTGAATGGCCTCGGGGCTCAGCGTCTCGGTGGGGGCGGTGCGGGTCATGGCGGCCTCGGCGATGGCTTCAAGATACGCCGTTTATCGGCCGCCTGTCTTCCCGCCGTGCGGGGATGAAGAGGCGGAACACCGGCCAGTTGCGACAAATCGCCGCACGCACTGGTAAGCAGATGTTCCCGGCGTCAGCATGGCCGGGCGGCGGCCTCAGGCGATGCGCGCGAGTTCCGTCAGCAACTTCTGGCGCGCCGCCTCCGGCACGGCCTCGGCCAGCAACGCGCACAGGGCGTCGCGCTGGCGCGTGCGCTCGGCCGCTCGGCGCACCACCACCTTGGCGATGGGGCCGACGTGGGCGGCCATCAGCCTGACCGCCTGCTCCAGCCAGGCTTCGCCGACAGGCGGCCCGCCACTCGGAATGACGCCCGTGGGGTGGCTGCCCCCGGTGGGTGGCGGAGCCACCCGGTGATGGCCGGTACTGCCGGGCGTCGGCGCCACGCCCGCTGTTCCGCTGCCGGAGCCCGTGCCCTGCAGGTGTTGCAGGAAGGCCTCGCGGGCCGACTGCTGCGTGATCTGTTCGCCCAGTCGCTGGTAGAGCGACGGCACGTCCAGGCACTCGCGTGCGGCGCGCCGCACCATGACGGCGGCCAGCGGCCCGACATGCTTGGCCAGGGTGGCCTCCACCTTGGCCAGGACCGAGGGGTCCCAGTGCGTGGGCGTGGCGCCGGTGCCGGTGCCGGTGGGTGGCGGCGCAGCGCCCGCCTTGTGCTGCGTGGGAATGCGCTCGGTGGGCGCGAAATCGCTGGGCATGGGCAAGGCATAGACCGCCTCGCGGGACACCGCCGCCGGCAGGGGCTGGCCCAGCGCCTTCGTCACCGCCTCGCGGAAACCCGCGCCGTTGGGCCAGCGCTCGACGGGGTCCTTGGCCAGCGCCCGCGCGACCGCGGCATCGAAGGCGGCGAACCCCCGGCTGCCTTCCACCGTGGACGGCGGCATGGGGATCTCGTTCACCACCTTGTACATCAGCGCCTCGGGCGGGCCGACGAAGGGCGGCCGGCCGGCCAGCAGCTGGTACATCACCACGCCCACGCCGTAGAGGTCGACGCGGTGGTCGATGGGGCGGCCCATGAACTGTTCGGGCGCCATGTACATCGGCGTGCCGAGCACGCTGTTGGCCATGGTCAGGCCGGTGTTGTCGGTGCGGGCGATGCCGAAGTCGGCGATCTTCACGCGGCCGGCCTTCGTCATGATGACGTTGGAGGGCTTGATGTCGCGGTGCCAGACGCCGTTCTCGTGGGCGTGGCCCAGCGCCTCGCAAAGCTGCGACACGATGCAGGCGATGTCGGGCTCGGAGAAGCTGACCCGCTGCTGCAGGTAGGCCGACAGCGTGTGGCCCTCGACGTACTCCATCGCGATGTAGGCCACCTGCCCGTCGTCGCCGAAGTCGTAGACGCCGACGATGCCCGGGTGCAGCAGCCGCCCAGCGGCCTGCGCCTCGTTGCGGAAGCGCGCGGCGGCCTGCGCCGTGGCTTCGGGCGCCAGGCCCGGCTGGTGGCGGATGGTCTTGAGCGCCACCACGCGGCGGATGTCGGGGTCGAAGCCGCGGTAGACCACACCCATGGCGCCCTCGCCGAGGACGCCGGTGATGCGGTACTTGCCGAGCTTCTCCGGGTGAGCCACGTGCAGCTTTCAGCGCCCTCGGGCGCTAGTTCTCGAGCATCTTCATCGCCTGCACCACGCTCGTGCGCATGCGCGTGAAGGACTCCGCCAGGGTACCGATCTCGTCGCGGCTGCCGGTCTTGAACTCGGCGGCGTTGAGGTCGCCCTGGCTGACCTTGTCGGCCAGTTCCGACAGCATGGTGACCGGCCGCACCACCACCAGCCAGATCATGATGTTGAGCACGATGCCGACGACGATGAAGACGCCGACCAGCGAGCCGATGAAGAAGCGGAAGGCCTCGTCGGCGCGCTGCAGCGGCACCGTCATGGGCACGGACATGACCTGCGCCCCGACGACCTCGTTCATCTGCCAGCCGAAGCCATTGGCCGGGCCGTACTTCGCCACCATCGTCTTCGGCGCGGCTTCGACACTGCTGTGGCACTGCAGGCAGGCGCCGTTGGTGATGCGCAGCGGCCGCGCCACGTAGAGCGACTTGCCGGTGGGCGTGTCGCGCTGGCCCACCAGTTCCTTCAACTCCACGTCACCGCGGAAGGCGTTGACGATGTCGACCTCCCAGCCGGCGGCGCGGTCGCGCGGATTCGTCGGGTTGAGCGTCGCTTCCTTGTAGGTGTACTCGGGATGCTTGCTGCGCACCGTGGCCAGCACCTCGGTGGCGGAGTAGCTGGGCACGGATTGCGGCAGAAACTCGGTCTCCATCTGCGCCTGCAGCAGCTTGGTGATCTGGCCCGAGGTGTAGGCCCGCACGGCGCTGGCCTGCTCCATCATGAGGCGGGCACCACCCACCACCTCCTCCAGCGCCTGCTTCTGCAGCAGGCCGCGGCTGATCCAGCCGCTGACGGCCACGCCCAGGGCCATCACCAGCACGAAGATCAGGTTGAACTTCAGCAGCAGCTTCATGTCGGCTCCGGCGCGCGACCGCCTCGAGGGCCGGTGGCGCAAGGTTTCCTGGGGTGTCGAACGTGCGCGATGGTATCTTGCAGCCAGCAGGATGCCACCCCGTCTTCCCGCAGAATCGCGGGCTGGCCCTGAGCTTCCAGACGTCAACGATGAGCGCCCGCGACAGCCTTCCTCCCGGTCTTACGGTCTTCGAGCGCGGCTGGATGTCTTCGAACAATGTCCTGCTGCGGAGCGAGGGCACGGCGGTGCTGGTCGACTCCGGCCATGTCCTGCATGGCGATCAGACCGTGGCCCTGCTGCGACAAGCCCTGGGCGAAGCGGCGCTTTCGGGCATCGTCAACACCCACCTGCACTCCGACCACTGTGGCGGAAATGCACGCATCCAGCGCGAACTGGGCGGCTGCATCCGCATTCCGCCGGGCCAGTGGGAAGCGGCTCGCGACTGGGACGAGGACGCCCTGAGCTACCGCCCCACCGGGCAGCGCTGCGAACGATTCGTGCCGCACGCGGTGCTGAAGCCCGCGGACGTGCTGGAGGTCGGCACGCAGCGCTGGCAGCCGCTGGCCGCGCCGGGCCACGACCCGCACTCCCTGATCCTCTTCGAGCCTGCGCTGGGTGTGCTCATCAGCGCCGACGCGCTGTGGCAGAGCGGGTTCGGCGTTGTCTTTCCCGAGCTGGAGGGCAGCTCGGCCTTCGACGACGTGGCCGCGGTGCTGGACCTGATCGAGTCGCTGGACGCGCGCTGGGTCGTTCCCGGCCACGGTGCGCCCTTCAATGACGTGCAGGGGGCGCTGCGCGCTGCGCGTGCACGCCTCGAGGGGTTCCGCGCACGGCCCGACCGCCACGCCCGCCACGGCGCCAAGGTGCTGGTGAAGTACCACCTGATGGAAGAGCGCTGCCAGCCGCTGCCGGACCTGCTGGCCTGGTGCGCGGCGACCCCGCTGTTCGTGGCGGTGTGGGAGCGGCTGGGCCGCCCC
>JAEUPH010000326.1 GCA_016790395.1 Rubrivivax sp. | reverse complement strand
CTCACCGACGACGAGCCGGTGCTGGTGCGCCAGGGACGGGGCGAGCTGGCGCGCCTGGGGCTCTAGGGAGACAGCACGGCGCTCAGAGCGCGGCCGTCACCACCATCTCCACGCGCCACTCCGGCTTGGCCAGATTGGCCTGGATGGTCGCCCGCGGCGGCGCGCAGCCGGCCGGCAGCCAGGCTTCCCATACCGCGTTCATCGCCGGGAAGTCGGCCAGGTCCTTCAGGATGATCTCCACGCGCAGCAGCTTGTGCTTGCTGCTGCCGGCGCGCGCCAGCAGCGCATCGATGGCGGCCAGCACCTGCTGGGTCTGGCCGGTGATGTCCTGGCTGCCGTCGGCGGCCACCTGCCCGGCGAGGTAGCACACGCCGTTGTGCACGGCCATCTCCGACAGCCGGGGGCCGACGTCGAAGCGCTGGATGGAGCTCATGTCAGTGTCCTTTGCGATGTTTGCCATGGGCATGGCCGTGGTGGCCATGCTGGTGGGTGTGCTTGGCGTCGTGCACGCCGTGTTCCTTCACCTGCAGCGGGCCGGCCGGCGTGGCGGCGGCCTTCACGCCGAGCTTGCTCTCGGTGCCCGCCAGCAGCTTGCGAATGTTGGCTTCGTGGCGCCAAACCAGCAGCAGGCTCATCACGGCGATGGCCAGCGTCGAGGTCTCGGGGCCCCAGATCAGCGCCTGGTAGAACGGTGCGAAGACGGCCGCCGTCAGCGAGGCCAGCGACGAGTAGCGGAAGAAGGCCGCCATCAGCACCCAACTCAGCAGCGTGAACACGCCCAGCAGCGGGTTGATGGCGAAGATGACGCCGGCCGCCGTGGCCACACCCTTACCGCCCTGGAAGCGGAAGAACACCGGCCACAGGTGGCCCAGGAAGGCAGCAAGGCCGGTGAACGCGGCCGTGGCCTCGCCCAGGCCGAGACGCGGGCCCCAGATCAGCACCGCGAGCACCGGCAGGTAGCCCTTCAGCGCGTCGAACACCAGCGTGAGAATGGCCGCGGCCTTGTTGCCCGAGCGCAGCACGTTGGTGGCGCCAGGGTTCTTGCTGCCGTAGCTGCGCGGGTCCGACAGGCCCATGGCGCGGCTGATGATGACCGCGAAGGACAGCGAGCCGACAAGGTAGCCACCCACCAGGGCGGCGGCGATCCAGAGTGATTGCATGCGTGGAATTCTAGGCGCCGGGCCGGCGGCCACCCTGGCTCAACGCAAGCCGGCCAGATCGATCAGGAAGGCGTACTCGCGCGCCGTGCGCTCCAGCACCGAGAAGCGGCCCGAAGCGCCGCCGTGGCCCGAGCTCATGTCCACGTCCAGCAGCAGCGGGTTGCGGTCGGTCTTCAGCGCGCGCAGCCGCGCCACGTACTTGGCGGGTTCGTAGTACTGCACCTGCGAATCCCACAGCCCGGTGCTGACGTACATCGCCGGGTAGGCCTGGGCGCGCAGCTGGTCGTAGGGCGAGTACGACAGCATGTAGTCGTAGGCCGCCTTCTGCCGCGGGTCGCCCCACTGCGAGTATTCGTTGGTGGTGAGCGGAATGCTCTCGTCCAGCATGGTCGTCACCACGTCGACGAAAGGCACGGCCACCAGCATGCCGCGGTAGCGCTCGGGCGCCTGGTTGGCCACCGCGCCCATCAGCAGACCGCCGGCCGAACCACCGGCCGCGAAGACCCGGTCCTTGGCGCCCCAGCCCGCCTTCACCAAGGCATCGGTGGCATCGACGAAGTCGTTGAAGCTGTTCTTCTTGTTGAACTTGCGGCCGTCCTCGAACCAGGCCTCGCCCAGGTCGGCGCCGCCACGCACGTGGGCGATGGCGTAGACGAAGCCGCGGTCCAGCAGGCTCACGCGGTTGGGGTTGAAGAAGGGGTCGCTCGAAGCGCCATAGGCTCCGTAGCCGTAGACCAGCAGCGGCGCCGAACCGTCGGGCCGCGCCTTGTCGCGTCGCCAGGCCAGCGTCACGGGCACTCTCTTGCCGTCACGCGCCGGCGCCCACAGGCGCTCGGTGGCGTAGCGCGCGGGGTCGAAGCCGGGCACCTGGCGCTGCTTGCGCAGGATGCGCTCGCCGCTCTTGAGGTGCAGGTCCCAGGTGGCCTGTGGCATCACCAGCGAGCCCAGGCCGAAGCGCACATGCGCCGCCCTCGCATCGGGCGCCGCGGCCAGCGTCACGGTGGTGCCGGCCGGCGTGGCCACCGGCTTGGACCTGCCGTTCACCAGCAGCCGCAGCCGCCGCTCGCCGTCCACCCGCTCCTGCAGCGCGATGGCACCGTCGAACAGCGCGAAGCCCTCCAGCGTGGCGTCGTCGCGGCCCGGCACCAGCGTGCGCCAGGCGCTGCGCACCTCGGTGGCGCCCTCGGGCGCGCTCACCAGCCGGAAGTTCGGCGCGCCCTCGGCGGTGCGGAAGATCCAGCGCTTGCCGATGTGGTCGGCGCCGTGACGGATGCCGCTCTGGCGGGCCAGGATGGTCTGCACCGGACTGTCGGGACGGTCGGCGCGCACGGCGCGCGTCTCGCTCATGTCGCCACCGCGCATGAAGATGATGACGAAGCGGCGCGACGCCGAAGGCTTCAGCTCCACGAACAGCGTCTTGTCGGCTTCCTCGTAGACCTTCACGTCCTGCGAAGCATCGGTGCCCAGAACGTGGCGGTAGACGGGGCCGCTCTGCAGCGTCACCGGGTCCTGCTTGACGTAGAAGAGCGTGCGGTTGTCGGCCGCCCAGACGATGTCTTCCAGTGCGCCGGTCACGCGGTCGGGCAGGTCGCGGCCGGCGGCCAGGTCGCGGAAGCGCAAGGTGTGGATGCGGCGGCCGTTCGTGTCTTCCGCCCAGGCCAGGATGCGGCCGTCGGGGCTGAGCGCTTTCTCGCCGACGCGGTAGAAGGCGTGGCCCTTCGCCAGCGCGGGCACGTCCAGCATCAGTTCCCGTGGCGCCTTGGCATCGGGCCGTTCCGGCGTGCCGCGCTGGCGGAAGTAGCGCGGGTAGTCCTCGCCCGGCGCGAACTCCGTCCAGGTCCACCAGCCTGATTCGTAGGCCGGCGGCGTGCTTTCGTCGGGTTGGATGCGCGCCTTCATCTCGGCCACCAGGGTCTGCTGCAGGCCGGCCAGTGGCGCCATCACGGCGGCCGTGTGCGCGTTCTCGGCCTGCAAGTAGGCCATGACCTCGGGGCGCTTGGCCTTGGGGTCGTCGTCGCGCAGCCAGTAGTACTCGTCCACCCGGTCGCCGTGCGGGCTCTTCACGGTGTAGGGAATGCGCTGGGCGACGGGCGGCGTGGGAGTCTGGGCCATCACTTGGAACGCCAGCATCCCGGTGGCCAGGGCGGCGATTGCAGAAGTCTTCATCGCCGCATGCTAAGCGGCACGGTGCCGCGCACGCTTCAAGCCAGCGCGCAGTTCACGGGCTTGGCGCCCAGCAGTTGCGTCAGCACGGCGGGCTCGATCCCCACCAGGTAGCCGCGCCGCCCGCCATTGATGTGGATCTTCGGCAGCGCCAGCACGCTGGCTTCCACGTACACCGGCATGGCCTTGCGCACGCCGAAAGGCGAGGTGCCGCCCACCAGGTAGCCGCTGTGGCGCTGCGCCACCTCGGGCTTGCAGGGCTCCACGCTCTTGGCGCCGATCTCTCGCGCCAGGTTCTTGGTGCTGACGGAACGGTCACCGTGCATCAGCACGATGAGCGGCTGGGCCTTCTCGTCCTGCATCACCAGCGTCTTGACCACGGCATGCTCGTCCACGCCCAGCTGCTTCGCGCTTTCGGCCGTGCCCCCATGGTCCACATAGTCGTAAGGGTGCTCGGTGAAGCTCACGCCGGCGCCACGCAGCATCTGCGTGGCCGGCGTCTCGCTGACGTGCTTGTCCTTCTTCGCCATCGCGGCTTCAGTCTCCCTCGACCCACTCGATCTGCGCGCCCAGCATGCGGATGTTCTCGGCGAACTTCGGATGCGCACGCCGCACCGGCGTGGCGTTCTTGATCGTGCTCCTGCCGGGGATGCTGGCGGCCAGCATCAGCAGCGCGATGGCCACGCGGATGATGTAGGGGCTCTCCACCTCGGCCGGCGTCAGCGTCTTGCCGCCGAAGGTGATGATGCGGTGCGGGTCGGCCATGAAGGCGTGGGCGCCGAACTTGCTGAGCTCGCTGGTCCAGCCCATGGCGCCTTCGTAGACCTTGTTCCAGTACATCACGCTGCCTTCGGCGCGCACGCCCAGGGCCACGAAGATGGGCAGCAGGTCCACCGGCAGGTAGGGCCAGGGCGCGGCCTCGATCTTCTGCAGGATGTTCTTGGTGAAGGGCTCGCGCACCTTCAGCGGGCCGTCCACCACGGCGCGGCTCCAGCCGTTCTCGTGGATCACCTGCACGCCGAACTTGGCGAAGGTGCGGTCGATCAGCGGGAACTGCTCGGGCGCCGAGTTCTTCACCGTGATGCTGCCGCCGGTGATGGCGCCCAGCGCCATGAAGGTGACGGCCTCGTGGAAGTCCTCGGCAAAGCGGAACTCGCCGCCCTTCAGCGCGCCAACGCCGTGCACCGTGAGCTTGCTGGTGCCGATGCCTTCGATCTGCGCGCCCAGCATCGCCATGAAGGTGCAGAACTCCTGCACGTGCGGCTCGCTGGCGGCGTTCATCAGCGTGCTGGTGCCGCTGGCCAATGCCGCGCAGAGCACGAAGTTCTCGGTGGTGGTGACGCTGGCGTAGTCCAGCCAGTGGTGGTTGGCCTTGAGGCCCCCTTCGGCGCGGATGATCAGCGCTTCGCGGCGCCGCTCGACCGTGCAGCCGAAGCGCTCCATCACCTCCACGTGCGGGTCGATCTCGCGCACGCCCAGGGTGCAGCCCTGCACGTCGTTCTCGATGCGCGCCACGCCGAAGCGGGCCAGCAGCGGCGGCACCAGCATCACGCTGGAACGCATCTCCTCCGGCAGGTGGTGGCGCTGGGGGTCGAACTGCGTGTCCTTGTGGTGGACGTCCAGCACGCCGGTCGTGTAGTCGACGCTGACCTGGCTGCCCAGGCTGCGGAAGATCTCGACGATCTTGCGCACATCGGTGATCTCGGGGATGCCCAGCAGCTGGATGGGCTCGCGCGAGAGCAGCGTGCTGCACAGGATGGGCAGCACCGCGTTCTTGTTCGCGCTGGGGACGATGCGGCCGGAGAGCGGCGTGCCGCCGTGGACGATGAGGTTGGCCATGAAGAAGGGCTTCGGGGATTCAGCGGTTCGAAGAGGCGATTGTCACTGCACCGGGTCGCGCCGGCGGCAGCGAATGTCGCTGATGGCGGCCTCGGCAGAAGCCGAGCACCAAGCCCGTGGGCAAGCGGGCAATCGGACGAACGGGTGCCCCGCACGGGAACCGAACGCATCGCGGCCGTGTCCACCCGCGAGCACGCCCATCACCCGCACCTCATGCCGCCTGTCCCCTCGAAACTGAAGTGGTTGCAATGGCGACGAGTGTGCCCCAGCGGGTCGGCGCGGGCGGGTGCCGGTGTGGCCCTGGGCGTGCTGCTGCTGCACGGGCTGCTGGGCCTGGCCCTGCTGCGCCTGGGCGTGTGGCGGGACCGGGTGGCGCCCTGGCCGGCCCGCGCGCCGCTGCTCGTGAGACTGATCGACGCACCGCGCCCGTCCGCGCCCGCCGCCACCGCACTGCCGAGCCCCAGGCGCACAACGGCGCCTACCCTGGAGGCTGCACGCTGGCCTGACGTCGCCGCCATCACCACGGAAGCCCCCAGCGCACCGAACGCCCCACCCGCGGCAGCGCAGAGCGCCACGGCGCCAGCGCCAGCGCCCGTGCCCCTGGACCTGCGCCTGCCCCGCTCGGCCAGCGCGCCATGGCGCGTGCGCTCACCGGCCCTGGACGACCCGCGCGCCAACACCCCGCGCGCCAGCTTCGAACAGCGCCTGCGCGACGCCATGGGCGGCGACGGCGAGTGGCGGGAGGAGCGCCTGGGCGACGACCAGGTCCGTTTCCGGCGCGGCAGCACCTGCGTGGACGTCGAGCGTTCGCGCAGCGACCAGTTGGACCCCTTCAACCGCGCTGCGGGTGCCCGGCCCTGGATCGCCAAGCGGCCGCGCGGCTGCTGAGTTCAGGCGCGGCCCGCGGACCGCGCCCGCTCTTCTTCCTGCAGCCGCAGGACGCGCCGCTGCACCTTGCCCGTGGTGGTCATGGGCAGGACCTCGATGAACTCGATGTCCTTCGGGTACTCGTAGGGTGCCAGCCGCCCGCGCACGTGGGCCTGCAGGGCCTGCACCAGCGCCTCACCGCCCTGGTGGCCGGGGGCCAGCACCACGTAGGCCTTGACCACGGCGCCGCGCTCGGCGTCGGGCTTGGGCACCACCGCGGCGTTGGCCACCGCCGGGTGCTTGACGAGACAGTTCTCGATCTCGCTGGGCCCGATGCGGTAGCCCGCGGCCTTGAAGACGTCGTCGCTGCGGCCCTGGTACCAGAGGTAACCGTCGTCATCCATGACCGCCGTGTCGCCGGTGCGGCACCAGCTGTCGGCCGGGCTGCCGGTGAACTTGGCCGCGGTGGCGCGCGGCTGGTTCCAGTAGCCCAGGAAGAACACGGGGTCGGGTCGGCCGTGCACGTCCTGGCGGTGCACGGCCACATCGCCGGGTGTGCCGCGCGGGCATTCCTGGCCCGCATCGTCGATCACGGCCACACGGTGCCCTGGGTAAGCCCGGCCCATGCTGCCCGGGCGTGCCGGCCAGCCGGGGCGGCGGCGGCCGTCTGCGCCGACGAAGCCGCCGCAGTTGCCGACGATGTAGTTGATCTCCGTCTGGCCGAACATCTCGTTGACGGTGACGCCCAGCGCCTTGCGGCACCAGTGGAAGACGGCGTCGCCCACGGCTTCGCCGGCGCTCATGACAGCCCGCAACTGCAAGCGGTAGCGCTCGCGCGGCGCCGGCACGGCCTTCATCATGGCCTTCAGCGCCGTGGGGAACAGGAAGCTGTGCGTGACACGATGGCGCTGCATCAGCTCGAAAGCGCGCTCGGGCCCGAAGCGGCCCTGGAAAGCGACGATGCGGCGGCCGAAGTAGAGGCTGGGCAGGAGCGCGTCCATCAGGCCGCCCGTCCAGGCCCAGTCGGCCGGGCTCCAGAAGACTTCGTCCCGGCCGCTGCCGAACCAGTTCTGGCTGCACACGAAGCCCGGCAGGTTGCCGATGAGCGCCCGGTGCGGGATGAGCGCACCCTTGGGGGGGCCGGTGGTGCCGCTGGTGTAGATGAGCACGGCGGGATCGTCGCAGGCGGTGTCTTCCGGCGCGAAAGGCACATCGCCGCTGCCCAGTTCGTCGGCCCAGTCTGCGTCGCCCTGCCCCGCCGCGGCGCCCACCGCAACCAGCGTGCGCAGCGCCGGGCACTCGGCACGCACCGCGCGCACGGTGGCAATGGCCGTCTCGTCCACCAGCGCCAGCCCGGCGCCACTGTCCTGCAGGCGGAAGGCCAGCGCCTCGGGGCCGAACAGCATGGACAGCGGCATCGCCACCGCGCCCAACTGGTAGATCGCCATGTGCGCGATGGCCGTCTCGGCCCGCTGCGGCATGACCACGGCCACACGGTCGCCGCGCTGCACGCCGCGGCGGCGCAGCGCGTGGCTCAGGCGGTGGGCCTGACGCTGGAGCTCACCATAGCTCAGCGTGCCGTGGCGGCCATCTTCATGCTCCCAGGACACGGCCACCTTCGCGCTCGAGCGCCCCTGCGCCCAGCGCGCGCAGCAGACCTGCGCGATGTTGAAACGGGCCGGCACCTGCCAGCAGAAGCCACCGTGCAGTCGTGCATGAAAGTCGGTCTCGGGCGTCATGCCCGGCACTTTAAGCACGTCACGCCCTGCCGAGGACCGGGCCCTTCCCGGGTCAGGCCGGTCAAGTTTCCCTGACCCGGGCCGAAGTTGCCATCCAAGGACGCCACTCAATTCCGCCATGCAACTCGTCGCCCTCTCCGATGTCCGGCACCGGCTTCAACTGGGAGCGCCGCTGCCCTTCAACGTGCGCGACGCCGACCGTACCCTGCTGCTGGCCCGCGGCCAGCACGTGGAGAGCCAGGAGCAACTCGCGGCTTTGCTGCAGCGCGGCGCCCTGGTGGACCTGGCAGAACTGCAAACGGCGCGAGACGAAGTCATGAAGGCGCCGCGCGGCGAGCTTCCACGCCTGTGGCAACGCGGGTTGAGCGGGATCTCCCAGGCCTTGACGGCCAGCCCCGACGGCAGCTTCCGTGACGCGCTGGACGATGCCGCCAGACCCGTGCAGGCCCTGGTGGAACGCGACCCCGACCTGGCCATCTTCCAGGTGCTGCGGCAGGGCGCCGGCGCCGACACGGAGTACGGCGCGCAGCGCTCCATGCAGACCGCGATCACGGCCTTCCTGGTGTCGCAGCGCCTGGGCTGGGATGCCGCCCAGTGCGAGCGCAGCTTCAAGGTCGCGCTGACCATGAACCTCTCGATGCTGGAACTGCAGGGCCAGCTGGCACACCAGACCACGCCCCCCACGCCGGCCCAGCGCGTGGCGCTGCAGACGCACCCGATGCGCAGCGTGCGCATGCTGGAACTGGCCGGCGTCGCCGACGAGGCCTGGCTGCATGCCGTGCTGCACCACCACGAGCAGGACGACGGCAGCGGCTACCCCACCGGCCTGACGGCCGTCGGCGACCTGGCCACCCTGGCACGCCGCGCCGACGTCTACACCGCCAAGCTGGCCTCGCGCGCCAGCCGCGACGCGCTGGCCGCCGACCTGGCCGGCCGCCAGATGTTCATGCAGGACCCCGGCCACCCGATGACCACGGCCCTGGTGCGCGAATTCGGCATCTACCCGCCCGGTTGCTTCGTGCGGCTGAGCACGGGTGAACTGGCCGTCGTGGTGCAGCGGGGCGAAACCATCACCACGCCGGTGGTGGCCTGCCTCACGACGCCGCGCGGCACGCCGCTGGCCGCGCCCGAGCGTCGCGCCACCGACGGCCGCCACTGCGCCGTGCTGGCCGCCGTGGGCCCGCAGCAGGTGTCACCGGGGCACTCGCTGGACGACCTGGCCGCCCTGGTCACGGGCTGATCCGGCGCGCCCGAAGCGCTGAAGCGCTGCGCCAGTGACGCGGCAGATGCGCCAGTCGGGCATCACCGTGGCGCCCATCTTCTCGTAGAAGCGGATGGCGTTCTCGTTCCAGTCGAGCACGCTCCACTCGAATCGTCCGCAGCCGCGTTCCACGGCCAGCGCCCCCAGGTGCTGCAGCAGGGCCTTGCCCAAGCCGCTGCCGCGGTGCGCGGGCTGCACGTACAGGTCCTCCAGGTAGAGCCCCGGCTGCCCGAGGAAAGTGCTGAAGTTGGTGAAGAAGAGTGCGAAGGCGACCACCTGACCGTCCACCTCGCCCACCACCGCCTCGGCCACCGGCCGCGCACCGAAGAGGTGCGGCTGCAGCGACTCCGGCGTGACCACCACCAGGTGCTCCAGCTGTTCGAACACCGCCAGCTCGCGGATGAGGCCGACGATGGCCGGCAGGTCGGCCGGGGTGGCGGCGCGCAGGGTGTGGAGCGGTGCGTTCATGCGGGGATTCTCGCCTCGCCGAAAATCGCGCCATGAGCCCTGCCCCGTACCGCGTGCGCCGAGCCGCCGTCTCGTCCTTCGTGCCGCTCCGCGGCCTGCGCTACCACGTGCTGCAATGGGGCAGCGCCGCACTCGCCACGCCCGAGCGCCCGCCTCTGGTGATGCTGCACGGCTGGATGGACGTGGCGGCCTCGTTCCAGTTCGCCGTCGACGCGCTCGCCGCGGCCGAAGGCTTCGACCGCTGGGTGATCGCGCCCGACTGGCGCGGCTTCGGCTTCACGGAGACCCCGGGTGCCGACAGCTACTGGTTTCCCGACTACCTGGCCGACCTGGACGCGCTGCTGGATGCGCTGGTGCCCGTCGGGCCCATCGACCTGCTGGGCCACAGCATGGGCGGCAACGTCGTCATGAGCTACGCCGGCCTGCGCCCGGCGCGCATCCGGCGGCTCGTCAACCTGGAAGGCTTCGGCCTGCCCCGCACGCAGCCGCGCCAGGCGCCGAAGCGGCTTCTGCAGTGGCTGGACGAGCTGAAGACGCCGCAGGCGCTGCGCGACTACGCCAGCATCGACGAGGTGGCCGAGCGCCTGCAGAAGAACAACCCGCTGCTCAGCGCGGACAAGGCGGCCTGGCTGGCGCCGCACTGGTCGGCGCCGGCGGCGGACGGCCGCTGGCGCATCCTGGGCGACCCCGCGCACAAGCGCGTGAACCCGGTGCTCTACCAGGTGGACGAGGTGCTGGAAGCCTGGAAGCTGATCACCGCGCCGCTGCTGTGGGCCGAGGGCGACCGCACCGACGTCGCGAAGTGGTGGGGCCAGCGCTACACGCTGGCCGAGTTCCACGAGCGGCTGAAGGTGGTGCCGCAAGTCGAGCGCGTGTGCCTGGCCCCCTGCGGCCACATGCTGCACCACGACCAGCCCGAGGCCCTGGCCACCCATCTTGCCCGCCACCTGGCGTGAGAGAATTTCCGGTTTGCTGAACGCACCCGGGAACACCATGGACGTCGAACACATCAACTCGATCGGCACGCTGCTCGCCGACCTGAGCGCCCGCACCCAGCAGCTCCGGGGGTATCTTTGACTACGACCGCAAGTCGCTGCGGCTGAACGAGGTCAACGCCGCGCTGGAGAACCCCGCGGTCTGGAACGAACCCAAGCGCGCCCAGGAACTGGGCAAGGAGAAGAAGACGCTGGAGACCGTGGTCGAGACCATCGACCACCTCACCAGCAACCTCTCGGACAACTCCGAGCTCTTCGAGATGAGCAAGGCCGAGGGCGACGACGCGGGCCTGCTGGCCATCGAGGCAGAAGCGAACGCGCTGCGTGAGACGGTGGAACAGCTGGAGTTCCGCCGCATGTTCAGCAACCCGGCCGACCCCAGCAACTGCTTCATCGACATCCAGGCGGGTGCCGGCGGCACCGAGGCCATGGACTGGGCCAGCATGCTGCTGCGCCAGTACCTGAAGTACTGCGAGCGCAAGGGCTTCAAGGCCACGATGGAAGACGAGACGCCGGGCGACGTGGCCGGCATCAAGAGCGCCACCATCAAGGTGGAGGGCGACTACGCCTTCGGCCACCTGCGCACCGAGACCGGCGTGCACCGCCTGGTGCGCAAGAGCCCGTTCGATTCGGCAGGCGGCCGCCACACGAGCTTCGCCTCGCTCTTCGTCTACCCGGAGATCGACGACTCCATCGAGATCGACATCAACCCGGCCGACGTGCGCACCGACACCTTCCGCGCGTCGGGCGCCGGCGGCCAGCACATCAACAAGACCGACTCGGCGGTGCGCCTGACGCACATCCCCACCGGCATCGTGGTCCAGTGCCAGGACGGTCGCAGCCAGCACAGCAACCGGGACGTGGCCTGGAAGCGGCTGCGCAGCCGCCTGTACGACCACGAGATGCGCAAGCGCATGGAAGAGCAGCAGAAGCTGGAAGACACCAAGACCGACGTCGGCTGGGGCCACCAGATCCGCAGCTACGTGCTGGACCAGAGCCGCATCAAGGACCTGCGCACCAACGTCGAGATCAGCAACACGCAGAAGGTGCTCGACGGCGACCTCGACCCCTTCATCGAAGCCAGCCTCAAGCAGGGCCTGTGATCCAGACCTGCTGAACCTGCACCGCCACAAGAACGGAAACCGGAGACACGATCCCCATGCGTGAATCGTCCACCACCCTCGTGCACCGCGAGGCCTATGCGGCCCCGGCCTTCACCATCCGCACGGCCGAACTCACCTTCGACCTGGACCCGGCAAAGACCATCGTCGGCAGCAAGCTGCGCATCGAGCGCAATCCCGCCGCGCCGCGCGGCCCGCTGCGCCTGCATGGCGAGGAACTGACGCTGCTGCGTGTGCAGGCCGACGGCCAGAGCGTGGCCTTCCGCCACGAAGGCGATGAACTCGTCATCGACAACCCGCCCGAGGCCGACGCCTTCACGCTGGAACTGCGCAACACCTGCTGCCCGGAGAAGAACACCGAGCTGTCGGGCCTGTACACCAGCCAAGGCGGCTTCTTCACGCAGTGCGAGGCCGAGGGCTTCCGCCGCATCACCTACTTCCTGGACCGGCCCGACGTGATGGCCGTCTACACGGTGCTGCTGCGCGCCGACAAGGCAAAGTACCCGGTGCTGCTGAGCAACGGCAACCTCCTGGAGCAGGGTGATCTGGACAACGGCCGCCACTTCGCGAAGTGGCACGACCCCTTCCCCAAGCCCAGCTACCTATTCGCGCTGGTCGCCGGCCGCCTGGTGGCGCGCGAGCAGCGCATCCGCACGCGCGGCGGCAAGGACCACCTGCTGCAGATCTACGTCCGCCCCGGCGACCTGGAGAAGACCGAGCACGCGATGAACGCGCTGGTGGCCAGCGTGGTGTGGGACGAAGCCCGCTTCGGCCTGCCGCTGGACCTCGAACGCTTCATGGTCGTCGGCACCGAGGACTTCAACGGTGGCGCGATGGAGAACAAGGGCCTGAACCTGTTCAACACCAAGCTGTTGCTGGCCAGCCCTGCCACCGCCACCGATGCCGATTTCACGGCCATCGAGAGCGTCATCGCCCATGAGTACTTCCACAACTGGACCGGCAACCGCATCACCTGCCGCGACTGGTTCCAGCTCAGCCTGAAGGAAGGCCTCACCGTCTTCCGCGACCAGGAGTTCAGCATGGACATGGCGGGCGGCGCGTCGGCGCGCGCCGTCAAGCGCATCGAGGACGTGCTGCAACTGCGCGCCTCGCAGTTCCCCGAGGACGCCGGCCCCATGGCGCACCCGGTGCGCCCGGACAGCTACATCGCCATCGACAACTTCTACACCCCCACCGTCTACGAGAAGGGCGCGGAGGTGGTGCGCATGATGCACACGCTGGTGGGCCGCGAGGGCTTCCGGCAAGGCATGGCGCTGTACTTCCAGCGCCACGACGGCCAGGCCGTCACCTGCGACGACTTCGCGCAGGCCATCGCCGATGCCAACCCGGGCAGCGAACTCGCGGTGCGGCTGGACGCCTTCAAGCGCTGGTACGGCCAGGCCGGCACGCCGCGCGTCACCGCGCGCGGCCAGCACGACTTCGAGGCGAGGCGCTACACGCTCACGCTCAGCCAGAGCAGCGAGCCCAGCCCCGGCCAGCCGAGCAAGCTGCCCTTCGTGATCCCCGTCGTCGTGGGCCTGCTGGGCGCCGATGGCAGCGAACTGGCGCCCGAGCGCCTGCTGGTGCTGGATGATGCCGAGCAGAGCTTCGTGTTCGAGAACATCGAGCGCCAGCCCGTGCCTTCGCTGCTGCGCGGGTTCTCGGCGCCGGTGCGGCTGGACGATGGCCTCTCGGACGTGGAGCGCGTGATCCTGCTCGCGCACGACCGCGACTCCTTCAACCGCTGGGAGGCCGGCCAGCGCCTGATGCTGGCGCGCCTGCTTCGCGCGCTGAACGGCGGCAGTGCACCGCTGCTGGACGAGGCCCTGGCGCGTGCATTGCGCAGCGTGCTGCGCGACCCAGCGCTGGACCCCGCCTTCAAGGCCCTGGCGCTGGTGCCGCCCAGCGAAAGCTACATCGCCGAGCAGCTCAGCCCGGCCGACCCTCAGCGCATCCACGCCGTGCGCGAGCAGTGGCGCGCCGCCATGGCCGAGGTGCTGCACGAGGACTGGGCCTGGGCCTTCGAAGCGCACCAGGTCAGTGGCGGCTACCAGCCCCTTCCCGCGCAGTCGGGCCCGCGGGCGCTGGCCAATCTGGCCCTGGGCATGCTGTGCCTGGACGCCGTGCGCAAGGGCGATGCCGTGTGGCAGGGTCGCGCCTACCAGCGCTTCAAGGACGCCGGCAACATGACCGACCGCCTGGGCGCCGCGCAGGCGCTGCTGGAGGCGCACTCGCCGCTGTCGGACCAGGTCATCAGCCGTTTCCATGCCCTGGCCCAGGGCGACGCACTGCTGCTGGACAAGTGGTTCTCGCTGCAGGCCCGCATTCCCGAACCCGTGCCCGAGGTGCATGGCGAAAGTGGCGGCCGCAGCTTCGCGCGTGCCAAGGCGCTGCTGCAGCACCCTGACTTCTCGCTCAAGAACCCGAACCGCGTGCGCAGCCTGCTGAACGCGCTGTGCTCGGGCAACCCGGCTGCCTTCCACCGCGCCGACGCCGCCGGCTACGTGCTGTGGTCCGAGAAGCTGCTGGAACTGGACGCACTCAACCCGCACGTGGCCGGCCGCCTGGCGCGCGCCATGGACCGCTGGGCTTCGCTGGCCGAGCCCTACCGCAGTGCCGCGCGCGAGGCCATCTCGCGCGTGGCGGCCAAGGCCGACCTCAGCAGCGACGTGCGCGAGATCGTCGGCCGCGCCCTCGAGACCCTCTGAACCCGCCTGCACCATGAGCAAACGCATCAGCCTCACGCAGTACCTCGTCGAACAGCAACGCGAGCACGGGCGCATCCCGCCCGAACTGCGGCTGCTGATCGAGGTCGTCGCCCGCGCGTGCAAGCGCATCGCCATCTCGGTGAACAAGGGCGCCCTGGGCGACGTGCTGGGCAGTGCCGCCAGCGAGAACGTGCAGGGCGAGATCCAGAAGAAGCTGGACATCATCAGCAACGAGGTGCTGATCGAGGCCAACGAGTGGGGCGGCCACCTGGCGGCCATGGCCAGCGAGGAGATGGACTCCATCCACGTCGTGCCCAACCGCTACCCGCAGGGCGAGTACCTGCTGCTGTTCGACCCGCTCGACGGCTCGAGCAACATCGATGTCAACGTCTCGATCGGCACCATCTTCTCGGTGCTGCGCAAGGTCGGCCACCACCACGGCGTCGGCGAGGACGACTTCCTGCAACCCGGGCGCTTCCAGGCGGCGGCCGGCTACTGCGTCTACGGCCCGCAGACGCAGCTGGTGCTGACCGTCGGCAACGGTGTCGCCGTGTTCACGCTCGACCGCGAGATGGGCTCGTGGGTGCTGACCGAAGCAAACCTGCGCATTCCCGAGGACACGAAGGAATTCGCCATCAACATGAGCAACATGCGCCACTGGGCGCCGCCGATGCGCCGCTA